>NZ_JABWRI010000030.1:0-73177 GCF_014268865.1 Pseudomonas sp. BW16M2 | reverse complement strand
CAGCGCGGTCCTCCCGGGAGCAAGAACGGAGCGAGGGAACCCCGGAGCGAAGCGCAGGGGCCGGATGAACGGAGCGGAACGGTTTTGCCTACTTTTCCCTAGAGAAAAGTAGGTCGCCGTAAAGGCGAAAAGGTGACTAAATGTCGACATCACCTACGAATGCGCATACAAAAACCAAAACAATCACCACGGAACCAGAGCCAGAACAAAAACCCTACCCCAAAGCCCTCTCCACAGCCCCCACCACCAAACTCTCCATCAACCCAACCCCCTCCACCTCACCCAGCCCCTTCCCCCGCAACATCCCAGGCAACTGGTTCAACAGCGTCGCCAGCACATGCCCGGTAGCCGCGAGAACCTCCACCCCCAACCGCGCCTGTGGCGCAATCAACCGCAAAAGCCCGGTTTCATAGCGCTCCCGCAAGCCCGCCAGCCGCGCCTGCTGCTCCCCGGTCAGGCAGCAGACATCCCGCTCGGCCAGACGAAACTGCAAAGGCCGCTCCGCATGCAACTGCCAGTGCGCGGCAATCAGGCAAGCCAGCACCGGCCGACCCTGGGCCCGCGCCCGACGGCCCAGGTCCAGGGTGGCCTGCAACTCCTCGTACAACTCCTCGATCAAGTCATACAAGAGGTCCTGCTTGCTGGGGAAATGGTGGTACAGCGAGCCCGCGGTCAAGCCCACGTGCGCCGCCAGCTCACGCATGCTGACCTGGCCGAAGCCTTTCTCGGCGAACAGGGCCATGGCCCGGTCACGCCGCTCCTCGAAGTTGGCGCAGCGCAGCGCCGCGTTGACCGGGGGCATGGCGCGGCTCCGTCAGTAGGTGAAGAAGCCGCGACCGCTCTTGCGCCCCAGGTAGCCGGCGGCAACCATCTCCTTGAGCAGCGGGGCGGGGCGGTACTTGCTGTCGTTGAAGCCCTCGTGGAAGGCCTCCATGATCGCCAGCAAGGTGTCCAGGCCCACCAGGTCGGCCAGGGCCAGCGGGCCGATCGGCTGGTTGCAGCCCAGGCGCATGCCGGTATCGATGTCCTCGGCGCTGGCCAGGCCTTCCTGGAACACGAAGATCGCCTCGTTGATCATCGGCACCAGGATCCGGTTGACCACGAAGCCCGGACGGTTGCCAGCGGTGATCGGGGTCTTGCCGAGCTTTTCGGTGACCAGCAGCGCCTGGGCGTAGGTCGCATCGCTGGTCTGCAGGCCCCGGATGATCTCGACCAGCGCCATCATCGGCACCGGGTTGAAGAAGTGCACGCCGATAAAACGCTGCGGCTGCTCGATGCTGGCCGCCAGCTGGGTGACTGACAGCGACGAAGTGTTGGTCGCGATCAGGCACTCGGCGCCGACATTGGCGGCCACCTGCTGCAGGATGCGCTGCTTGAGGGCGAGGTTTTCGGTGGCCGCTTCGATTACCAGCTGCGCGTCCGCCAGCTGGGCGTAGTCGGTGCTGGTGCGGATGCGCGCCTTGGCCGCGCTGGCCTTGTCGGCGTCGATGGTGCCCTTGCCGACCTGGCGTTCGAGGTTCTTGCCCAGGGTCGCCACGCCGCGCTCCAGCGCGGCGTCGGAGACGTCCACCAGCAGGACCTGGTAGCCGGCCAGTGCGCACACCTGGGCGATGCCGTTGCCCATGGTGCCGGCGCCGATCACGGCGATGCGTTCGATGTTCATGTTGCTGACTCCTTTCAGACGCGTTCGAAGATGACGGCGATGCCTTGGCCGCCGCCGATGCACATGGTGGCCAGGGCGTAGCGGCCCTGGACGCGGTGCAGTTCATGGATGGCCTTGGTGGCGATGATCGCCCCGGTGGCGCCGACCGGGTGGCCGAGGGAAATGCCCGAGCCGTTGGGGTTGACCTTCTCCGGGTCGAAGCCCAGGGCCCGGGCCACGGCGCAGGCCTGGGAGGCGAAGGCTTCGTTGGACTCGATCACGTCCAGGTCGGCGACCTTCAAACCGGCTTTTTCCAGCACCTTCTGCGTGGCCGGGATCGGGCCCAGGCCCATCAGCGCTGGCTCCACCCCGGCGTGGGCGTAGGCGACGATGCGCGCCAGCGGTTGGAGGCCCTCGCGGCGTACGGCGTCACCCGTGGCCAGGACCAGGCCGGCGGCGCCGTCGTTGATGCTGCTGGCGTTGCCGGCGGTGACGGTGCCGTCCTTCTTGAACACCGTTTTCATGGCCGCCAGCTGTTCGGCGCTGGCATCGCCGCGCACGTTCTCGTCCACGGCGAACTGCACGGGGCCTTTGCGGGTCTTGATCTCGATCGGCACGATCTGGCCGTCGAAACGGCCCTCGGCGATGGCGCGGGCGGCGCGGCGCTGGCTGGTCAGGGCGACCTCGTCCTGCATCTCGCGGCTGATGCCGTGGGCCGCCGCAACGTTCTCGGCGGTGATGCCCATGTGGAAGTGTTCGAACGGGTCCTGGAGGATGCCGACCATGTAGTCGATGCCCTGCAGGTCGCCCATGCGCGCACCCCAGCGGGCCTGTGGCAGCAGGTAGGGACCGCGGCTCATGGATTCGGCGCCGGCGGCCAGGGCGATATCGCTGTCGCCCAGCAGCAGGCCTTGGGTGGCCGAAACGATGGCTTGCAGGCCCGAGCCGCACAGGCGGTTGACACTGAAGGCCGGGGTTTCCTTGGGGATGCCGGCGTTCATTGCGGCGACCCGGCCCAGGTAGGCGTCGCGCGGCTCGGTGGGGATCACGTTGCCCATTACCACATGGCCGATCTGCTCGGCGGCGACGCCCGAACGCTCGATGGCGGCGCGGGTCACCTGGGTGGCGAGGTCGGCCAGGGGCAGGTCCTTGAGCGAACCGCCGAAGCTGCCGATGGCCGAACGTACCGCGCTGACGACGAAGATTTCTTTGCTGCTCATGGGGGGCTCCGTTTGCGAAGGCGTGGCGGGGTGGGGGTGGCTCTGCGAGAATGGCGGCCGCACCCTCCCGGGGTGGATCGAGTCTAGGCAAAGGCCTTCAGGTGGCCTATGCCGGATCTGTTCAATCAACCTGGCATTTTTTGCCACTCAGCATAGACAGCGGACTTCTGCCATGCGCGATAGCGATACGGTCGCGGTGTACTTCCTCAATGCCATGCTCCACGCCCTGCGTGAGCGGCCACAGGCACGCGACGCCCATCTGCGGGCGGTGGGCATTGATCCGCAGGTGCTGGCCGAGCCCCTGGCGCGGGTGCCGGCCAAGGCATTCGCCCAACTGTGGCTGGCGCTGATCGACGAGCTGCACGACGAGTTCTTCCACCTTGACAGCCACGGCATGCCCCTGGGCAGCTTCGCCCTGATCTGCCGCGGGCTGATCCAGGAACCCACCCTGGGCAAGGCACTGCGCCAGTGCCTGGGCAGTTTCGCCCTGTTCCTGCGCGACCTGAACGGCAGTGTCACGGTGCGCGGCGCGCGCGCGGTGATCAGTGTGCAGTCGAACATCGCCGATCCGCTGACCCGGGTCTATGCCGAGGAAACCTACCTGGTGCTGGTGATCGGCTTGTTGTGCTGGCTGGCGGGAAGGCGCATCGCCATCGACCGCACCGAGCTGGCCCTGGCGCGGCCCGCGCAGGAGGATGATGCGTTGCTGTGGGGGCCGGACCTGCGTCTGGGCAGCGGGCGTACCGAGGTCGAGTTCGACAGCGCCTGGCTGCGTCTGCCAGTGGTGCAGGACCTGGCGGCGCTGAAGGGCTTCCTGCGCAGCGCGCCGCAGGGGCTGGTGATCCGCTTTCGCAACCAGAACGGCCTGGTGGCCGAGGTCTACCGCCACCTGCGCGCCCGCCACTACGGGCAGTGGCCGACCCTCAACGCCATGGCCGAGCGGCAGGGGCTTAGCGCCAGCAGCTTCCGCCGCCGGCTGGAGCGGGAAGGGCGCTCGTACCAGCAGATCAAGGACGAGGTGCGTCGAGCAATGGCTTTCGAGCTGCTGCGCGAAGGGCGCCTGAGCATTGCCGAGATTGCCGAGCACACCGGGTTCCAGGAGCCCAGCGCGTTTCACCGAGCGTTCAAGAAATGGACCGGGCAGAGTCCGGGCAGTTACCGGGCCAAGGGGAAACATGATTCGTGGTGTAATACGTAGTACGTAATATCCCGTTTCGTCGAGCACCTCGAAAGATCAGCACCCAATCAAGAAAACATTTCTTTTTGTTGCCTTGGCGCCGACTCGCATGGTTATCATCCGCCAGCGCGCGGGGCCAGGAGCCCGGCGCCAATGGATCGCCGCTGACCCACAGGTCACCGGTACCGCAGCCGAAGGGACCACCCAGGCTCAACGCTCGTGGCCCTTCCACGCCCCCCCATAAGGATGGTGAGGTTTCAATTGGTCACGCAGTCTGGAATCGTAGATATGACGGGCCGTGCGCCCGTAGTCGCTGCTCTTCCCATCACGTGCGCTGCCGCCCGGCCGCACGGCGTCCCGCCCACCACTCCCGCTCGCAACGGTGTAGCGCTCGGCCCCTGATCGCCGACGCATGACCGCCCCGGCCCGATGGCCGGGCCCGACAGGCAGGACGCCCGTCGTCCTGCACGTCCCATAAGAACAATACTCATGGATGGCAGCCTCGATGTTCGACACCACCCCCTCGCGCGGCACGGCCGGCGCGCAGCCCGACGTTTTACCCGAGAACTGGCACCACGATGCCCCGTTCGACGCCGACCAGTGCATCCATGGCCTGTTCGAGGCCCAGGTGCGGCGCGTGCCGCAGGCCATTGCCGTGCGCTTTGGCGAGCTGGCACTGACCTACGCCGAGCTCAACACACAGGCCAACCGCCTGGCCCACCACCTGCGTACCCTGGGGGTCGGGCCAGATGTGCGGGTCGGCCTGTGCCTGGCGCGTTCGCCGGCCATGCTGGTGGCTGTGCTCGCCGTGCTCAAGGCCGGTGGCGCCTACGTGCCGCTGGACCCTGGCTATCCGCGGGCGCGCCTGGCGCACATGCTGGTTGACAGCGCCCCGGCAGTGTTGCTCAGCCATGGCCCGGCCCGGGCTGCACTCGATGGTCTGGCAGCGGCCTCGACACTGCTCGATCTCGACGACAGCGCGGCCTGGGCCGAGCTTGCGTCCCATGACCCGGACCCGCGAGCGATCGGGCTGACGCCCAACCACCTGGCCTATGTGATCTACACCTCCGGCTCCACCGGCACGCCCAAGGGGGTGATGGTCGAGCACCGTGGCCTGGTCGCCCTGGGCGCGGCCTGGGCGCAGCTGTATCCACTGCGGGCGCCGCTCAATCACCTGCAGATGGCGGGTTTCTCCTTCGATGTGTTCAGCGCCGACCTGATCCGCGCCCTGGGCTTCGGCGGCACCCTGGTGCTGTGTCCACGCGACACGCTGATGGACCCGCCCGCGTTGTACCGGCTGCTGCGCGAGGCGCAGGTGGGCTTCGGCGACTTCGTGCCGGCGGTGCTCGACCCGCTGCTGGATTGGGTCGAGGCGAACGGCCACGACCTGGCCTTTCTGCGCACGGTGGTCTGTGGCTCGGATGTCTGGAGTGCCCATAGCGCCCGCCGGCTGCGCCGTCTGTGCGGCGAACGGGTGCAGCTGGTGCAGGCGTACGGCGTCACCGAGGCGAGCATCGACAGCACCTGCCACGAACTGCCGGCGCACGAGGTGGCTGATGCTGTGCTGCCTATCGGTCGACCACTGGCGAACTGCCGCGTCTATCTGCTTGATGCGCGAGGGCAGGCGAGCGAGGAGGGTGAGTTGTACCTCGGCGGCGTCGGGGTCGCGCGCGGCTACCTGAACCTGCCGCAACTGACCGCCGAGCGTTTCATCGACAACCCCTTCGTGGCCGGCGAGCGCCTGTACCGCACCGGCGACCTGGCGCGCCTGCGCGGCGAT
This sequence comes from Pseudomonas sp. BW16M2, assembly GCF_014268865.1. Classification (NCBI taxonomy): domain Bacteria; kingdom Pseudomonadati; phylum Pseudomonadota; class Gammaproteobacteria; order Pseudomonadales; family Pseudomonadaceae; genus Pseudomonas; species Pseudomonas sp. BW16M2. Next base: position 67,358 of record NZ_JABWRI010000030.1, on the reverse strand, counting down.
GGCCAGCTCGAATTCCTTGGTCGCGGCGACCAGCAGGCCAAGCTGCGCGGCCTGCGCCTGGAGCTGGGCGAGATCGAGGCGCGCCTGGCGCAGGTGCCCGGCGTGCGGCAAAGCCTGGTGCTGCTGCGCCAGGATACGCCCGGCGAGCCCCGCCTGGTGGCCTACTTCGCCCAGCAGCCGGGCGCCGGGCTGAGCCCGGCGGCCCTGCGCGAGCAGTTGGGCGAACACCTGCCGGACTACATGCTGCCGAGCGCCTACGTGCAACTGCCTGCCTTGCCGCTGACCGCCAACGGCAAGTTCGACCGCGTCGGCCTGCCCGCGCCGGACGCCGCTGCCTTCAAGCAACGTGACTACCAGGCGCCGCAGGGGGCGCTGGAAACCAGCCTGGCGGCGATCTGGGGCGAGGTGCTGGGGGTTGCGCACATCGGCCGCGACGATCACTTCTTCGCCCTGGGCGGCCATTCGCTGCTGGTGATGCGCGTGCTGGCCCGCGTGCGCCAGGACCTGGGGCGCGAAGCCGCACCGGTGGCGCTGTTCGAAAGCCCGCGGCTCGTGGACTTCGCTCAGCGCCTGCAGGCCAGCCGGGACGAGGCGCGGCTGCCGATCGAGGCAGTCGAACGCACGGGTGCGCAAACGTTGTCGTCCGCCCAGCGCCGGTTATGGTTCCTGGCGCAGATGGAGGGTGGCAACGCCGCCTACCACATGCCGCTGAACCTGCGTCTCAAAGGTGCCTTGCAGGTGCAGGCGCTGGCGGACAGCCTGGACAAGCTGGTGGCGCGCCATGAGGCACTGCGCACTACTTTCCTCAGCGTCGAGGGTGAGGGCCGACAATGTGTCGGCGCCGAAGACCAGGGCATGGCCCTGGTCCAGGTCGACCTGCAGGGCCTGCCCGATGCCTCGGCACGCCTGGCCGCGCTGATCGAAGAGGAGGGCGCAAGACCGTTCGACCTGGCCAAGGGGCCGCTGATGCGCGCCTGCCTGGCGCGCCTGGCACCGGACGAGCACGTGCTGCTGCTGACCCAGCACCACATCATCTCCGACGGTTGGTCGGTGGGCGTGCTTACCCGCGACCTGGAAACCCTGTATGGCGCCGCCGTGCAAGGTATCGAAGCGACACTGCCGGCGTTGCCGGTGCAATATATGGATTACGCTGCCTGGCACCCACGCTGGCTGGCGGGCGAGCGGCTGGAGGGCCAGCGCCGGTACTGGCAACAGGCGCTGGAAGGCGCGCCGCCGCTGCTGACACTGGCGACCGACCATCCGCGCCCGACGGTGCAGGATTACCGTGGTGGATTCGTGCCGCTGATGCTGGATCGCGAGCTGACCACGCGCCTGAAGGTGCTGTGCGGTGCCCATGGCGGCACGCTGTTCATGGGCTTGCTGAGCGCCTGGTCGCTGCTGCTGATGCGCCTGTCCGGGCAGGACGACGTGGTGGTCGGCGTGCCCACGGCCAACCGTCCGGACCCGGCGTTGGACGGGCTGGTCGGTTTCTTCGTCAACACCCTGGCGCTGCGCATGACCCGCAGGGGGGCGCCGACCTTGGAGCAGTGGCTGCGCCAGGCCCGGCAGGTGACCGTGCAGGCCCAGGCTCACCAGGACCTGCCGTTCGAGCAACTGGTGGAGTTGCTCAACCCGCCGCGCAGCCTGGCCTACAGCCCGGTGTTCCAGGTGCTGTTCGCCTGGGAACAGGACCAGGGCCAGACCCTGGCCTTGCCCGGGCTGGACATCAGCCCCGTGCCGTGCAGCCAGCCGGTGGCGAAATTCGACCTGCAACTGGCCCTCAGCGAACGTGATGGCCAGATTGTCGGTGGGCTGGAGTACGCCAGCGGATTGTTCGAACGCGCCACCGTGGCGCGTATCGGCGAGTACCTGCGCCGCTTGCTGGAAGGCATGGTCGACAACCCCGGACAGTCCATTGCTACCCTCGAGCTGCTCGATGCCGCGCAGCGCGTGCAAGTGTTGGACCGCTTCAACCGCACGGCCCGCGACACTGCCGGCCAGCCGGATTGCATGGCGCGCCTGACGGCCATCGCCCGCCAGAGGCCGGATGCCGTGGCGCTGGTCGCCGACGGGCAGTCGCTGAGTTATGCCGAGCTGGACCGCGCTGCCAACCGCTTGGCCCAGTATCTGGTCGCCCGAGGCATTGGCCCCGAGCAGCGGGTGGGACTTTGCATGGAACGCTCAGCGCAGATGGTCGTCGGCCTGTTGGCGATCCTCAAGGCCGGCGCCGCCTATGTGCCGTTCGATCCCGCGTACCCGGCCGACCGGCTGGCCTTCATGCTCGCCGACGCAGCGCCCAGCCTGGTGCTGACCCAGGCCTCGCTGCGCCCGGGCCTGCCGCAGGCGGTCGAGCTGCTGTGCCTGGACGCCGACGCCGCGCGCTGGGCCGACTGCCCGGACAGCGAACCGCCGGTGACGGTCCATCCCGAGCACCTCGGCTATGTGCTCTACACCTCCGGCTCGACCGGCCGCCCCAAGGGCGTGGCCCACAGCCGTCGGGCCCTGGACAACCTGATTGCCTGGCAACTGGAGGACGCACCAACGCCTTGTCGCGTACTGCAGTTCGCCTCGCTGAATTTCGACGTGTCGTTCCAGGAGATCTGCAGCACCCTGTGCCAGGGCGGCACCTTGCAGTTGATGAGCGAGGTTGAACGCAAGGACTTGGCCACCCTGCGTCCGACCCTGGTGGCCCAGGGTGTAGGGCGTGCGTTCCTGCCGTTCGCCGTGCTGCAACAACTGGCCGCCGTGACCGAGGCCGACGCGCCGATGCCGCCCGGCGGCTGCGAGATCGTCACCGCCGGCGAGGCGCTGCAGGTCAATGACGCGTTGCGCGCCTTCGTCCGTGGCCTGGGCGGTGCGCGCCTGCGCAACCAGTACGGCCCGACCGAGACCCATGTGGTCAGCCAGTTCAGCCTCGATTGCGTCGATGCCGAACACTGGCCTGAGTTGCCTGCCATCGGCAAGCCGATTGCCAATGCCCGGCTCTACGTGCTGGACGGCGACCTGAATCCATTGCCGGTGGGTGTCCCGGGCGAGCTGTATATTGCAGGCGACTGCCTGGCACGTGGCTACCTCAACCGCCCACTCCTGAGCGCCGAGCGCTTCCTGCCCGACCCGTTCAACCCACAGCCCGGCGCGCGCATGTATCGCAGCGGCGACCTGGCCCGACTACAGGTCGATGGCAACGTGCAGTACCTGGGACGTGCGGACCAGCAGGTCAAGCTGCGCGGTTTCCGTATCGAGCTGGGCGAGATCGACAGCCTGTTGCGCCAGCAGCCGGGCGTGCAGGACACAGCCGTGCTGCTGCGCGAAGACATCCCCGGCGATCCGCGCCTGGTGGCCTACGTGGTGGGCAGCGGCGATCCGCAAACCCTGCGCGCCGCCTTGCAGCGCCAATTGCCCGAGCACATGCTGCCCGGCGCCTGGGTCAGCCTCGCGCAGCTGCCGCTGACCCGCAACGGCAAGCTCGACCGCCAGGCGCTGCCGGCGCCCGAGCGTGGCGGCGCGGCGCATTTCGAGCCACCACGCAACGAGACCGAGCGGCGCATGGCCCAGGTGTGGGCCGAGGTGCTCAAGTGCGAGCGGGTCGGCATTCATGACAACTTCTTCGACCTGGGCGGCCACTCGCTGCTGGCCACGCGCCTGGTCTACGCGATCAACCAGCGCCTGGGCGCGCAGCTGTCGCTGAGCAGCCTGTTCCAGGCACCGGTGCTGATGGAGCTGGCCGCGCAGGTCGGGGTGACGCAAGAGACCCATGGCGGACCCCAGGCGCAGGCCCTGCAGGCCGACCCGGCCGGACGCCATGCGCCGTTCCCGCTCACCGACATCCAGCAGGCCTACTGGTTCGGCCGTGAGGCCAGCGTAAGCCTCGGCGGGGTCAGCGCCCATGGTTACGAGGAATGGCGCATCCCCGATTTCGATGTGCCGCGCTTCGAGGCGGCGCTGAACCGGATGATCCAGCGCCACGACATGCTGCGCGTGGTGTTCCTCGACGATGGCACCCAGCAGGTGCTGGAACAAGTGCCGGTTTACCAGCTGGCCCGCCGCGACCTGCGCGGCAGGAGCGGCGAGGAAGCCCGGAGTGCCCTGATGGCTGTCCGCGAGCGCCAGTCGCACCAGGTGCTCGATGCCAGCCGCTGGCCGCTGTTTGACTTCAGCGTGTCGCTGCTAGATGACGGCATCAGTCACCTGCACATCAGCCTCGACGCCCTGGTGGTCGATGCCGCCAGCACGCAGATCCTGGCCCGTGAGCTGATGGGGTACTACCACGAGCCCGAGCTGCAACTGCCCGAGCCGGGCGTGACCTTCCGCGACTATGTGCTGGCCGAGCGACGCTTGCGTGCCGACTCGTCCTATGAACGCGCCCTGGACTACTGGCGCGGGCGGATCGAGACCCTGGCCCCCGCCCCGGACCTGCCACGGGTGTGCCAGCCGGAAAGCATCGCCAACCCGCACTTCACCCGCCGCGACCGCGACATGCCGGCAGCGCAGTGGAGCCGTCTCAAGGCCATGGCCCGGCAGTTCGGCGTCACCCCGTCGGTAATGCTGCTGACCGCGTTCAGCGAAGTGCTGGCGCTGTGGAGCCGCCAGCCGCGCTTCACCCTCAGCCTGCCGCTGTTCAACCGCTTGCCGCTGCACCCGCAGGTGGATGCGATCATCGGCGACTTCACCTCCCTGGTGCTGCTGGAAGTGGCCATCGACGGCAACGCCAGCTTCACCGACAAGGCCCGCGCCGTGCAGGCGCGCCTGTGGCAGGACATCGACCACTCGGTGGTCAGTGGCGTGCGTGTACTGCGCGAGCTGTCCCAGGCCCGCGGCGTGCAGCAGACGGCGATGCCGATCGTGTTCAACAGCACCCTGTCGGAAGCGGCGCCGGAGCTGGCCGAGTTCAATCTGGGCGACGCTCTTGGCGCGACGCTGGAACACAGCATCACCCAGACCCCGCATGTGTGGCTCGACCACACCCTGCTCGAACTCGAAGGTCGCCTGCTGTTCAACTGGGACAGCATCGATGCGCTGTTCCCCGAGGGCATGATCGGGCAGATGTTCGCCGCCTACAATGCGCTGCTCGACCGTTTGCTCGCCCCTGATGCCTGGGCCGCCAGCACGCCGCAGTTGCTGCCCCAGGCGCGCCTGCCGCAGGCGCCACCAGCGCCACGGGATCTGCCGTTGCTGCACGCGCTGTTCGAGCGCCAGGCCCTGGCCACGCCACAGGCCATCGCGGTGCTGGGTGCCCGTGAGCTGAGCTACGGTCAATTGCGCCAGGAGGCCCGACAGCTGGCCGCGCAGTTGCAATCCCGTGGCGTGCAGCCCAACCGGCTGGTCGCCGTGGTGATGGAGCGCGGCTGGGAGCAAGTGGTGGCGACGCTGGCGATCCTCTATGCCGGCGGTGCCTACCTGCCCATCGACCCGAGCCTGCCCGGCGCGCGTTTGCGCCATATCCTCGAGCGCGCCGAGGCCAGCCTGGCGCTGACCCAGCCGTGCCTGCTGGAGCGGGTGGCGTGGCCGACGCAGGTCACCGTGCTGCCGGTCAGCGACCAGATAGACAGCCCGGGTGAACCACTGCGCGACGTGCAGGTGCACCCCGATGACCTGGCCTACGTGATCTACACCTCCGGCTCCACCGGCACGCCCAAGGGCGTGGTGATCGACCACCAGGGCGCGGTGAACACCTTGCTCGACATCAACCGCCGCTTCGCCGTGGGCCCGCAGGACCGTGTGCTGGCCATCTCGTCGCTGAGCTTCGACCTGTCGGTGTACGACTTCTTCGGCACCCTGGCGGCGGGCGCGGCGGTGGTCATGCTCGAACCGCAGCTGAGCCTGGATCCCGCGCACTGGACCACGCTGCTCGAACGGCACCGGGTCAGCCTGTGGAACTCGGTGCCGGCGCTGCTGGGCATGCTGGTGGAATACCTGGAGGGCGAGGGCAGGGTGCTGCCGGCGAGCCTGCGCCTGGCCATGCTCTCCGGCGACTGGATCCCGCTGGCACTGCCCGAGCGCGCCCGGGTGTTGCGTCCAGGCTTGCAACTGATGAGCCTGGGCGGAGCCACCGAAGCGTCGATCTGGTCGATCGGCTACCCGATCGAGCAGGTCGATCCGGCCTGGCGCAGCATTCCCTATGGCCAGGCGCTGGATCACCAGCGTTTCCATGTGCTGGACGAGGCACTGCAAGTGCGCCCGACCTGGGTCACCGGCCACCTGTACATCGGTGGCATCGGCCTGGCCAAGGGCTACTGGCGCGACGAGGCGCTGAGCGCCAGGAGCTTCTTCGACCATCCGCTGACCGGCGAGCGCCTGTACCGCACCGGAGACCTGGGGCGCCTGCTGCCGGATGGCAACATCGAGTTCCTCGGTCGTGACGACAACCAGGTCAAGGTCCAGGGTTATCGGATCGAACTGGGCGAGATCGAGGTGGTGCTCAACCGCCACCCCGGCGTGCACAGCGCGGTGGTGCGCATCCTCGGCGAGGCCCAGGCGCAGAAGCGCCTGGCCGGCTACGTGCTCAGGGCCGACCCGGCGCTGCAGGCCGGCGACTTTGCTGGCTACCTGGCCGACAAGCTGCCGGCGTACATGGTGCCGGCGTCCTTCACCTTCGTGGAGGCCTGGCCACTGTCGGCCAATGGCAAGGTCGACAAGAGCCGCCTGCCCGAACCCGAGCAGGTCCAGGCCGGCGGCAGGGCGCTGGAACTCGAAGGGCCGCAGGAGCAGCGCCTGGTGGCCATCGTCCAGCAGGTGCTGGGCAGGGCGGATATTGCCGCTGACGCCAACCTGTTGAGCCTGGGCGCCACCTCCATCGACATCGTGCGCATCAGCAACGCGCTGTCGAGCGAGCTGCGCTTCCGCCCCCATGTGGCGAACCTGCTGGCGCAGCCGACCTTGCTAAACCTGTTGGCGCTGTACCGCCAGCGCCAGGAGCAGAGCGAGTCACCGAGTACCAGTGTCGACGCCGTGCTGGACGATCCGCAGCAGCGCGCGGCGTTCAAGGCCGAGCAGCGCGCACGGCGACACTTTGCCAGCGACACGCCGCAGGTGGCCCTGGCGCTGCCGGCCGACCCTGCTTTCGCCCGGCGCTACCGCGACTATCGCTCGGTGCGTCAGTACCTGGAACAGCCCATTGCCGAGCAGGCGTTCGCCGAACTGCTGGCGGTGCTGGCCCAGGGGCAGCTGGACGGCGAGGCGAAGTACCTGTTCCCGTCGGCGGGCGGCGCGTACCCGATCCAGACCTACCTCTACATCAAGCCCGGCCGGGTGCTGGGCGTACCGGGCGGTGCCTACTACCACGATCCGCTCGGGCACCGCCTGGTGGCCATGGGCGCCGGCGAGCTCGACCCGGACATCTACGACTTCTTCGTCAACCGCCCGGTCTACGAGGGCGCGGCGTTCGCGCTGTTCTTCGTCGCCGACCTGGCAGCGATCCGTCCGCTGTACGGCGAGGGCAGCCATGACTTCTGCCTGATCGAGACCGGCGCCATGGCGCAATTGCTGACCATGGCCGCAGCCGACCTGGGGCTGGGCCTGTGCGGCGTCGGCTCGGTGGAGACGCGGCAGCTGGCGACGCTGTTCGACCTGGGCAGCAGCCATTCACTGATCTACTCGATGGTCGGCGGCGTACGTGCGCCTCACACGCCACAACGCACAGCACCGGAAGCACTCGCAATCAAGGCGCAGGACGACAATGACATGGAGGAATTCGAAGTATGAACGCCCATCAACTGCTGGCGTTTTTCGACCGCCATGGCGTGGCCCTCGAGGTGGACGGCGACAAGCTGCGCTGCAAGGCGCCCAAGGGGTTTCTCGACGAGGCCCTGATGCAGGCGCTGAAGACCCACAAGCAAACGCTGATCGCCTTGCTGGCCCGGCCTGACGACAACGCGCCGATCCCGCGTCGGCCAGACGGTCAGGCCCGTTTCCCGTTGTCGTTCTCACAACGACAACTGTGGTTCCTCGACAAGCTGGAGCCGGGCAACCCGTTCTACAACGTGCCCTCGGCGGTGCGACTCAACGGACGGCTGGACGTGGCCGCGCTGGAACGGGCCCTGAACGCGCTGATCGAGCGCCACGCCATGCTGCGCACCACCTTCGCCAGCGTCGATGGCGAACCGCAGCAGGTGGTGCACGCCAGCAGGCCGCTGAGCCTGGCGGTGCTCGACCTGCGCGAGTTGCCCGAGCTCGAGCGCCAGGCCCGCCTGGCCGAAGCGGTGGATGCCGAGGCCCGCGCCCCGTTCGACCTGGCAAGCGGCCCGCTGCTGCGGGCACGGCTGGTGCGACTGGCCGATGAGGACCATGTGTGGCTGTACAGCGTCCACCATATCGTCGCTGACGGCTGGTCGATGGGCGTGATCCAGCACGAGATCGCCAGCCTCTACAGCGACTTCCTGCGCGGCCAGCCGCCGAGCCTGGCACCGTTGCCGGTGCAGTACGTCGACTACGCCTGCTGGCAGCGGCAACGCCTGGATAGCGAGGCGCTGCAGGGCCAGCTCGACTACTGGCGCCGCGCCCTGGGCGACGCGCCAGTGCTGCTGGACCTGCCCAGCGATCGCCCGCGTCCGCGGGTACAGCGTTTTGTCGGTGCCACTTTCAGCTCGACGGTGGACGGCGACACCCTGGCCGAGCTCGAGGCGCTGGCCCGGCATACCCAGGGCACCTTGTTCAATGTGTTGCTCGCCGCCCTGGACGTGCTGCTGTGGCGCTACAGCGGCCAGCACGACCTGTGCGTGGGCACGCCGTTCGCCAACCGGGGCAGGGCGGAGCTGGAGCCGCTGATCGGACACTTCGTCAACACCCTGGTGATCCGCCAGCGGCTCGATCCGCAACAGACCTTCGCCGAGCTGCTGCGCGAGGTGCGGGCGAACATGCTGGAGGTCCATGGGCACCACGATGCGCCGTTCGACCGGGTGGTCGAGGCGCTCAACCCGCCCCGCGACCCCGGCCATTCGCCGCTGTTCCAGGTGATGATGGTGTTGCAGAACACCCCCGGCGCCACGCTGGCCATGCCCGGCCTGGAACTGTCGCCTCATGGCACCGGCAGCGCCACGGCCAAGTTCGACCTGGCCTTCGAGTGGGTGGCGCGCGACGGCGCGTTGCACCTGCTGGTCGAGTACAACACCGACCTGTTCGACCGCACCACCATCGAGCGCCTCAGCCACCATTACCGCGAGTTGCTCACCCAGGTGGCCGCCGAACCCAAGCAGCCGCTGCACGCGCTGTCGCTGATGGATGCCGACGAGCGTGAAACGGTGCTGCATACCTGGAACCAGGCGCCCGCCCTGCAGGGACCGATCGACTGCGTGCATCACCTGGTCGAGACACTGGCGGCGCGGCAACCGCAAGCCTGCGCGGTGGTTTTCGAGGGCCAAACCCTCAGCTATGCCGAGCTCAATGCCCAGGCCAACCGCCTGGCCCGCCACCTGCGCACCCTGGGCGTTGGGCCGGATGTCCGCGTGGCCGTGTGCATGGAGCGCTCGCTGGAACTGCCGGTGGCGCTGCTGGCGGTGCTCAAGGCCGGTGGCGCCTATGTGCCGCTGGATCCGGACTATCCGGTCGGGCGCCTGGGCCACATGCTTGGCGACAGCACCCCCGTGGCGCTGCTGACCCTGGGTTCGGCCCGGGCGACCCTGCACCAGGCCATGCAGGCCTGTGGCTGGGAGGCGCCGCTGATCGACCTGCAGGCCGACGCGCCCGGCTGGGCTGAACGGGACGGCGACAACCTGGCGCCCCACGAGGTGGGCGTGACGCCCGAGCACCTGGCCTACGTGATCTACACCTCCGGTACCACCGGCCTGCCCAAGGGCGTGATGGTCGCGCACCGTGGGCTGGCCAACTTGCTGGTCTGGTGCCTGGGCGTCTGCGGCGAGGCCGGGACGATGCTGCACAAGATCCCGTTCGGCTTCGACGCCTCGGCTTGGGAGACCTTCTGGCCGCTGGCCACTGGTGGGCGGCTGGTGATCGCCCGGCCCGGCGGGCATTTCGAGCCGGGTTACCTGGCGCGGCTGGTGTGCGAGCGGCAGGTCACGGCGATGGTCTTCGTGCCGGCAATGCTGCAGCTGTTCCTGGAGGTGGAGGAGGCCAGCCAGTGCCACAGCCTCACCGACGTGTTCTGCGGCGGCGGCGAGCTGACGTCGGCCCTGGCGCGGCTGCTGCGCGCTCGACTGCCGCAGGCGCGGCTGCACAATGTCTATGGCCCCACCGAGACCACGGTGATCAACAGCATCTGGACCCTGGCGCCGGGCGATGAAATCCCGGCGTTGCGCCTGCCGATCGGCAGGCCCATCGCCAACAACCGCTTCCATGTGCTCGACGCCTTTGATGCACCGGTGCCGCCCGGTGTCACCGGCCACCTGCATATCGGCGGCGTGGGCGTGGCCCGCGGCTACCTGGGGCTGCCGGCGCTGACCGCCGAGCGCTTTATCGACAGCCCGTTCGTGTCGGGCGAGCGCCTGTACCGCAGCGGCGACCTGGCGCGCTATCGCGCCGACGGCCAACTGGAGTTCCTCGGCCGTGACGACTTCCAGGTCAAGCTGCGTGGCGTGCGCCTGGAACTGGGGGAAATCGAGGCGCGACTGCAGGCCTTCCCCGGCATCGCCTCCTGCGTGGTGCTGATGCTGGGCGAGGAGGCCCAGCACCAACGGCTCGTAGCCTGTTGCGTGACGAGCGCCACGCTGGACGAGCAGGCGGTACGTGCGCACCTGGCCGAGACCCTGCCCAGTGCCGTGCTGCCTAGTGCCTACCTGTGGCTCGACGGCATGCCGCTCACCGCCAACGGCAAGGTCGACCGTCAGGCCTTGGCCGAACGCGCGGACCATGACCTGGCGGCGCGCCAGGTCAACCTGAGCAGCCCCCGCGACCCTATCGAGCTGGCCCTCTACCAGATCTGGAAAAGCCTGCTGCTGGCGCCGCAGATCGGCATCCGCGATAACTTCTTCGCCGTCGGCGGCACCTCCATCGCGGCGATCAAGATGGCCTACCAGATCGGCCAGGCGTTCAATGTCGAGGTACCGGCACGGGTGGTGCTCGGCCATCCGACCATCGAAGCCCTGGGTGGCTGGCTGCGGACCGGATCTAGCATTCAGGTGGACAATGGCAACCTGATCACCTTCCGCAGCGGTGACGGGCAGCGCAACGTGGTGTGCATCCACCCGGCCGGCGGCACCGCGTTCTGCTACCTGTCCCTGGCCAAGGTGCTGCCCGAGGCGGTCGGCGTGTACGGCGTGCAGTCGCCGGGGCTCAACCCCGGGGAGGCCACCGAGCCCACGGTCGAGGCGATGGCCGAGGCCTACCTGCGCCAGATCGAGCCCTTGCTGGAGCGGCCGCTGGTGCTCACCGGGCTGTCGTTCGGCGGCCTGGTGGCCTACGAGATGGCCCGGCGCCTGCGCGAGGCCGGGCGGGCGTCGGTCAGCGTGGTGCTGCTCGATACCCAGGGCTCGGACGATCCGGCCTTCCGCGGGCAGATCGGCACCGTCGACATGGCCGAGTTCCGTGACAAGCTGGTGCGCTTCAACGGCATGTACCCCGGAATCGAGGACGCCCAGGTCGAGCGCTATTTCCACCTGTACAACCACAATCGCCTGGCCATGGCCGCCTACACCTGTCCGCCGCAGGCCGGGCGGGTGGTGCTGGTGCAGGCCCGTGAAGACCTGCCGCGTGGCCAGTTGCGCGCCTTGCGCGGGTTCTGGCGGCGTCGCGCCGCCGACGGCTACCTGGCCACCCTGGTGCAGGGGGGGCATTGGGACATGCTCGAAAGCGCCGAGATTCATCGGGTCTCACGGACGATCCAGCGCGAACTGCAACGTTTCGATGCCCAGGAGGGGAAATGATGAGCGTGCTCCAGGAAACCGTGCTCGCGCGTTTTGCCGCCCAGGTGCAACGAGATCCGCAGGCCCTGGCGGTGATCGACCGACAGCTGCACATGACTTACGCCGAGCTGGCCAGCGCCAGTGAGCGCATCGCCCGGGGGCTGCAGGCGCGGGGCGTATTGCCGGGCCAGGCCCTGGCGCTGTACCTGCCGCGCGGCTGGCAATGGCTGGCGGCACTGCTTGGCGCGCTCAAGGCCGGCGCCGTGGTGATGCCGCTGGATCGGGCCAGCCCCGCCGAGCGCCGCGGGTTGATGCTGGCCGATGCCGACTGCGTGGGCGTGCTCAGCCTCGCCGATGCGCCCCAGGGTTTGCCGGGGCCGTGGGAGGCCAGTGTCGAGGCGTTGCTGGACCACCCGGATCAACCGGCCCAGCCGTTGCCGGAGCGCTTTGCCGAGGTCATGTGGCTGTTCTACACCTCCGGCACCACCGGGGTGCCCAAGGGCGTGGAGGTCGGCGAGCGCGGGCTGCTGCGCCTGGCGCAGGCCGGCAGCTATATCGACATCCGCCCCGGCCAGCGTTTCGCCTGCCTGTCCAACCCGGCGTTCGATGCCTGCAGCTTCGAGTTGTGGGCGCCGTTGCTCAATGGTGGTTGCGTGGTGATGGTCGCCGACGAGGACGTGCTCGACGCCCGCCGGCTGGCCCGGCTGCTGCAGGTACAGCAAGTCGATACCCTGTTCATCACGGTGTCGCTGTTCAACACCCTGAACGCGCAGTACCCGGCGTGCTTTGCCAGCCTGCGCCAGGTGCTGACCGGTGGCGAGCAGGTCAGCCCGGTGGCGGTGCGTGCCTGGTACCAGGCCAACCCGGACAGTGCCTGCCGCCTGTTCAACGTCTACGGCCCCACCGAGTGCACCACCTTCGCCCTGTGCCACCCCATCCCGCGCGACTTCAGCGGCGACAGCGTGCCCATCGGCCTGCCGCTGCCGGACACCGGCATGCAGGTGCTCGACCCACGCCAACAGCCGGTGGCGCCGGGAGCAGTCGGCGAGCTGTACCTGAGCGGCAGCGGCGTGGCCCGTGGCTACCGCAACCGCCCCGAGGAGACCGCGCGCGCTTTCGTGCGCCTGCCGGCGCTGGATGGCGGGCGGCATGTGCACTACCGCACCGGCGACCTGGTGCGGGTCAACGACCAGGGGCAGGTCGAATGCCAGGGGCGGGTCGACCGGCAGATCAAGGTTCGCGGTTTTCGCATCGAGCCGGGCGAGGTGGAGCAGCGCCTGCTCGAACACCCCCAGGTGGCCCAGGCCTACGTCTGCAGCCGCCGGCAGGCTGCCGAGGACCATCAACTGCTGGCCTTCCTGGTGCCGTGCGGGGAGCTGGACTATCGCGTGTTCGACGCCTACCTGCGTGCCCACCTGGCGTCCTGGATGCGCCCGCACCAGTTGTTCCGGGTGCCAGGCCTGCCACTGACGGCCAATGGCAAGATCGACCAGGAGCGCCTGCTTGCCCAGGCCGACACTCCCTGGCGACCGCCTGTCGAGGCAGGCGAGCACTCGCCGGCCCTGGACTGGCTGTTGCAGCAGGCGCGCACGCTGCTCGGGCAACCCGCCCTGGGGGGCCAGGACGACTGGCTAGGCAGCGGCGGTGATTCGCTCAGGGCCATGCGCCTGAGGTCGGCGATCCGTGACCGCTGGCAGCAGGAAATCTGCATTGCGACGTTGCTCGGCGAGCCGTTCGCGGCCTTGGCCGAGCGACTGCAGAGCGGGCAGGGCATGACGCCGGCCTATCCCCCCGCGCCGGCCGCGCAAGGCGCCCGTCGCGGTCCGGCTAGTGCCGAGCAGCGCCGGCTGTGGCTGGAGCAGCAGCGCGTGCCCGACTCGACCGCGTACAACGTGCCCATGGTCCTGCACCTGGCCGCAGGCGCTGATCCGCAGGCCCTGGCCGAGGCGGTGAGGCGACTGGTGGCCAGGCACCCCGCGCTGCGCACGGCTTTCGTGGCGGGCGCCGACGGTCCGGAGCAGGTCGTCTGCGAGCAGGCGGCGGTGTGCCGGGTGCTTGCAGCGGGCGCGCTGGACGACAGCACCTGGCCAGCCTTTGCCAGCCTGGTGTTCGACACCCCGTTCGAGCTGGCAAGCCCCACGCTGCTGCGCGCCTGGGTGGCGCCACACGCCGACGGCAGCTGCCGCCTGCTGCTGAACCTGCACCATATCGTCACTGATGGCTGGTCGATGAACCTGCTGTTCGACGACCTGGCCAGCCTGTACCAGGATGCCCTGCAGGGACAGGAAAGCGCAGCAGCCACGCCGACACTGGACCCGCTGGACTTCGCCTCGTGGCAGCGGCAGTGGAGCGTCAGCCCGCACTACCGGGAGCAGCGCCGCGCCTTGGCCACGCTGCACGCCCGTCACGGCGAGGCGACCCCGCCGCGGCCAGCCAGGCACCCCGGACAAACAGGAGGGCGGCTGTATCGCCAGCCCTTGGGCGAACGGCGCAGCGCTGCGCTCGAACGTTTTTGCAGCGAGCAGCGCCTGACCCGCTTCGACGTGTTGTTCAGCGTCTTTGCCTGGAGCCTGCACGCCCTGGTCGGCTGCGAGCGTCCACGGATCGCCAGCCCGGTGGCCAACCGCCCGCTGGCCCAGTTCGAGGCCAGCGTGGGCATGTTCGCCAACACAGTGCTGATCCCGACCGATCTGCAGGGCACGCAAGCGCTGGGCGAGCAGCTGCGCCGACAGACCGCCACCGTGCGTGACGTGCTGGCCTTGCAGGACGTGGCCCTGGCTGATCTGGTCGAGGACCTGCGGCTGTCCTCCGACCAGGCCCTGTTCGACTACCTGTTCGTACTGGAGAACACCGACTACGCCAAGCTCGCCGCCGCACCTCTGCGGGCCAGCCTGGAGCCGTACCCGACACCCCAGGCCAAGTGTCCGCTGACCTTGCTGGTAGTGGGCGGCGAAGGGCCGTTGGAGTGCTGGTGGGAGTACCAGTGCAGCCATTTCGACGCCCATGAGGTGGCCGCGCTGGACCAACTGCTGCAGCGGGGGCTGGATTTGCTGCTGGAAGACCCTCGGGCGACCCTCGACAGCCTGGTGGCGCCTTATCGGCAAAGCCTGCCGCCGGCCAGCGAAGGCCTGGCCGCCACGCTGCCGTTCGCCACGCTGGCCGACTGGTTCGAGCATCAGGCGCAGCAGACTCCCGAGGCCACCGCGCTGGTGGCCGGACAGCTGCAGTTGAGCTACGCGCAACTGAATGCGCTGGCCGACACCCTGGCGGCGACCTTGTCCAGCCAGCACGCACGCGACGAGTCGGCGACCATGGTGCTGTTCCTGGCGCCGTCGGTGGAGCATGTGGTGGCCTTGCTGGCCCTGGCCAAGCTCAATATCACCGCCGTGCCGCTGGACCCGAACTACCCCGTTGCGGTGCAGCGCCAGGTGCTGACCCAGGCGCGCCCGGACTGCGTGCTGTTCAGCAGCGCCACGGAAACCGTCCTGGCCGCGCTGGACGTCGAGCTCCTCAGCCGTCACCGGGTGGACCTCGACGCGCCGGCACGGTCCCTGGAACGCCTGCGCCACAACGGCGAGCGACCGCTGTACACCTTGTTCACCTCGGGCTCGACCGGCACGCCGAAGGGGGTGCAGGTGGCCGACCGTACCCTGTGCAACCTGTTGTACTGGCAGCGCCACGCCGGCCAGTTGCCGGCCCGTTCGGTGACCTTGCAGTTTTCCATGCTGTCGTTCGACGTGGCGTTCCAGGAGCTGTTCGGCACCCTGTGCGGCGGCGGTTGCTACCACCTGATCGAGCCCCACTGGCGCCAGGACTCCCAGACGCTACTGGCGTACCTGCAGCAGGCGCGTATCGAGCGGCTGTTCCTGCCCTGCGTGGCCTTGCAGCACCTGGCGCAGACCGCCGTCGCCCAGGGCATCTACCCAGCGGCCCTGCGCGAGGTGGTGACGGCCGGCGAGCAGTTGCTGTGCAGCGAGGCGTTGCGCAGTTGGTTCGGCGGCATGCCGAAGGCCCGCCTGTTCAACCACTATGGCCCCACCGAAACCCATGTGGTCAGCGCCTACCGCTTGCCAGCGCAGGTGAGCGACTGGCCGCTGCGCGCGCCAATCGGGCAGGCGGTCGACAATGCCCGGCTGCTGCTGGTGGACGCCTATGACCGTCCCGTACCCCCTGGCAACCAGGGCTACCTGCTGGTGGCAGGGGCGATGGTCGCCCGCTGCTACCTGGCAGATGTGGCGCTCAACGCCGAGCGTTTCGTCGAACTGCCCCAGGCCGACGGCAATCGCTGCCTGTATTACCGCACCGGCGACCTGGCCTGGGTCGATGCCCAGGGCTGCCTGCACTACGTGGGTCGCGACGATCAGCAGGTCAAGCTCAGTGGCCATCGCCTGGAACTGGGGCAGGTCGAGGCGGCACTGATGGCGGTGGCCGGGGTGGCCAACGCGGTGGTGACGGTGCAGGGCGAGCCCGCGCGCCTCACCGCCTATCTGCAACTGACCGGCATACCGCCCTCGGCACAGGATCTCGATCGCCAGGTGGCGCGGCATTTGCCGGCCCATGTGCGCATCGACCAGTACCGACGCCTCGACAGCTGGCCGCGCACGCCCAGCAACAAGGTCGACCGCAAGGCGCTGGCCGGGCAGGGCGAGGCCCTGGAGCGGCGGCGCGTGCAGGCAGCCACCTTGACCCCGCTGGAAAACCAGCTGGCCGCGCTGTTCCGCGAGGTGATCGGCCACGACATCGAGCCGACGCAGACCTTCTTCGAGGCGGGCGCCACCAGCCTGGGCCTGATGCGCCTGCAGGCGCGCTACGCCCAGGCCTTGCCCGGCGCGCCGAGCATGGCCGAGCTGTTCGAGCACGTGACGATCCGCCGCCTGGCCGCGCACCTGGCCCGTGCCGAGGCCGCACCGCAACGCCTGGAGCGCACGGTCACCGCTGGCGAGCAGCCGATGGCGATCATCGGCATGGCGGTCAACGTGGCCGGTGCCCGCGACCTCGGCGAGTTCTGGACGATGGTCCAGGGCAATGCGCTGGGCATCGAGCACTTCCAGGCCGGCGAAGGCCTGGTCGGCGCACGCAGCCAACTGCAGGGCATGCTCGACTTCGACCCCGAGTACTTCGGCATCAGCCGCCAGGAAGCGCGGCTGATGGATCCGCAGCAACGCCACCTGCTGATGGCCTGCGTACAAGCCCTGCAGCATGCCGCCATCGTGCCGGCGGCGGGCGGCCCGCGCATCGGCCTGGTGGCCAGTTGTGGCGAGACCACCTACTTCCAGCAGCTGCTGCGCGAAAACGGCGAGGGCGAGCTGCCGGATGGCTTCCAGCTGGCCCTGCATCACGACAAGGACTTCCTCGCCACCAAGGCCGCCTACCACCTGGACCTCACCGGGCCGGCGCTGAGCGTGCAGGCCGCCTGCGGCAGTTCGCTGATCGGCGTGCACCTGGCCTGCAACCTGCTGCGCCAGGGCGACAGCGACGTGATGCTGGCGGCCGGCGTGCTGATCGACCCGACCCTCAGCGACGGCTACCGCCACCGTTCGCAGCACATCTTCTCCCGCGACGGGCTGTGCCGGCCGTTCAGCGAGGATGCCAGCGGTACCCTCGGCGCCAGTGGCTACGGGGTGGTGGTGCTCAAGCCCCTGGCCCGCGCCCGTGCCGACGGCGACCGCATCTATGCGCTGGTGGAGGGCTCGGCACTGAACAACGATGGCCGCGGCAAGATGAGCTACACCGCGCCGTCGGTGGCCGGGCAGGGCGCGGTGATTGCCCAGGCCCTGGAAAGAGCCGGGGCCGCAGGTGCCGACATCGGCTATGTCGAGGCCCACGGCACCGGCACCTTGCTCGGCGATCCGGTCGAGGTCGCCGCGTTGGCCCAGGCATTCGGCGAGGCGCCGGCGGGCAGTTGCGCCCTGGCCTCGGTGAAGAGCCAGATCGGCCACCTGGGCGCTGCTGCCGGCGTGGTCGGGCTGATCCGCGCCACGCTGGCGGTGTACCACGGGGTGATCCCGCCGAACCTGGGCTTTTCCCGGATCAATCCGCAGATCGACCTGGCGCGCTCGCCGTTCCATATCCCGACCACGGCATGTCCCTGGCCGGCGGGGCGGCGACGCATGGCCGGGGTCAGCAGCTTCGGCATCGGCGGTACCAATGCCCATGTGATCGTCGGTGCCGTGCAGGCGGAGCCACAGGAGCCTGAAGATGCAACACCGTTGTTGCTGCTGTCCGCCCATAGCCGTGAGGCACTGGAACGCGACATCGCCGCCACCGATGCCTGGCTGCGCGCCAACCCCGGGCAGGCACACGCGGTGTTGCGTCACCTGCAGGCCGGTCGCCGGCAGGGGCGTTGGCGCTTTGCGGCGCCGTACCGGGCGGGCGACGCCTTGCCGTTGTCGGCCATCCGCGAGGTCACGCCAACGCAGGCGCGGCTCAAAGCCAGCGAAAACGCACCTGATGACCTGCTGACGGCGTGGTACGAAGGCGCGCAGATCGAATGGCCGGGCCGTTCGGCGCCGCCGCCCTGGAACCTGCCGCCTGCGTCATTCGATCTGCAGCCCTTCCACTTCCAAGGTCAAGCGGCAGCGCAGCGCCAGCCGCTGGCCGACTGGTTCCATCAACGGCAGTGGCAGCGGGTGCGACGGCTGGGCACATCCATGGCGCAGGGTGTCCGGCAGACGCTGGTGGTGTGCGTCCGCGAGGCCATCGACGACGTATTGCTCGCAACCCTGGGCCGTGCCTACCGGCGAGTCGTGCAGGTGCAGGCAGGCCAGGGCTACCGCCAGCTCGCCACGGATCGCTTCGAGCTCGATGTGCTCGACGTCCAGGCGCTGGGGCGGTTGCTCGAGGCGCTGCCGGGTGAACTGGATTGGCTGCACGCCTTGCCCTTGTCGGTGACCGGCGCGGTGGACGAACAAAGCCTGGCGGCGGCCCAGTGGGCCTGCCTCGATACGCCCAGCAGCCTGCTGCAGGCCTGGGGCCAGGCACCGCGCGACGCCGACCTGCGCCTGTGGCTGCTGTCCTGGCAAACTTGCGCGGTGCAGGGCGCGGTGGCGCGTCCGGAGCTATCGGCCCTGGCCGGGGTGACCGAAGTTGCGCCCCAGGAATACCCGCTGCGCTGCCACTGGCTGGACTGCCCGAGCCCATCGCTGGGCGAGCATGCCAACGCCCTGGCCACGTTGCTGGCCGAGCCCGAGGCATTGCCCCGGCGCATGGCGCTGCGCGAAGGCTACCTGTGGCGGCCGCGCCTGGTGCCAAGCCCGCTGCCGTCGCCCGCGGCGCCAGGCCTGGCCGAGCGCGGCACATACCTGATCCTGGGGGCTGGCGGCATCGGCCGCACCCTGTGCCAGCACCTGCTGCGCGCAGCGGACCGGCGCGTGGTGCTGCTGTCGCGTTCGCCGGTAGCGGACCTGGACCACGAGCGGGTCGATTGGGTGCAGGCCGATCTTGCCGACCTGCAGCGCTGGCCCCAGGTCCTCGAGGCGCTGGTCCAACGCTACGGGCGTTTCGACGGGGTGATCCACGCCGCCGGCATCGGCGCCGGCAGCCTGATTCGGCAGCGCGATGCTCGGCAGATGGCGATCGCCATGGCCGCCAAGACCCACGGCTTGCTTGCCGTGGAGGCGCTGATCGCACGGATGGCACCGGATTTCGTGTTGTACTGCTCGTCCATGTCGGCGCTGTTCGGCGGTGCCGGTCACCTCGACTACGCCGCCGCCAACGCCGTGCTCGACGGCTTCAGCCACTACCGCGCAGCGGGCGACGAAGGCTGCCTGCGCCTGGGCATCAACTGGGACATCTGGTGTGATACCGGCATGGCCACGCG
Organism: Pseudomonas sp. BW16M2; assembly: GCF_014268865.1. Taxonomy (NCBI): domain Bacteria; kingdom Pseudomonadati; phylum Pseudomonadota; class Gammaproteobacteria; order Pseudomonadales; family Pseudomonadaceae; genus Pseudomonas; species Pseudomonas sp. BW16M2. The sequence continues at coordinate 47,747 of NZ_JABWRI010000030.1, read as the reverse complement.
CGGCAACGGCAACGATGCGGCGCACCAGCAGCACCTGAAGGTCGGCCTGTCGGCGCAGGAGGGCTGCGAAGTGTTCGAGCGCGCCATGGCGGCGCAATTGCCCCAGGTGCTGGTCTCGACCACGGCACTGCACAGCGCCCGGCGTTTCTATCCACGCCGTCATGGTGCCGTGGTCGCACCGGTCGACGAGCAGCCGCGCCAGGACGATCTGCCGACACTCCTGCGCGAATGCCTATGCCAGTGGCTGGGCGTGGACTCGCTGGAGGACGATGCCTCCTTGTATGACCTCGGCGCCGATTCCCTGACCCTGCTGGACCTGATCGACGAACTGCAGCACGCCACCGGCGTGGTCGTGCAACTGTCCCAGTTCAGCCCCCATGTCAGCCTGCGCGAGGTGCTGGCCCTGGTGGACGCGGACTCAGGCCAGGCCGCATGCGGCAGCGATCCGTGGCGCGAGGCGCTGCGCATCGATCCGTGGCAGCAGGGCGATGGTCGCCAATACCTGTACCTGATCCACCCGGTCGGTGGCGATGTCCAGGCCTACCGCGAGCTGGCCGCGGTGCTGCACCCGAGCCTCGGCGTGCGGGTGATCGCCGACCCGGTGCTGCGCCAGCCTGAACTGGCCAACCTTTCACTGGCGGCGCGGGCGCAGCTGTACCTGGAGGCGATACAGGCCGACCTGCCCGATGGCGCAAGCTGGGGGCTGCTCGGTTGGTCCTTCGGCGCCTGGGTGGCCCAGGCCATGTGCGCGTTGGCCTGTGAAGCCGGGCACGAGCCACCGACGCTGTACCTGGTCGATCCACCTGCGCCGGACGCCGGGACAGAGTTGCGGCAGATCGACGAAGGGCAGATCCAGCAGGTGTTCGAACAGGAGTTCGCCCTGCGCAACGGCGAGTCGGACGGCGCGCGCTATCTGGAGCGCCTGGTGACCTGCTGTCGCAACAACCTGGCAAGCATGCTGGGGCATGCGCCGGCAACGCAGGCCGGCCCGACCGGGCGCCTGTTCATCGCCACGCACCCCAACCCCTATGGCATCGGCAGTGGCTGGCAGACCCAGGACTTGCGCCAGGCCTGGCAGGCCTTGCTGCCGGACCTGGACAGCTGGACGACGTTGGATACCGACCACTATGGCATCGTCACCGGCCCCTGGGCCCGGCAGATTGCCGAGGCAATCAATGCCGACCTGCTCAGGCAGGAGGAGCGTGTCCATGGTGCCTGAACACGCCACGCCACCGGCGTGGCTGAGCCCGCTGCTGCGGGTATTGGGGGCCGGGCCCTTGGTGCAGCCGATGGACCGTGAGGCGTATTGGCGACTGCTGCACCTGTGGCAAGCCGAGGTGGTGCTGCCGCTGCTCGCCGAGGCGCTCGCCGAACACGCTCCGGCCGTGGTCACGCTGCAACGTCTGCACCAACGTGCCAGCCTGGGCCTGCGCGGGCGGACCGGTGAGTGGCGCGCTGCGCTCAGGCCGGTGCTGTTGCCAACGTTTCGCCGGGCCTACGACTTCGAGAGCGCCCATGCCCAGGCCTATGACAGCGCCCTGGCCTACGGTCAGGCACCGTCCAACCAGGCAATGATCGCCGGGCAGTTCGGCGACGCTGAGGCATTCGCCCGACACTATGCACAGCTGAGTACCGAGGCCAATGCCCAGGCATTTGCCACGGCCAACGCGGCGGCCAGCAGTGAGGTCGCTGCCCGCGCCTATGCCCACGCTGACGAACAGGCGTGCGCCAGTGTTGTCGGCGCCTTGGCGCGGGTCTGCGGTTGGGCCTGCGCGACCTCGATCGAGCAACGCATGGCGCGAGTGACGCAACTGGCGGCGGGGCTCCAGCGCCTGGCGAGCCAACTCAATCAACACACATCAGGGAGGGAAGCATGGATCAACAGGGATTGAGCGCCATCGAGCGGATTGCCGGCGCCCAACGCGCGCCGTACCGCAGTATCAGCGTGGAACGGCTGACACCGATCATCGGCGCCGAGATCGGCGGGGTCGACCTGTCGCGCAGCTTGCCGTCGGAGCAGCTGGTGGAGATCCGCCGGGCGTTCCTGGAAAACCATGTGCTGGTGTTCCGCGACCAGCAACTGAGCGTCGAGCAGCACAAGGCCTTCGGTCGGCTGTTCGGCCAGCTGCGCGCCTTGCCCCTGGAGGACATCGACGGCGACGACCCGGAACTGGTGGTGATCCGCGCCAACGCCCAGTCGCGTTTCGTTGCCGGCGAAACCTGGCACACCGACGGCACCGCCGACCCGGAGCCGTCCATGGGCTCGATGCTGTATGTGAAGGAAACGCCGGCCATCGGCACGGGCGGCGACACCCTGTTCGCCAACATGCACCTGGCGCTGGAGATGCTGTCGCCGGCGATGCAGGGGTTTCTCGGCACCTTGACGGCCATTCATGACGGCGAGATCCCGTGGAAGGGCTACACGCCGCCGCCAGGCCTGCCCAAGACCGAACACCCGGTGGTGGTGCGCCATCCAGAGACCGGACGAGCCTCGCTGTTCGTCAACTCGGGCTTCACCTCGCATATCGTGCAGTTGTCCGCCGGCGAGAGCCAGGTGCTGCTGGGGATGTTGTTCGACCTGGTGGCCCGCGAGCCGGTGCTCAGTTGCCGGGTACGCTGGGCGCCGGGGACCCTGGTGTTCTGGGACAACCGTTGTACCCAGCACCATGCAGTGTGGGACTACTTCCCGCATTCGCGGTATGGCGAGCGGGTGACGATTCTTGGCGGGCGGCCACAGGCCTAGGCCATCTGCCGCAACAACTGGTCGAGCACCAGCTCGCCAAAGGCCAGGTTGCCATGCAGCGGATCATCGACTTCACAGAACTCGATCCGCTGCAGCCCCCGGTCGTCATTGGCGGCCTCCCGCACATCGACCAGCTCGACGCCCAGGGCGCGCAGGCGCTCGACCAGCCGGGCCTGGGCGGCCATGAACACTCGCGCGTCGGACATCGGCGGCACCCGTTGCGGCGGCAGCACGGCGTATACCTTCAGGTCCAGGGCCAGCGCCTGCTCGTAGAACGCCAGGGCAGGGCGCGACAGGGTGTCGATGATTGTGGCGAACAACGGGCCTTCGAGAAAACCGAGGTCGAACTCGCCGTCCGCGCCCTGGTAGCACAGCCAGTTCTGGGTGGTGGCCAGGTAATGCACGCTCAGGCCGATGCTGGACACCAGCGGCCCGGGAATCCGTCCGAGATTGGGGGCGTCGAGCTGGGCAAGGGCCTGGCGGTACAGCTGTTCGATCTCGGGGTCGCGCATTGCCACGTCGTCCGCCGTCAGGCGGAAGAAGTCGACGCCGAAATCGCGCCCGGCACCCAGCGGCCCACCACCGAACGCCAGTCCCCTCGTCCTGGCGGCCAGGCCGACGACACCGACATGGGAGTCGCCCAGCAGCAGGAAACTAGGCGTAGTAGTCGAGTCTGGCGTCTTCACAGACAAGGTCCTCGCTGGCCAGGGATGGAGTGGCGGTGGGGGCTGCCGGCACGGTTTCGCCATCCAGGCCGGCAAAGAACTGGCGCATCACGAAGGCCACGCCCTCGGGCGTCACCTCGCGCTGGTTGGGCTGGTAGAAGGCGCCCTTGAACGGCGTGCCGGTGATGATCTCGTAGGAGGGGAAGTAGTCCACGCCGGGCAGGTCCTGGCACAGCTGGCCAGCGACGGCGCGCAGCACCGATTTGGAATAGGTGGTGGCACTGAGTACATGTTCGCCAGTGGCGCTGGCGGTCAGCGGCACCGGTGAGACGGTGAGCAGCAACTTCAGGTCCGGGTTCACGGTACGCATCAGCGCGATGGCGTCGGTCATGGCCTGGTAGCTGTCGTTGAAGCCGAAGTTGCGGAACACGTGTACCTGCGGGTCGAACTCACCGCGCACGGTGCCCGGGCACACCGGGTACAGCACGCCCGTGTCGCGGTTGGCCCAGGCCTCGGTCAGGCCCAGGGTGAAGACGAACACCTTGGCGCGGCGCAGCGCCAGGCGAATCGCCGCCAGGGTCTGCTCCCGTGCGTCGAACAGTGCCTGCTCGCTGGCAAAGCCGGCCGCATCCAGCGCCGGTCGGAACGGATCGAAGAAGCGCCCGTCGTGCTGCCAGGTTTCGCTCGACTGTGGCTGCCTGCCCAGCGCCCACTCCAGCCACTGGCGCAGCATCGCCGGGGTATAGAGGTTGCCGGTGCGGAACGAAAAAACGCCATACTGTTGCGCCTTGCGTTCCTGCTCGGTCATCGCGGCCGGCGCCGGCTCCGCGTCGAGCCAGTTCATCCCGCGCGCCACCAGGGCCTGGCCGATGTGCTGGGCGAAGCAGGAACCTGCGGTGACGATGGCGTCCTTGGCGTCGATCTCGAAGGCGGGCGACCACAGTTCGCCGATCCGTTCGGCGGGCCGCTCGGCGATAGCCGTGCGCCAGAAGGCGCGGGGTGGCAGGCATTGGTAGGGGTTCATGGGCTATCCGTGCAGGTCGAGGCTGTAGATGAGGTCGTCGTGCCAGCGGCCACCAAGCCGGTAGGCTTCCGGCACACGGCGGGCGAGGGTGAAGCCGCACTTCTCCAGGACCCGGCAGGAGGCCGTGTTGCCGTCGGTGACGGTGGCCTCCAGCGAGGTGAGTTCGGTGGCGCTGGCGAAATCCACGATCACCCGCAGCGATTCACTGCCCAGGCCCTGGCCATGCCACTCGGGCAGCAGCAAGTAGCCGCACTCGGCATGCCCTGGGCGCAGCACGCGCAGGCCGGTGACCCCGACGTCCCGGCCGCTGGCCTTGTCGGTCATCACCAGGCACAGCCAGTGTTCGGCGCCGGGCGACCAGTCCGGCAGGCGATGCTCGAACCCCCGGCGCACTTCACTTTCCGGCAGCTCGTCGAACACATGGCGCATGGTCTCGGGCTCGCGGTGGAGCCTGAGGAACAGCGGCCAGTCGGCTTCGGTCAGGGGGCGCAGGTACAAGCGATCGGTGTGCAGCTCCAGCATCCGGTACTCCTTGCGGGATTGGGAGGGCTGGAGGATTTGTACGCTGGGTTGTCTTGAGGTTCAAGCCTTTGTCCGCTGTTTGCGCGATGTGCTGAGCGAGCGCCACGGTCCGATGCGCCACGGGCTTGCGGCTCTACTAATCTCAAAGGGCTATTCAAATAACCTTGCGTCCCACCGGAGGTTGACCATGAGAGGCTTGAGCCGCGCACTGGATGATTTTCAGGATGACATCGTCGCTGGCGATTATCTGCACGCCATCAACTGCATGAACGAACTGCTGACCGAGTACCGCCAGGGGCTGTCCGACACACTCTGGCGGGAAAGTGTGGTCGATCAATGTCGTCAACACCCGATATTCCAGTTGCTCAAGCAAGATCCCTATACATCACGCGCCTTCGACAAACCCAGAGGTTATCCGGGGGATGCGGTGATGCTGGACTACGCCTACTACCAACAGCCGCCATCGGATGCCAGCGAGTTGGGCAAGCGGATCTTCAATGTCGTGACCTCCAGCCCGAATGCGCTCAGTGTGCGTTGGCGTCGCGAGCATATCGCCTGGTTGATCGAGCAGATGGCAGGCCAACGGGAAGCGTTGTCGCTGATGAGTGTGGCTTGCGGGCATTGTCGGGAGCTGGAGCTGCTTACGCCATCGACCCGCGCGCGCATCACCCGTTTCGTTGCCTTTGACAACGACGCCGAGACGCTGACCCAGGCCAGGCAAGTCTCTCCCGAGATCACGACCTGGCAGTGCAATGTCAAGAGCTTGCCTGCAAACGGTGAGCACAACGGCTTCGACTTTATCTACAGCATTGGCATCTACGACTATCTCAGCCACGCCCAGGCAGCGACGCTCACCACCTGGCTGATGGCCAGACTCAATCCGGGTGGTCGACTGCTGATTGCGAACTTCACTGCGGACAACTGGGGAAGGGGCTACATGGAAGCGTTCATGGACTGGAACCTGGTGCTTCGATCACGCGAGCAGATGAGAGGGTTCATTCCCCAAGGCGCGTCACCGCACACCTGCCTGTACTTCGATCCCTACCGCAATGTCATCTATCTATTGCTCAGCCGACCTGCCAACTAGGCCGTCAGGCTCCTGACCGGACTCCGTGATTAATCGATCAGCTCCGTGTCCATCCCTTGGTGCGCTGGGGTAAAATCTGCACTTCACCCCGGCGCCAACACCCGTCAGACAAAGGACTGTATGCCCGCCATTGCGCTACTGCGTCGTCTTTTCGCCACTTTCGTCCTCGCAGTGCTCACCGGCTGCCAGCCCGAGCCTGCACCGCCGCTCGACCAGCAACTCTACATCTGGCAACGCCAGTGGCGGCCGGCCCACGAACAAGCCCTGGCCGAAAGCCGCGCCGACTTTTCGACCCTGCGTGTGCTGGCCTTGCAGGCCCAGCCCAAGGCCGGCTGGAGCAGGGCGCTGGTCAACCTGCCTCAGCTCAAGGCCGATGGTCGCTCGGTGATCGCCGTGGTGCGGCTGGACGGTCAGTTGCCCGCGCTCGACCTGCAGCTGGCCGGCACCCAGATCGCCCAATTGCTGGCCGACTGGCAGGCCGCCGGCTTGACCCCGAGCGGGCTCGAGATCGACCACGACAGCGGCAGTGCCCGCCTGCCGGGCTATACCGAATTCCTCCTGAAACTGCGCGAGCAACTGCCGCCGGGCCTGAAACTGAGCATCACCGCGCTGCCCGCCTGGCTCGACAGCCCGCACTTGCCAGCGCTGTTGCAGGCGGTGGACAGCAGCGTGTTGCAGGTACACGCGGTGAGTGATCCCCGTCGAGGCCTGTTCGATCCGCTGCAGGCGAAGACCTGGGCCGAGCGCTGGAGTCGCGTCAGTGACCGAGCGTTCTACCTGGCCTTGCCCGCCTATGGCATCGCGCTGCTGCCGGATACCGGTGGTGCGCCGGTGGTGGAAAGCGAAACCCCATTGAACCGACCCGGCGAGCGCCGCGAGCTGCTGGCCGATCCGCAGCAACTGGCGGACCTGGGCAGGCAACTGCGGAACAAGCCGCCCGCGCACCTGGCCGGGTTGATCTGGTTCCGCCTGCCATTGCCCGGCGACCGCCGGGCCTGGAGCCTGACCACCCTGAAGGCGGTGGCGCGCGGCGACACGCTCGCCAGTCAGTGGCGGGTCGAACTGTCCGAGCAGGCCGGACTCTACGACATCAGCTTGGTCAACGTCGGCAATCTTGACCTGCCGGTACCCGCGCGGGTGGAACTGAACGTAGAGTCCTGCGATGCCGCGGATGGGCTCAATGGCTACCGCCTGCAGCAATCCCCGCAACACCTCATCTTCAACCGCCAGTCCAGCGTGCGTGTGGCCGCTGGCGGCCGGCGCGTCCTCGGTTGGGCGCGCTGCCATGGAATCGAACAAGGAGCATGGAATGTCTACCCCTGACTGGCCCCGGCGCCTGCTGTGCCTGTCCCTGAGCGTGCCGGTAGGCACGGCGCTGGCCTGTGGCCCGGACTTCCCGATGCGCCTGCTGGATGACCGGGCGCAGACCCTGTCCGAGCTGCCGGAAGGCAACTTCGGCTTCGAGGTGAATCGCCTCGGTGAGCAGCTGGCAGGCCTCAAGCCCACCACCGAGATGACCCTGACCCCTTACTGGGACGGTGACGACAACGACCGACCCTACCGGGAGCAGCGCCGCCGGATCGAGGCCGACGAGTTGCCGGAATCGCTGCGCGAAAAGGTCGCGCAACTGCGTGCCCTGCAGGATCCGCAACAGGTGCTGGAGCAGGGCGCCGAACTGCCGGATGAACTGCGCCTGTACATTGCCGGCGCAGTGGCCTTCGACACCGACGACCACGCCCTGGCGGCGGATTACTTCGCCAAGGTGCTGGCCCTGCCTGCCGAACAACGCAAGCTGCGCAGCACCTGGGCGGCCTACTCGCTGGGGCGGGCGCTGATGGCCCGCAGCTTCGAGGCCGGCGATGATCCGCAACAGACGCCGCAGGCCCTGCAAGCCCAGGCGCGCGAGGCCTTCCACCAGGCTCGCACGCTCAGCGCCGAAGGCTTCAGCGATCCGCTGGAACTGGGGGTGGCCAGCCTTGGCGAAGAGGCCCGCCTGGCCAAGCTCGCCGGTGACTGGAACAGCGCCATCCAGTTGTATGCCAGCCAGAGCCGCCTGGGTTCGGGCAGCGGCTACAGCTCGCTCAGGCAGCTTGCCGACGAACTGGTGAGCCTGCCGGATGAGCAGTTGAAGGCGCTACTGGCACAGCCGATGCCGCGCAAGCTGCTCACAGCCTACCTGCTCAGCCATGTCGGCTGGGACTACGACGGCCAGCCGCCGACCCAGGCCCGGCGCCTGCCCGCGTTGCTGCAGGCCAGTGTCGGCGACAAGCTGGAAGACGCCGACCGCCTGGCTGCGTTGACCTACCAGCAAGGCAACTATGCCGCGACCAGAAGCTATCTGCAGCAGGCAGGCGACACCGGACTTGCCTGGTGGCTGCGCGCCAAGCTGGCCTTGCGCGACGGCGACAAGACCCAGGCTGCGGCTGCCTATGCCAAGGCCGCCGCCGCATTCCCCCGCGAAGAGTCGTGGGGTTCGCGACAGACACCCGATTGGGACTACGAAAGCGTGAAGCCCGGCTGCCGGGTAGAGGGCGAGGGCGCGATCCTGGCCCTTGAGCGTGGCGACTACCTGCAAGCCTTCGACCTGCTGTACCGCAGCCAGGAGATCTACTGGCAGGACACGGCCAGCGTGGCCGACCGCGTGCTGACCCTGGATGAGCTCAAAGGCTATGTCGATGCCCATGTGCCGGCACCGCCAGCGCCCAAGGTGGAAGAGGGCGGTTACGTGCCGCGCCCAGTGGCGACACAGCTGCGCGAGCTGCTGGGTCGACGCCTGCTGCGCGAGGGGCGCTATGAAGAAGCACCCGGCTACTTCGCCACGCCACAGTTGCAAGCCGACGCCAAGGCCTACGGCCAGCACCGCCAGGATGCCGTCTCGCGCTGGACCCCCACCGGCCGCGCCGAGGCTCTGTACGCTGCGGCAAGCCTGGCGCGCAGCGCGGGCATGGAGATTCTCGGTTATGAAATGGCCCCCGACTATGCCTGGCTGGGCGGTGGCTACAGCCTCGGTAATGCCGAGGTGAAGCCAGGGCCTTTCCTGGCCGCTGGCGAGGTGCAGCGCCAACGGGCGACCGAGGCCAAGCCCGATCAGCGATTCCACTACCGCTATGTCGCCGCCGACCTGGCCAACCAGGCCGCTGACCAGCTGCCACACAGCAGCCAGGCCTTCGCCGCAGTTCTGTGTACGGCGGCCGGATGGGTGCCCGGCAGCGAACAGGAAAGCGCGCTGTACAGGCGCTACGTGCAGCAAGGGCCGTTCGTGCAGTGGGCGGAGGATTTCGGCAAGCAATGCGAAGAGCCCCGGTTCGACCAGGCCAACAAGCGCTACCTGACCGAGAAGCTGGACAGCGTGCGCACGGCGTTGCGGCCGTACAAGGCGCAGGTGCTGCCGGTGGGGTTGGTGGTGCTGGCGGGGGTTGCCTGGGCGTGGATGCGGCGGCGCAAGGCAAAGGCTTGAAATGAGATCGAGCGCCGCGAGGGCGGCGCTCGATTAACCGCCGTCAGTTCTGCGCGGTCTTCTGGCCGGGCTCCAGCTTCACTGTCTCCTCCAGGGTGAAACGCCCCAGCGGGTTCTGCAGGAAGTTCTGGATATTGCTGCGCGAGATGTTGATGTACGGGCTGTAGTACAGGTCGATCCAGTGCACGTCCTGCTTGGCCAGCTTCTGCAGATCCTCATACATCTGCTTGCGCTTGATCGGGTCGGTTTCCACCCGGGCCGCGGCCACCAGGTCCTTGACCTTGTCGTTGTGGTAGCGGGTCATGTAGTTCATGTTGGTGTCGTGGCCCAGCACGAAGGTGGTCTTCTGGTCCGGGTCGAGCACGTCGTTGGTCCAGTACATCACCGACAGGTCGTAGTCGCCGTCGACCAGCATCTGCCAGCTCTGGGTCGGGTCGACCTTCTGCAGGTTGGCGGTGATGCCGACGTCGGCCAGCTGCTTCTGCACCAGCACGGCGATCTGCTCGTCGGCCTCGTTGCCGGCGTTGACCACGTAGTTGACCTTCAGCCCCTCGGCGCCGGCTTTTTTCAGCAGCTCGCGGGCCTTGGCCGGGTCGAACGGGCGTTGCGGGTTGTTGGCGTTGTGGTAGAGCGCGCCCTTGGGAATGTACGAGTAGGCCATTTCGCCGTGGCCGAAGGTCACGGTGTCCACCAGTGCCTTCTTGTCGATTGCCAGGTCGATCGCCTCGCGCACTTCCTGTTTGCCCAGCAGGCCCTTGGAGTGGTTGATCAGCAGATGATCTTCACGGGTCGAGGGGTCGATATGGATGGTGATCTTCTTGTCCTTCTGCAACTCGTCCACCTGGGTGAACGGCACAAAAATCGCCGAGTCCAGTTCGCCGGCCTGGACCTTCATCATGCGCGTGCGGTCATCCGGGATGGAGATCCACTCCACGCCATCCAGGCTGACCTTGTCGGCCTGCCAGAACTCCGGGTTCTTCTCCAGGATCACCCGGTCGCCCCGTAACCATTCCTTGAGTTTGAAGGCCCCGGACACTACCGGGTTCTGTGCGTACTCCTCCTCGCCGAGCTTGTCCATGGCCTTTTTCGACAGGATCGAGATGTTGGCGGTGGCGAGCTGGGCCAGGAACGGTACCGACTTGCTGTGCAGGGTCACCACCAGGGTATGCGGGTCGGCGGCCTTGGCGGTGTCGATGATCTTGTACGAGTCGGCCCAGAGCGAGCCCGGGTTGTCGCGGATGCGCAGCAGGGAGAAGGCGGCGTCCTCGGCGGTGATCGGCGAGCCGTCGGAGAACTTGGCGTTGCGCATCTTGAAGGTGTAGGTCAGGCCGTCGTCCGAGACCTTCCAGCTTTCGGCCAGGCCCGGTACCAGTTGGGTGCCGCTGTTGTCGACGCGGATCAGCACGTCATAGACGTTGGCGAACACCCAGCTGTCGCGGTTCTGCGCGCTCTTGATCGGGTCGAAGGTGGTGCTTTCCTCACGGCAGCCGATGGTCAGCACGCCGGCTGCCTGGGCCATGCCGCTGGCCAGGGTGCTGGCGGCCAGTATGGCGGCGGTGAGAAGTTTCAATGCGGCGGGTTTCATGCTCAAGCTCCGTTTGATGGTCATGGTGGTGAAGTCAGCAGGGCAGTTGCGGATGCACGCAGGCGTGGCGCCGGGCGCCCTGGATATGCTCGGGTGGCGCGGTGTCGCTGCAACCGGGCAGCGCATGCCGGCAACGCGGATGGAAGGCGCAGCCGGAGGGCAGGTTCAGCGGGCTCGGCGGCTCGCCGGCCAGCGGGTCTTGCGGCAGGCGTCGGGCCGGGTCGATGTCGGCGATGGACTGGATCAGCGCGGCGGTGTAGGGGTGGCGCGGGGCGGTAAAGACCTCGTGCACCGGGCCTTCCTCGACGATCTGCCCCAGGTACATCACCGCCACCCGGTCGCACAGACGGCGCACCACGCCCAGGTCGTGGGTGATGAACAGCAGCGCCAGGCCCATGCGCTCACGCAGTTCCAGCAGCAGGTTGATGATCTGCCCCTGGATCGACACGTCCAGCGCGGCGACGCATTCGTCGGCGACGATCAGCCGGGGCTCGACGGCCAGGGCCCGGGCGATGCCAACCCGCTGGCACTGGCCACCGCTCAGCGAACCGGGCCGCCGCTCGGCCAGTTCAGCGCGCAGGCCGACCAGCTCGAGCAGTTCGCCGACCCGGGCCGGAATCTGCGCGGTAGGCACCTTGCGCTGCACCTGCAACACCTCGGCGAGGATCTGGCCGATGCGCTGGCGTGGGTTGAGCGCGCTGTACGGGTCCTGGAAGATCATCGCGGTCTCGCGGCGCAGGCGGGCGATATCCGCCGGGTTGCCCTGGTTCATGTCGGTGCCGTCGAACAACACCTGGCCGCCGCAGCTCGGGGTGAGCTGGAGGATGGCCCGGGCCAGGGTGCTCTTGCCGCAGCCCGACTCGCCCACCAGGCCGAGGGTTTCGCCGGCGGCGAGATTCAGCGAGGCGCCGTTGACCGCGCTGACCTTGCGCGGACGCAGGTTGAACAGGCCGCTGCCGGCGGCAGGAAACTGCACCTGCAGGTCCTTGACCTGCAACAACGTGGTCATGACAGGCCTCCGGCCAGCAGCGGGGTATGGCAGGCCAGGCGGTGACCGGGGCTTGCCTCCAGCAGTTCGGGCAATTGTTGCCGGCAGACCGGCATGGCCTGTGGGCAACGTGATTCGAAGCGGCAGCCCGCCGGCAAGTCGTCGAGCAGCGGTGGCTGCCCGGCGATGGTGGTCATGCGCCGTGCCTCGGGCTGCGCCGCCGGATGGCAGGCCAGCAGCCCGGCGCTGTAGGGATGCCGAGGCCGGGCCAACATCTGGTGCTTGGCGCCGTGCTCACAGAGGCGCCCGGCGTACATCACGGCGATGCTGTCGCAGGTCTGCGCCACCACGCCCAGGTCGTGGCTGATCAGGATCATCGACAGGCCGCGGCGGTCGCGCAGCTCCAGCAGCAGGCGCAGGATCTGCGCCTGCACGGTGACATCCAGGGCCGTGGTCGGCTCGTCAGCGATCAGCACCTTGGGGTTGCAGCCCAGGGCCACGGCGATCATCGCCCGTTGGCGCATGCCGCCGGAAAACTCGTGGGGGTAGTTGTCGACCCTGGACTTCGGGTCGGGGATACCGACCTGGCGCAGCACCTCGATGGCCTCGGCCCGGGCCTCGCGACGCGAAGCACCCTGGTGCAGGCGGATGCCCTCGGCGATCTGCTCGCCGATGCGCATCAGCGGGTCCAGGTGGCTGCTGGGGTTCTGGAAGATCATCCCCAGCTCACGGCCACGCAGGCGGCGCATGCCGGCTTCGTCCAACTGCAGCAGGTCATGGCCCGCCAGGCGCACGGCCTGGCCCTCGACCCGCAGGTTCGGCGCCGGCAGCAGGCGCATCAGGCCCCGGCAGGCCAGGGTCTTGCCCGAGCCGCTTTCGCCCACCAGGCCGAGGATCTCGCCTTTGCCAAGGTCGAAGGACAGTCGATCGACCAGGGTGATATCCCGTTGGCCGGCGCGGGCGATGACGCTCAGCCCGCGAACCTGGAGCAGGGGCGGGGTCATGAGCGGTCTCCCAGGCGTTCGGCGACGCCGTCGGCCAGCAGGCTGAAGCCCATGGCCAGGGTCACCACCGCCAGGCCCGGGAAGGTGCAGATCCACCAGGCGCTGGTGATGAAACTCTGCCCCTCGGCGACCATGGTGCCCCATTCCGGGGTCGGCGGTTGCACCCCGAGGCCCAGGTAGCTGACGGCGGCGCCGTTGAGCAGCACCAGCACGGCATCCGACATGCAGAACACCACCGAGCCGAACAGCGCGTTGGGCAGCAGGTGGCCGAACAGCGTGCGCCGGTGGCTGAAGCCCAGGCTCCTGGCGGCCAGGGCGAAGTCGCTCTGCTTGAGCACGAGGATCTGCGAGCGGATCAGCCGCGCATAGGACACCCAGCCGACCAGCGCCATGGCGATGTAGAAGCTGCCCAGGCCCGGGCCGAGAATGGCCATGATCGCCAGCATCAGCACCAGGAACGGGAAGGCCAGGACGATGTCGATCAGGCGCATGCAGGCGTTGTCCAGCCAGCCGCCGACGTAACCGGATACCGCGCCGATGCAGGTGCCGAGCAGGAATGGGAAGATCACCCCGATCAAGGCCATCTGCAGGTCGACCCGGGCGCCCCAGATCACCCGCGAGAGCACGTCGCGGCCGAAGTTGTCGGTGCCGAAGGGGTGCGCCAGGCTGGGCGCGGCCAGGCGCAGGTCGCCGTTCTGCAGCAGCGGGTCGAACGGCGCGACCCACGGCGCGCACAGCGCCAGCAGGCACCAGCCGAGGACGATGGCCAGGCCGCAGTACAGGGTCAGGCGGCCATTGCCGAGGTTCCAGGCCAGGCGCGCGCGCAGGGCGAAGGTGGCGCTCATTGGATCTTCACCCGCGGATCGAGGACGGTGGTCGCCACATCGGCGAGGAAGTTCACCGCCACCGTGGCGCAGGCCAGCACCATGGCCACACCCTGGACCACCATGTAGTCACGGGTGAAGATGCCGCGCACCAGCAGCTGGCCGACGCCCGGCAGCGAGAACAGGCTCTCGATCACCACCGTGCCGCTGATCAGCCAGCCGATGTTGACCGCCAGCAGGTTGATGGTCGGCACCATGGAGTTGGGCAGGACATGCCGGCGCAGGATCGCCCCTTCGCCCAGGCCCCGTGCACGGGCGGCGGTGACATGGTCGGCCTGCATCTCCAGCAGGATGCTGGCGCGCAGGTTGCGCACCAGCACCGCCGACAGTGCCAGGGCAATGGTCAGGCAGGGCAGCACCAGGTGGTGCAGCTTGTCGGCCCAGGTGCGGCCATAGCCGGACACCGGGAACAGCCCCCAGTGCACGCTGAACAGCAGGATCAGCATCAGCCCCAGCCAGAAGGCCGGCAAGCCGAGGCCGGCAGTGGTGAACAAGCGGATCAGGTTGTCGGCCCAGCCGCCCTTGCTGCGGGCGGCAAGTATGGCCAGCGGCACGGCGATCAGCAGCGCCAGGGCCACGCTACCCAGCACCAGCATCACGGTCGGCTCGATGCGACTGGCGATCAGCGGCAGGGCGTCGACCTTGTACAGCAGCGACTTGCCCAGGTCGCCGTTGAGCAGGTTCTTCAGGAAGTACAGGTACTGCACCCAGATCGGCTCGTCGAGGCCGAACTGGGCGCGGATCTTCTGGATCGCGTCCGGGGTGCTGCGCGCGCCCAGCAGCACCCGCGCCGGGTCGCCCGGGATCGAGCGCACCAGTACGAAGGTGATGATGCTGATGCCCAGCAGCACCGGCAGCAATTGCAACGGACGGATGAGGACGAACCGGTAGCGGGCCAGGCTCATCGATCAGCCCCGGTTGCGTTGCAGGAAATCCAGCAACACCGGGAAATAGGCCTGGGGCTCTTCGTAGAACGGCATATGGCTGCTGTTGGGGAACACGTGCAGCTCGGCACGCCCGTGCAGCGCCAATTTCATGCGCATGGCGCAGGCCGGGGTCAGTTCGTCGTGCTGGCCGGTGGTGATCAGCACCGGCATGCGGAACGCGCCCATCTGCTCGAGGCGGTTCCAGTCCTTGAGATTGCCTATATAAAGGAACTCGTTGGGGCCCTGCATGGTGGTGTAGGGGCCCATGTTCCAGTCGCCCAGCGAACGCTGGATCGGCGCCGGCCATTCATCGAGCCGGCAGACGTGGCGGTAGTTGAGCAGGGTGATGGCGGCCTGGTACTGCGGGTGGTCGAGGGTACCCATGGCCTCGTGGCGCTGCATCATTGCCACCGTCTCGCTGCCCAGGGCGCCGCGCAGGCGCTCCAGTTCGGTGATCAGGTGTGGAATATCGCCGACGGTGTTCTCGAGAATCAGGCTTTTCAGCGACTGCGGGTGATGAATGGCGTACTCGATCGCCAGCCAGCCGCCCCAGGAATGCCCGAGCATGTGCACACGGCCCAGGTCCAGGGCCTGGCGCACCTGCTCGACCTCGGCCACGTAGCGGGTGATGTTCCACAGGCTGTCGTCATCCGGACGATCGGAGGCGCCGGTGCCCAGTTGGTCGAAGGCGACCACGCGGATGCCCTTATCCTTGAGCCAGGCATGGGCGTCGCGCAGGTAGTCGCAGGGCAGCCCCGGCCCGCCATTGAGGCACAGCAGCACCTCGTCCCCTTCGCCAAAGCTGTACACCACGAGATTGTGGCCATCGACCGATACGTTGAACTGCTGGTCAGGTTGCATCTCACGCCACATCGCTACTCTCCTGTTGGCCATGGCTTGCAGCTATAACTAACGCAGGAGTTTTCGTCGCCTACAAGCTAGTGTTTCCTATAGGTTTCGTATGGCAGTCCCGCGCCAAGCCGTGGCATTCTACGTGCCGGACTTAGAGATGGAAATGCAAAAGGAATCACAGGGAGTGTCAGGTATGCAGGCCAAGGTGGCTGAACTCAATGCGCGTCTGGCGTCGGACGACAGCCTCGATGAGCAGATGGACAGCGTCGCCGAGCTGGCGGCGCAACTGGGCTTCGATGCCCTGGTGTACGACTACAGCCCGGTGCCGCTGGATCATGTCGGCGAGCTGATCACCCCGAGCGTGGTCCGGCTGCGCCAGACCCCGAAGGACTGGCAGGACCTGTGGTGCTCCGAGGGCTTCTACCAGATCGACCCGGTGCAGCAGGTGGCGGTGTCCTCCATCGCGCCCTTCGTCTGGTCGTATCTACCCAAGGGCGAGACCGTCCTGCAGCGCCACATCGACCAGCGCCACGCCCCGGTGGTCGGCTACCTGCACGACGCGCAGCTGACCTGTGGCGTCACCGTGCCCATCCACCTGCCACGGGGCGGGCTGGCGACCCTGACCGGCTTGCGCCCCCAGGCCAGCCAGCGCGACCTGGACGACGCCCGGGAGCACCTGGGCGATTTCAGCCTGATCGCCCATGCCTTGCAGGAGGCTGCCTACCCCTTGCTGGCCAAGGAGTCCGCCACCCGCGTCATCCGCCTGACCCGCCGCGAGGTCGAATGCCTGCGCTGGGCCGCCGAAGGCCTGACGGCGGGGGAGATCGCCGAGAAGCTCAACCGCTCGCTGGCGACGATTTCCCTGCACCTGACCTCGGCCATGCACAAGCTGGGGGCGAAAAACCGCGTCCAGGCGGTCGCCCGGGCGGTGCACTACCGCCTGCTGGACCAATGAAGCAACAAAAAAGGTCGAAAACCTAGAGAACTCTCTAGTTATGCCGCGCCACGCGTAGGGTTATTGTGTGCTCCATGATTCGCACGGAGCCGGATGACATGGAACTCACCCAATCGCGTGAAGGTTTTGCCCCCTTCGGCAACTACAAGACCTGGTACCGCGTTACCGGTGACCTGGACTGTGGCCGCACCCCGTTGGTCATCCTGCATGGCGGCCCGGGTTGCACCTTTGATTATGTCGACGCCTACAAGGATGTCGCCGCCGGTGGCTACCCGGTCATCCACTACGACCAGCTGGGCAACGGCCGCTCGACCCACCTGCCGCAGATGCCGGCATCGTTCTGGACGGTCAAGCTGTTCCTCGAGGAGCTCGACAACCTGCTGGAACACCTGGGCATCAGCGAGCGCTACGCGCTGCTGGGCCAATCCTGGGGCGGCATGCTCGCCAGCGAGCACGCGGTGCGTCAGCCACGGGGCCTGCGCTGCTTGGTGATCGCTAACTCGCCGGCCGACATGCGCACCTGGGTACGCGAGGCCAACCGCCTGCGTGAAGAGCTGCCCAAGGAGGTCCAGGACACCCTGCTGCGCCACGAGGCCGTGGGCGACTACACCGCAGCCGACTACATCGCCGCCACCCGGGTGTTCTACGACCGCCACGTGTGCCGGCTCAAGCCTTGGCCGGAAGAAGTGGCGCGCACCTTCGCCCAGGTGGATGCCGACCCGACCGTGTACCACGCCATGACCGGTCCGAACGAGTTCCATATCATCGGCAGCACCAAGGACTGGACCATCGTCGACCGCCTGCCGCAGATCAATGTGCCGAGCCTGCTGATTTCCGGGCGTTATGACGAGGCCACGCCGCTGGTGGTCAAGCCCTATCTGGACCTGATCCCCGGGATCCGCTGGGCGCTGTTCGAGAACTCCAGCCATATGCCCCATGTCGAAGAGCGGGTGGCGTGCATGGGGACAGTGGTGAAGTTCCTCGACGAGAGTCTGTAGCACGTAGCATCCGACCGTTTTCCCTTCCTCAGGCCTGTCCGGGCGTTGCCCGGCGGGCCTGAGTTTTTTGCGCGGTGTTGTCAGGTAAGGGGCCAAGCCATCCACACGCAAGGCGTCTGCGCTGAAAGACGCTGTTCAGGGGGCATCAGCTGGAGGGCTTGTCGCTAGCGTCCTGCCCTTGCTGGCCTAGATGCTGCCGGGCGGGTGACGGGGCGTCACCCTTGGCAATCTGCTCGGCCGCCTGCTGGCGTTGCAGCGCAAGTTGGTCGCTGCGCTCCCTGAGGCGGTCGGCGCCGCCTTCGGCAAAGGCCGAGGTGGCCGAGATCGTTGCCAGCAGGGCGAGTGCGCACGCTAAGAATTTCATCACTGGAGTCTCCATCGATTGACCTGAAGGTCGGCCGCCTGGCGGCCGGGTTGAGGCAAGGATGGCGTGCGCGGATTTTCCCGGGATTAACAAACCGTTCAGTTGGCCAACAGTTGCTCGTGCACCCAGCCCTGGGCCGTAAGGACCATGGATCGGGTTTCCTCCAGCGGCTTGGCCGCGCTGGCGACCGCCTGGCCAAGCCCGGCGATATCGGCCTGGACCGCCGCGTCGCCGGCCCACCCCGGCAGTTCGGTGATCTGGTAGCTGTAGGTCACCTGGGACTGCTGGCGCCCATTGTGTTCGACAGGAGGGCTGAAGCCCTTGATGGTGGTGACCTGTGCCTTGCCGAAGCACAGGCCGCCGGTACTGGCGCCGTTCGCCTCGCGCCGGGCGTCGGCCTTGTAGTGGCGCCGGCCCTCGTCGGTGAGGTCGTAGGCGTAGTAGATATCGGTCCGCGCCGGCTGCCACAGGCGCTCCGGCACCTCGGTGCGGGCGACTTCCCGTTCGCTGACCACGCCGACCCGGGCCAGGGCGTGCAGGGCCTTGTTGGTGCCTTCCACATCGAAGTCACGGGTGCGCGTGGGGAAGGCGCTGATCACGAAACAGTGCGGGTACTGGGTGTCGAGGTAGGCCTGGGCAGCCTGGCGCAGGTCGGCTTCGCGGGGCTGTTGGCCGTCCGAGCAGCCGACCAGGGTCGCCAGCAGGGCCAGCGGTATGATCTTCCTGTCCATCGTAGGGCTTCCTTGAGTTGCCAATTGCAGGGATGCGCGCCGGCCGGGCCGGCTGGTGCGGGATTAGAACCCGCGGGCCAGAGCCCCCGCAATCGTGGCAAGACGACATATCCCCGAGGGTGTGCGCTGTTTCGCAGCACCCGGGCAGCGCCATGTCCGGCAAAATGCCGCTGCTCATCCATACTTCTTTGATCCGCCCTGGCGCCGCCGGGGCAACCGGCAACGGACAGACCTGCAGCGAACACAGAGGAGCCGCCGATGGCCAAGGGCGAAGGCAAGAAACGCAAGGGCGATGCCACGGACAGACTCGGGCGCAAGACCTACGAGGCAGAACTGCGGCGGTTGCACGTCGAGCTGGTCAAGCTGCAGCAGTGGGTGGTGGAGAAGGGCCTGAAGGTGTGCATCGTCTTCGAGGGCCGCGACGGCGCCGGCAAGGGCGGCACCATCAAGGCCATCACCGAGCGGGTGAGCCCGCGGGTGTTTCGCGTGGTGGCGCTGCCGGCCCCCACCGAGCGCGAGAAGACCCAGATGTATGCCCAGCGCTACCTGGTCCACCTGCCGGCGGCGGGCGAGGTGGTGATCTTCGATCGCAGCTGGTACAACCGCGCCGGCGTCGAGCGGGTGATGGGCTTCTGCACTGACGAGCAGGCCCACAAGTTCCTCACCGTGGTGCCGATGTTCGAGCGCATGATGGTCGAGTCGGGGATCATCCTCATCAAGTACTGGCTCGAGGTCAGCGCCGAGGAGCAGACCCGCCGCCTGCAGGACCGCATCAGCGACGGGCGCAAGCTGTGGAAGCTGTCGCCGATGGACGTCAAGTCCTACAACCGCTGGGACGACTACACCCGCGCCCGCGACGACATGTTCGCTGCCTCCGACTCGTCCTGGGCGCCCTGGTACATGGCGCGTTCGGAGGACAAGCGCAAGGCGCGGCTGAACATCATCAGCCACCTATTGCAACAGATCCCCTACAAGGACCTCAGCCAAGCGCACAAAGTGTCGTTGCCCAAGCGGGGCAAGATCGGCAAGCACAAGGCGCAGCCGTATCCGTTCAAGATGGTGGCGGAGCGGTTCTGATGCCGTGGCGGCGAATGCCAGCCTCTGTTCCGAGCACTCGGGCAAGGTGCACGTTGCGCTCCCCGGACAATCAGCCAGCAGACTGCATTCGCTCGACCAGGTCCCACAACCGCGGGTCGTCATAGTCCTCGATCACCAGCCTGGCCCCGGCTTCCAGCAAGCGCTCGGCGGGCTGGGTAGTCGCCAGCCCGACGGTGAAGATGCCGGCATCGACGGCGGCCTTGACGCCTGGCAGCGAGTCCTCGAATGCCAGTGTCTGTCCGGCTTCGGCGTCCAGTCGCTGCAGGCCGGTGAGGTAGGGCAGGGGGTCGGGTTTGGGGCGCGCCAGTTCATCCGCCACCAGCACGTGCTCGAAACGCGTGGCCAGGTCCATGGCACCGAGCATGTGCTCGGCGTTCAGGCGGGGCGCGTTGGTCACCACGCACATGCCGATGCCATGCCGCGTAGCGTGGTCCAGCAGGCGCAGCAGGCCGGGCATCGGCGCCAGGGCCGGTGACAGTTCGCGGAACAGTGCTTCCTTGCGTTCGGCCAGGGCCTGACGGCTGGCGGCATCGGCCTGGGGGAACAGTTCGGCGAACAACAGGCCGTTGGAGCGGCCGCTGACCTGGGTGTTGAACTGCTCCTGCGTCAGCTCACGGCCGTCATGGTCGAACAGCAGCTTGCGGAAGGCTTGCAGGTGCAAGGTGTCGGTGTCGGTGAGGGTCCCATCGAGGTCGAACAGCAGGGCGGTCAGCATCGGGCATCCTGAAGGGTGGAGAAACCATTCAGCATCATAAGGGATCAGGGGTGGGGAATGCACTTGGCTGGGGGCGTTCGAGGTTCTCGGCGGGAGAGTTGCAGCGCCTGTCAGATCGAGCGCCGCCCGCGCGGCGCATCGCGACGCAAGGCCGCTCCTACATTTGTTGCAACGTGCCGAACCTGTCAGGCCATGGTTGCCCGCCTTGGGGCATGGCTTGGGAGTGGCGGGGCAGCAAAGATGCCAGCCGTTTGTGCGTTAGTATGAGCGGCCAGGCATTCCCAGCACGGAGCACCCCACGTCATGCCTTTCGTCACTACCCGGAAAATTCTCTTTGGCGACTGCGATCCCGCCGGGATCGTCTATACGCCGCGCATTTCCTATTTCGTCATCGAGGCGATTCACGAGTTTCTCTCCCACTGCCTGGGCGGCGAAGGCCTGCGCAGGTTGTTCGCCATGGGCGTGATGCCGCCGGCGCGGGCCCTGTCCATCGAATTTCTGGCGCCCATGACCTGGGATGACCTGATCAGCGTGCAGGTCAGCAGTGGCGTGCCTGGGACGACCTCGTTCAGCTTTGCCGTGGAGGCACGCGGCGCCGGCGGCGAAGTGTGCTTTCGCGCCAGCATGACCCAGGTGTGCGTCTGCCCTGAGAGCAAGCAGCCAGTTGCAGTGCCCGAGGCATTGCGCCAGGCATTGAGCGAGCACATGGACTAGCGGGACATCGCGACGAATAGTTTCCCAATAAAAGAACAAACGTTTCAGCATCAATTGGATATAAAGTCCGAACGTGACCGGTTATTCAGTTGGCGTTTTTCGAGCAATTACGGTGTTGGCCACTGGTTGCTACCGGCGAAAGCTGTTAGTTTCGCCACCGCTGAGAAGCAAACAAGCAGGCCTGCAATGCGCCGCTTGCCGCCAACCGATTAATCAACGGTTGGCTGAACAGGGAACGATAATAAAAAATCCTAGGGAGGGATAACCGGATGAATCTGTACATCCGCCTGTTGCTGGCTGTCCTACGCGGTTTCTTCAAGCCGCCCATGGCCCTGACCGATACGCTGCACCGCACGCTGCGGGTCTGGCCGAACGATATCGATATCAACAAGCACATGAACAATGGTCGTTACATGACCATCGCCGACTTGTTCATGCTGGAACTTTGCCTGCGCGCGAAAATCCTCATTCCGGCCTTCAAGTTGGGCTGGAAACCGATGCTCGGCGGCAACTTGGTTGTCTACAAAAAGCAACTTTCCATGTTCGAAAAGTATACCGCCGAATTCAGCATCTGCTGCCTCGACGAAAACTGGACCTACTTCCAGTACAGCTTCTTCAACATGGCTGGCGAAGTGGTCGTGACCGGCTACTCCAAAGGCGCCTGGGTCGGCCGCAAGGGCCTGGTCGCCAACGCGGTGATTGCCGAGAAGCTCAAGGTCCAGCCCACCACCGCGCCGATGCCTGAAGCCGTGAAGAAATGGCTGGAAGCTGAAGCCCACGTCCTCGGCAAGGCCTGAGCCAGGCCGCGCGGCGGCCCTTTTGCCAACCATCTGATACCTGCAACGCCTGTCCATTGCTCCACCGTCCCCGGCCTCTGGCCCGGGCGTGCGCGGCAGGCTTTGCCGTGCCCGGCGTTCGCGCCGCACCTCGATCCATGAATGAGTAGGGAAACACCTCATGTCGAACACCTTGCTGTTGATGCTGGCCTTTTTCGCCGCCTTCCTGCTGGTCGCCGAGCTGTTCAGGCGCTACCGCCTGGTGGGCCTGACCTTCTTCGTCCTGTCGCTGCCAGCGCTGCTGATGCCCAACGCCAACCTGTTCATGCGCATCAAGACCATCAGCGTGCTGCTGCCCATGTGCTTCCTGGCCTATGCCCGCTACAAGCCAAGGATCGAAGGCTTCATCTACAAGCTCATCTACGTGGTGATCGTGCTGAACATCATCGAGGCCTCGGTGATCGACTGGCAGACCGGCAACATCCTCAACATCGCCGCCGCCGTGGGGCTGATCGTCTGCCTGCCGTACTCGCGCAAGCATTGGGAAGTTTCCGGGCGCCACAGTGATTTCGTGGTGCGTGTCCCGGCCTACTGGCCCTACCTCTACACCACCTGGAACCTGTGCTTCCTGTACTCGGCGCGGATCACCACCTTCGGCTACGCCCTGCCGCTGTTGCTGGCGCCGGTGGCGTACGCCTTGCTCCTGCGCCGCACGGACCTGTACTTCCAGGCCCGCGCCTACACCTTCGGCTTCTACCTGTTCGTGCGCACGCTGGCCGGCGACACACCGCTGATGAACCTGTCGGCCTTCGACCTGACGAACTGGTACAGCCCCGACGCGGCGCTCGCCTGGAGCGTCGTCAACGTGATTTTCACAGGCGCCTGCCTGTACAGCTACGGCGCAAGCCGCAACAAGAACAAAGCGATCGAACAAGGAGTTTGAAGCATGCTGGAAGTCATCCTGCTGGCGTTTTTCATCACCGTCAGCCCCGTGATCATCCTGATGAGCAAGACCCGCGCCGAGCCGTTGAAGCATGTGTACGTGGGCCTTTACTACGTGAAGTTCGTGCCGCTGCTGCTGGCGCTGTACGCGGTCAACCTCGGCACCAGCTTCCTGGCCTGGAAGTGGGTCCAGTTGAAGTGGCTGCTGCCTCGCTACTTCGGCTACCGCCACTACAACCGCGATTCCATCTCGATGGAAAGCACGCCGATCCCGGGCACCGACTACCACATGGGCTACATCCCGAAAAAGCTCCCCGCCGAGCTGGTCTACCGCTGGAGAAAGGACAAGGTCTACCACAACTACATCCAGTCGATCATCAAGGCCAACCGCGACTACTACAAGGTGCCGCTGGGCCAGTTCCCGCAGCCGACGGCCATCTCGGACGAGGACCTGCGGGTATTCCTGATGTCCTCGCAGATCACCCACTACCTGCAGACGGTCGATGGCGTGTCGACCTTCGACATGCGTGACTTCACCCGCGAGATCCGCCTGTCCAGCTCGGTGTTCGACGTGGCCAGCATCGCCATCGCCGAGGATTTTGCCGCCGACAGCATGCGCATCACCCTGCGCGACGGCTTCAGCGTCGGCCCGGGCGAGCCGCACTGGGACCTGGCCAAGGTGTACTTCATGTCCAACACCATGGTGTTCTTCATCCTCGGCGCGCACCTGCACCACCACCTGTTCTTCGCCGAAATGGGCGCGGCGTTCCTGTTCAACCTGGTACCCAGGGATTCGAACTTCCACAAGCTGATGGACCCGCACACCGCCTACATCCTGATGCTCAACCACCAGTTCAAGGAATCGCCGCTGTCGCTGCGCGAAACCACCGGCATCGCCGACAAGTTCCTCTACAGCTGCATCGGCTACTACTCGGCGCAGACCTTCTACAAGGTCGGCTATGAAAATGCCCTGAACATGTACAACAAGCGCGAGACCGAGGACCAGGCGCTGACCCAGAAATTCGAGATCAGGTTCGCCATCCCGTTCGACCAGTACCTCAATGGCCAGCACGCGCTCAACGCCCAGTACCGCGACTACTACGCGGCGGTGCTGAATTTCGTCTCGACCAGCTACGACGACCTGCTGCGCGACGGCTCCGAGCCCTACATCAACAACTGGGTCGCCGAGCTGTGCCGCTACGTCAACCTGCCGTGCCAGCCCGGCGACAAGGCCTTCAACATCGAGGTGATCGCCACCTATATCTGGTACGTGTCGTTCGTCCACTCCCTGGAGCACTACCAGTTCCACAAGTACAAGATGAACTACTGCCTGCTGACCCGGGTGCCGTTCTCGGTCGCCAGGCACCTGCCGCAGGACCAGGTGTTCAGCCAGTACGACATCTGGAAGTCCAAGCACATCGTGCACACCTTCGGCAAGAACCACCTCAATGCCGGCGTGTCGGAAAGCTATGCCGACCTGGACTACAAGTTCCGCGACCTGGCGCTGATCGATCGGCAGGAGCAGTTGAAGAAAGAGGTGCTGGGCCTGCTGGACAAACACCAGACCCCGAACGAGGCGATCGCCTTGTCCATTCGCTACTGAGGCGAGAGTCATCTTAACTAAATCCCCCAACTTCTCTCTAGTCGATAATCTCGGTATTTCAATAGTTTGCGTTTCAGTCAGCTCGCGGATTTTAATATTTACTTGTTGTTTTCGAGGTGAGGGTTCAGTTGGGTTGGAGCGTTGTTACTAAAAGTTGGCGAATAGGCTTGCAGCTACGCAATAAGAATTGTTGTTTTAGCTTCTTAAGGTTATATGGCTTTCTGCTGCTCGGGTGTAATGGCTCAAGATAGTCCTAAGGACGCTATCTATTGGTAAGTCCTGTCGATTACGTCCTTGTTTTTGGAACTCCTTTTGAAGATGCCGAATGTGCTTTCTCCGATACTGGGGTAAGCATTGCGTGATGTCTGCTGCTGACCATCCACAATCCAGCAGAAAAGCCAGTAATCCGTTTCTCCACACAATCGGTCCTTTTAATGCATCAGGTGTAATGCGCTTTGCTCGGGATCTGAGATGATTTTGTAGGTTGGTTGCGGGCGTGTCAGCTAGTAGTTCGCCTGCTCTAATGTCTGGAAACAGGAGTCCCTCGCTAAGTTTGGAAAGTCCCAGCCAAGCGTGAGTTGCTCGCACTGGACATAACTGAGGTAAACAACCAATAGTCAAAAGCTGGGGAGGTGACTTATGCGACTTTGGGGTTGGGCGAACGATTATCTGTATTTTTTTTGGCGCCACCACCACGTCCTCCAGGCTTAGTGCGCAAGTCTCATTCATCTCCAATCCGTACCAGTAAGAAACGAGCAATATCGCTCGATTACGCACTGATTTGAGGAGTTTATGATGTATCAGGCGTGCTCTATCCTGGTTCAGGAGGGCGCGGGCTTTTTTGAGCTCGTGTCGGTGGCGGGCGATCTCGCCTTTTAACATTTTAGTCAGTTCGGAGACGCAATGAAATGTAGGAGTCGTCTGTGAAGATATAGGTGCTTGTAAATATATTACTTTCTCCAACTCCCTGCAGAGCCTTAATGCGGTGGGGCATTGGGTGGGATCTGCAAATCCGAGTGTTCGATGATAGCGAGAGAGCGCTGTTAGGATCCGACCGATTTCGGCAGGGGTACGTCGGAAGCTATGCAACAGATAGAGGCACAATTCTTCAGCTGTACAGGGAAGGCCACCTTCATAGTAATTTTGGAAATCACGTATATAACCCATTGTTTGACGGTCAAATAGGGAGGGCGTGGGGCCTGGCATGGATAACGTTTTCATCGCGTCGCTTCCCCTATGCTTGTGATTCCGGCTTATTATTTTTTTTACGTTATGTGGCACCTTTTATTTCCAATAGGCATCATGGGAATGGAGCAACTGTGCGATTATCACATTGTGGAATCCGCCCCCATCCGTCATTGAAGACCTCCGCGAGGGGTTGGCATATCTACCTGAACATGAAGTCTATGTTGAGGGTTAAGATATGTCTAAAAAAAGCATAAAGCAAGCGACGCCCAGCAATGCTTTGATTGCTCAGATGCGTAATCGTGGGTCTGTTCGTAGCAGTATTTGGCATGTTTATAGCTTGAAAGCCAATAATGACTTGATCCTAGAAAGCCATCGTGAAGTCGCGCATTGGCTAATTTATCTTGAGTTTGACTCATCGATAGTAAGTTTCTGGAAGCCACGCGGCGATGAGTTTAATGCAGATCAGCGAGGTGGGCGCAAGGTAAAACTTGATGCGATTGCTACGAATGCCGAGGGCTTGATCGAGTGGCATGAGGTGAAGTCCGGATACATTGATGATCTAGAGGCTCATGAGCAACTGAAAGTTCAGAAGGAGTTGGCGCAGGCCGCAGGTGCTATTTACCGACTCTTCGATGAGTCAACACGAAGCGCCCGTCACTATGAAGTTGTACCCTTACTAAGATTGACAAATTTTGTGGCGTTGACGCGCTGGAGTGCAGATATCAACACAACGGAAGCGCTTCTTTTTAAACTCATTGGGCGAAATGGAACTGGTACTATTGGCAGTTTGGCGCAAATGCTACCCAACCTCGACATGACGGAGTTGGTCGGCGGGCTCAGCCGTTTGGCAATCAAAGGGCAGGTAGAGTTAACCATTGATGCTTTCAGCCCAAACCTGCAGACCGCATGGTCTTGTAAAGTTGAACGGCCATGAAGCGGGTTGTGATACCCCAGAGCGTGCAAGCCGGAAACTGGCCGAGACTGCCTGCCTCGGCAGTCCCCGAGGAGCACTGGCAGCTGTTCTGTCAGCGTCGCACTGCAGTGCAGATGTACATTGAAGGTCACGCTTTGCGCGCAATTGAGCAGAAGACCCACCTAAAAGGGTGGGAGGTTAATCGATTAGCGACCCGCTTTCTGACTTTGGATGATCAAGGCCAGTGCATTGGCGAAAGAGCTTTGCTTCCCTATATTCATCTCAAACCGTACGAGCGACGTAAGCCATCGGGTCACAAATACAGTGGCCAGCAGGGAGGGATGTCGGGCTGCCTTCAGCATTTGCTCAAGACATATCCGGAAATTGAAGAGCGGATGATCGCGGTTATCAAAGATTCCGCACAGACGCTTGATGATCAGAGGAACGCAATTGCGTTCCTTGCTAAAAAATTCATGCAGATTTTGCACGCCATTGCCCCTGACCATCGCGGTTGGCCGTATTCGACTAAGTATCAGGGGCGTGTGAGCATACGCCGCTATATTCTCGCTCTGCGCAACCACTTTCCGGCTTCGTACATCAATGCGCATGGCAGTCCCGAGGCGAGAGCGCATATTGTCACGGGTACCGGGCATCGGCCTCATCTCGTCGCGCAGCGACCGTTCGACGTTGTGGAATTGGATGGCCATTTTATCAGTGCTTTTTTTGTTTTGTTGGTGGAGCAAGTAAATGGCTTGATGCTACCGATTCCGTTAGACCGCATGTGGTTACTCGCTGCTATTGATCAATATTCCCATGCTGTGCTTGCGTACAAATTGGTCTTGCGAAGCCAGCCTGGGGCCAGTGATGTTCGCGAAGTGCTTGTGCGAGCAAGTTTGGGGGGGTGGAAGGCGCAAACACTGGAAAACACCAATTTCCCCTACAAAGTCGATGCGGGTTTTCCTTCTAGCGTGATTGAGGAATGTTGCGGTGTCACGTTCAGCGTGCTTAGTGTTGACTCGCATCTATCCAACATAGCTAAGAAAATTACGCTTCAAGCGCGGCAGGATTTCGGCTTCCATCATTACTTGGGACCAACCGGACGTTTTGAAACACGCGCAAAGATCGAGCGACTTTTTGCGGAGGTGGTACGACACACAGCTTTATTACCTTCGACAACCGGTAGTCACCCTCGCCATGGCAGAGCAGATGGCGCACAGGAAAAAGCCGTTGATTATCAGTTGGATCTGACGCGATTTATCCAAGCATTGGACGTCGCGCTAGCCAATTATAATACGGAACCGTCGGAAGGTATTGGCATGTTTTCGCCGTTGGGCTTGATTCGACAGTATATGAATCAAGCTGCCATACTACCACGCATTGCCGTTGAGCGTCGTGAACGGCTAAAAGTCGACTTGATTACTAAGTATGTCACGGTGCGCGGAAGCTTGCCGGAAGGGCGGCGGCCATATGTCATGCTGGATCGGGTCAGGTATACCAGTGAGCATTTGGCGGCCAACTTTGATCTGATCGGGCTCAGATTGTGTGTGGAAATTGATGAGCATGATTATCGCGCTGTCAACGCTTTTCTACCCAATGGTGCTGCAATAGGTGTACTCCACGCCTGTGGTTGGTGGGCGACTTTTAGGCATACGCCGTACATTAGACGTTTGGTTAATTCGTTGATTGCTCAACGAGCGTTGATTATCACTGAGGATCTTCCACCCAGTCAGCAGATCTGTGATTATTTCATTCGCCACAACGAACCCAACCGGGCGCTACTGGTTAAGCAGGCCGAGGACCCAAGGCTGTCGACACTGCCGCGCGCCATCGTGTCTGTGAAGAAACCGGTGAAGGATTACCTGCTTCAGCCGGATAAAGAATATCCTGGTCTTCCCTCAGCTGGGCATGCCGATAACCGAGGTGGATCATGAGTACTACTCATCCATTAATTTGTCATCAGGCGCAAATCATCACGCCTGCGTTCATTTGGGCGGTGCGGCTGTGCCTTGATCGGGTTGCACTGAGGCGTTCAGCTGTAATGTTTCGTGGGCAATCACGGGTTGGTAAAAGTCGCTGCGCTGTGTTTGTGGCCGAGCAGCTAAAAAAACAGTTTCCTGGATGCCATGTTGTTTCGCATATGGCGCTGAAGCGGAAAGATTCGCGCCCTAATTTATGTAGGGAGCTTTGTTATTCTGAAAACATTCTTCCTAATGAACGAGTGGAGCTGCGTTATCATATTGTGGCTCATGTGGAGTCATTATTGGCCGGGCAGCACGCTGGGCAGTATGTCTTGATTGTTGATGAAATACAAAAGTTCTTGCCTATTGATTTTTTTATTTTGGCGGATCTGTACAATTTATTACAGGTGAAGAAAATCTGCATGACGTTGATTGCCTTTGCTCAGCCGGATATCGATGCCGTGATCACCTTGATTAAGGCGACACGTGAGAAGCAGTTGACGGCGCGGTTCTTGACTGAAATATTGACTTACCCTGGTTGTCGCGGGGTGGATGAACTCGGTGTGATTTTGAATGCCTACGATATGGGCTCCGAGTTTCCCTCAGGCTCCGGTACGAGCTATACCGCGCATTTTATACCCAAAGCCTTCTCGGCAGGTTTTCGATTGGCGCGTGTCACCGAGCCGCTGTGGCGCGAGTTGTCGGCCAGTACCTCAGGGAATTACATGAACAATATCCCCATGGAACATCTGTGCGAGTCGGTACTCAATTTACTGCTCAGTCTCGCAGCCAAGGATAGCACTTCGATGGACATCGATCCTCGCTGGATAAGTGAGGCCGTGCAAAAAAGCAACCTACGGGCTTTTTGTGATGCATTATAACCGTGGCTATTTCTTTCCCGATGGGTTTCCCACGCCCTTCGAAGCGGCCTTTGCTACTGTGCAAAAAGCTGCGGTCATCAACGGGGTGCCGGCACGCGCTTTGTTGCTGGCCTTCAGTCCTGGCGAAGGCGACCATCGGTGGCGCCACGGCAGCGTGGCCAGCGCAACGATTCAAGGGTTGTACGCGCCCGGGCGCCCCTACCTGGCGAATACGCACTTCATTGGCAGCGTTGCACAATTTTTTGCCCCGCGTGCCATGGATAAATTGCAGTACTGCCCACTGTGTGCCGCTGACTCAGGCTACCTCTCGCTCTTTTTTCATTTGCGATGCGTCCGATGGTGTCCATGGCATCGGGTTGAACTCAAATCCTTGTGCGGGCAATGTGCTGATGCTGCGGTCTTTTGTCCCGATCCTAACAGTCAGCCGTGTGCCACCTGCGGTTATGCCGTGCCCAGCTTGAAAGTGATCCTCGACAGCTTGCGCTCGGGTCTCTGTGCTCAGCGTGCCGCCCATAGTTTGCGGCTATTTAGCACCCTGGCGCGTCTTCAGCGCCTGGGTATTTTAGACACCATGCGGTTGGGGGAGGGCCCTATAGATCCTCCCGCTCTGATTCAACCCCACAGTTTTTATGAGGCGTTCGAAGAAGACTCGGCCCTACGGCAATACCGGGTGGCATTAGACATGAAAGGGGGCGCGGATTGCCTGACGCAACCGCGGCAGGTGGACGTTGTCTATCGACGATTTGTGTCATTCTGGAGGTCGCGGCTACTTCGGCGCCATCGTCATTGCCTGCATAATGCCAATAGTTGCATGGGGATCCGCGAACGGGGATCGTGCGTGTTCGCGCTCACGCTGATGCTGTTTCGGCAGAAATTTGAAGCATTGCCTATTTCAAATTCTCGCATTTGTATGTCTGACGCGGCTCTGGAGTGTCTAAGTGAATTGGGCTTCACGCGTAGTAGCCTACGCAGTTATTTCAAAGTAATGTTTTATCGGTTGTTTTCCCGGCTGTGGTATCGCTGTGCCCATAGCAACGGTTTTTCTGTCCGTGTTGATTCTCGCTTCTTCTTCACACCCTTTCTGAGCAGAACGCCATCGCTTAGCGACTACCTCGGTGAGAGCATCCGAGGACGGGTCCATGAAATCATTATCGACTTGCCTGCCGGACTGCCGGTGCTCCGCAAGCTCATGAACCACGGGCGCACCGATGCGTTGCTGCGGATTTCCCACGTTGCCGGCACCGTTTCAGTTCATACCGATGCCCAGCCAAAGTTCTTGTTCGGTTTCGAAATCCTGGCGAGCGCCTTTGTATTTTGAGTTCAGTGCACTGTGCGGGATGAAGGATGTCACTGCTCGAGGCGATTAGTCATCGGAAGGCGCTCTGGCGTTCGCTTGAGGTGTGAGGGCCTGGCCAATTAGGTTGGTTGCACGACTGCCCAGCAGCGATCCTGCCTGGAAATAGCCCATCACGGTATTGATGCTGCGGTGCTCGGTCATCGCCATCACCTCTCCCAGTGGCACTCCCTGGCGCCCGGCCTCGGTGACAAAGCCTGAGCGCAGGCTGTGCGCTGCCCAATCCCCTTCAAGCCCGGCCAATTGCGCTCGACGCTTGACGATACGCGCCACCTGATCGCCTGATAGTCCGGTGCTACTGACCCGGCCGCCTCTGTACAGCCGTCGGAACAGTGGTCCGGTCTGCGCGGGCGCCGCCTCCAGCCACGCCTGCAGTGCGTGGGCCGCAGGCCCTTGCAGGGGCTTTTCCCGCCGCTCGCCACCTGTGTCAGTCTTCGTCGCCCCCAACGCGTAGAGCCAAGTGTCTGCGTCCAAGCGACGGAGGTCCTGAACCTGCAGGCCAATCACTTCTGAACGCCTGCGTCCGCCGCCACTCCACGCCAACAACAACAGAGCACGGTCGCGGAGGCCGCGAATACCGTCAGTACAGGTAGCAAGCATCGCTTGCAGCGGTTCCAACACCACGGCGGTTTTCTTGCGAACCGAGACGCCGTGGCGAGCCTGGGCCTTACGGGCTTCACGCAACAGGGTTTTTACGACCTGACTCTCTGCCGGGTTTTCCCACTGCTGCAGGCGATGCCACTTGGCCAGGACTGCCAGGCGGTGGCTGACCGTGCTGAACGCCAACGGGCCTGGTTTTCCCTTGACGCCGGCGGCGACCAGCGCGGCATCGAGATTCGCTGGCAGCAGGTGGCTCCAGCCGCCCGCACCGTCGGGTCGGGCAAGGTGGTCGACAATGAACTGCACCGCCACCTCCGAGGGCAAGGCGCCATCACCGAGTGCGCGTCGGTAGCGCAGTTGCAGCCAGGCGGACCAATAGGCGAGGGCGCTCTGGTAGCTGCGCACAGTGTTGGCCGCAGTACCGGCGGCGATGAATGCCTCAGCAGCGGCGCGTGTGCTGGCGGCCAGCTCTGCTAGCACCAGCGGCTGGGAGGAGGGCATCGGTACCGGCTCTGTCAATCTCATCTCGCTCAGCGCTGTAATAGGTTCGGATAACCTGGTGCTTATCAGACCCAATATACCGAGACGTAGACTTAGAAGGTAAGTGTTTCAGTAGATTGTGAAACAATGCTAGGCGCTCGTCGTACAGTCTGAACGCTGTTCGCGTTTGAGAGTTATGGCTAGGGGACGACGGTCTCCGCTGAAACTGCGCGTCCCCATCGCCTGTGTCGAGCAAAGGCACCTTACCGTACTGGCCTGGACAGCTTTATGCTTCTCCCATTCACCAGGCTAGCGTTGCTCTATCTATCTTCGGGTGCCAAGGGCTGAGCCGCAGGGGCGGGTGAAGGTTTACTTTTTCTTCGAGCAATGTGCTGACGAGGCGCGGTGAAAGCGCCGCTCATCTGCTGCTGCGGAATCAAAACGAATCCTTTACGGTGTGGTGAACTCGTTTGTTGTAGACCTCATCAAAACAGCGAGAACCCCATGAAAACGAATCTATTGGCCACAGTGCTGCTCAGTGCCTGCACTATGCTGCTCGGTGGCTGTTTCGACCGTGACAACGACCATCCAGCCAAGGACGCCGACCCGAGCAAGCCCTCGCTGCAGATGCAGCAGCCCGATACACCCACGACCAACCCGTCCCCTGAGACCAGACCGCAGAATCCATGAGCGAGGTACCGGGCATGGTGGCGATGACTGAGGGTGTGACCGACAAGGCGACCGATGGACTTGAGCATCGCTATCGGGTCCTGCTCAAGGGCCCTGATCCGGCAGGCGAGGCTTGGCTGCAGCAGCAACTGCGCCATGTGCGCACGCTTGCGGACGACCTGCCGGATGATCCCGGGCGCTTGCCGGAATGGGCAGAGGCCCATGCCCAGCGGGTCGCCAGTGAACACACGGCCTATCTTGAACAGCGGCGCCAGGGGGCCGCGCGCCGCTACTTCGACAACCGGGCCCATGCCTTGTGGTTCCTGCAACAGGTCGCGCCGACCAAGGCGGTCGATGGTGCATGGTTGCACGGCGCCCTGTGCCATTGGCGGGACCCGCGTTTTCACGGGTTGATCCGCACCTTTCTCGAAGAACTGGGTGACGGCGATCCGCGTTGCAATCACGTGTTGATCTATCAGCGGTTGCTCAGTCGTCTCGGCTGCCTGCAAGGGGCACCGCTACCTTCCGCACGTTACCTGCAAGGCGCGCTGCAACTGGCCTTGGGGCAGCACTGTGATCGTTTTCTGCCGGAAGTGATCGGTTACAACCTGGGGTACGAGCAGCCACCGTTGCACCTGCTGATCACCACCCATGAGCTGGCAGAGCTGGGCATCGACGCCCATTACTTCCAGCTGCATGTGACCATCGACAACGCCGCCAGCGGTCATGCGCGGCGCTCCCTGGAGAGCTTCATCGACCTGGCCAGTGACCAGGGACCGGCGTTCTATGAGCGCGTCAGGCATGGCTATCGGCTCAATGACCTGGGCGTCGACACGCCGTCGTTGATCGCTTCGTTCGACCTGCAAGCCGAGTTGCTCGATGCCCTGGAACGTAAGCGCGTCTATGGACAGTGCATGCATTCGGACCGCTGTCGCCTGCAGAGACGCACCATCAACCAGTGGCTCTCCGAGCCCGGTGCGATGCCCGCTTTCCTCGATGAGCTGCAAGCCCAGGGTTGGATCAAGCGCAATAGCGATCCCAGGCAGAGTCGATTCTGGTCGCTGATCGATGGCCCGCTGGCGGCGATGTTTGGTGTATTCAATGCCTATGAAAAGCAGCTCTGGCACGACTGGATCGCCGGCACCTGGCAGGGCGCCGGTGTGCGTCGGGTGCCACCGGGGCAGTGGGAGCAGGCCTTGCGACTGGAAAATGACGCGCCCGGTGAAGCGCCTGCTGCGGACATGGCGGCGCTGATCGAAGCGATGGCCGGCAATCGCCATTCCACGCCTCAGGGCCTGCGCGCCACCCGCGCGTTCATCCAGGCCACCGGCTTGATGCAGGGAGGGCCGAATTGATGCTGCTCGACCAGGACCAGACCCGTGCCGACGAGGCCTTGCTGCAGCTGGGGCGGCGCCTGCGTGCCGACGGTTATCGTTTTACTTGCGTGACCCCGGCGACCCAGGCCAGGGTCAATGCCCGCGCCGAAGCGCGCCAGGCTCGCACTCTGCGCGATGTGTTCGGCTGGAGCCGACCGTTCGCCGCGTCGCTGCTCAGCGCTGACGAACTGCAACACCTGCATACTGCCGGCGTGCTCGAACCACAAGGCACATTGTGGCGCAGCAGGGTGCGTTGGTCGAGCCTGGACGACCTGCTGCTGGTGCATTCCGCCTGGCCGACCGACAGCCGCGATGCCGTGTTCTTCGGCCCCGACAGTTACAGGTTCGCCCAGATGATCCAGGATCACCTGCGGCACAGCCCCCAGCGCGTGCAGCATGCCGTCGACATCGGCTGCGGCAGTGGCGTCGGCGCGTTGCTGATCGCCCGGGCCGCGCAGCATGCGCAGGTCAGCGCGGTGGACATCAACCCAGTGGCCCTGCGCCACACCGCCATCAATGCGGCACTGGCTGGCGTGGCCAACGTCTCGGTGGAGCCCAGTGACGTGCTCGACGGTATCGTCGGCACGTTCGACCTGATCGTCGCCAACCCGCCCTACATGCTCGACGCCGCCCAGCGCGCTTACCGCCACGGCGGGGGCGCGTTGGGCGCCGAACTGTCCCTGCGTATTGTCGAGCAGGCCCGCGAGCGACTGTCGATCGGCGGCACGTTGCTGCTGTACACCGGTGTCGCGATCGTCGAGGGGCGTGACGCGCTGCTCGAAGCCGTACGCCTGCGCCTGGCCGGTCCTGCATTCGGCTGGTCGTACCGGGAACTGGACCCGGACGTGTTCGGCGAGCAGTTGCTCGAGCCTGGTTACGAACAGGTCGAGCGCATCGCCGCCGTCGCCCTGACTGTTACCCGCAGGGGGTGATGTCGCCATGGCGCGGCCCTGCACGTTTGGCATCGAGGAGGAATACCTGCTGGTGGACCTGGCCACGGGGCGGGTCATGGCCGCCCCGTCCCCGGCCGTGGCCCGCTGTTGCCGCGATGTGCTGGGGCCCTGGTTCGCCGAGGAAATGTTCCGCAGCCAGGTGGAGGTCGCCTCGCCGGTGTTCGATACGCTGCACCAGGCCCGTGACTTTTTCACCGAGCAGCGCCAGCGCCTGAGCCAGGCACTGGCGGACGAGGGGGCCGGCCTCTACGGCGCGGGGAGCCACCCGAGTGCCCAGTGGTTGCGCCAGCGTCCGCGGGATACCCCGCACTACCGTCAACTGTTCGACGACTATCGGTTGGTGGCCCGGCGCAGCCTGTTGAACGGCTTGCACGTGCATGTCGGTGTGCCGACCGGCGTCGATCGCATGCAGGTGATCAATCGGGTGTTGTACTGGCTGCCCCTGCTGTTGGCGCTCAGCACCTCGTCTGCGTACTGGGGCGGCCAGGATACGGGCTACATGAGCTACCGACGCGTGGTGTGCGGGGAGTGGCCGCACATGGGGCTGCCCGAGCCGCTGCCGGACTGGAGCGCCTACGAGCGCTACCGGGCGCTGCTGCAACGCACCGGCAGCCTGGCCGAGGACGGCGACTTCTGGTGGGCGATCAGACCCTCGCGGCGGTTTCCGACCGTCGAACTGCGCATCTGCGATGGCTGCCCCCGGCTGGACGATGCCTTGGCCATCGCCGGGCTGTTTCGCCATCTTGTCGAGCATGCGTTGGGGCGCAGTGACGCCGTCGCGAGCCGAGAGATGCGCTGGGTCACCCAGGAAAACTACTGGCGTGCCCTGCGTCAGGGCCGCCTGGGCACCTTCATCGGCGTGCACGACCAACAGCCGGTTAGCGCCGAAGGCTGGCTGGCGCAACTGCAGATGCAATGCCCGGCCGACACCGCCGATGCCGAACGCGCCTTCATCCTGGCCCGGCGCATCTTGCGCGACGGTACCAGTGCCGATCACCAGCGCGAAACCTATGCGCTGGCCCGCGAACAAGGCCTGGATGACCGGCAGGCGATGCGCAAGGTGGTCAAACAGGTCATGGACGACCACCGGTTGGTGTCCGTGGGCCATTCTGTCCAGATCGCTTAACGCAAAGCAGTTCATTCATTGTGCGATTGAGTTCATCCAGCGTGCAGGGTTTACTGATGAAGCGGGCATTCGCCGGCAGAAAACCAGGAGCCGGCGTCATATGGCCGGATACGATGATCACAGGGAGCTGTGGGCAGGCTGCCCAGATGGCTTTGGCCAAGTCGATACCATCCATGTGGCCGGGCATTCGCACATCTGTGATCACCAAGGCAAGCCGCTGGTCGCCTGAAAACTTCTCCAAGGCGTCATCCGCATTGGCGCACTCAATGACGTCATGTCCCAAGTGAGTCACCGCTTCTGTCATCAGCCATCTAAGGATGTCGTCATCCTCGACCACCAGTACCCTGCGTCGCATACCGACTACCCCGCATTTCCTCGTTAGTCAGTGCTTAGAACAAGTCGTTTCCAAAGGCTGACCAAAGGCAGGGTACCCGTTGTTATACAGTGTTGGCTTGATGGACTAGGCTGGTTGAGCGCCTGCCTGGAAGCATATTGAGGAACGTAATGAGACTGTACGATTTCATCGAGAGCAGCATGGAGGAGATTCTCCAGGCTTGGGAGAACTTCGCTCGCTCAGTCAGCACAGATCAACCGAAACAGGACGCCGCGGGTTTGAGGAACCACGGTGAAAGGATTTTACGTACCGCTGCCGCAGATATGCGTACGGCTCAAACCGCACAGCAACAGTCCGAAAAAGCGAAGGGCCGAGGCCCACAAACGTCCAGCGAGACTGCCGCGCAGACCCACGCAATGACCCGTCTGATAGCAGGCTTCTCGATGGATCAGATGGTTTCCGAATATCGCGCACTGCGTTCCAGTGTGCTGTCGCTGTGGCTTGCTCAGGAAGGATCCACCACGAAGGATCACGTCCAGGACATGATTCGGTTCAATGAGGCCATTGACCAGGCTCTGGTCGAGTCGATTGCCGCCTACGGGGCAGCGGTGGACTCCACACGCAAAATGATTCTCGCGGTGCTTGGCCATGATCTACGTTCACCCTTGGGAGCAGTGCTGATGGCCGGCGATCTGTTACTGCGCCAGGAGGGGGTGGAAGGGAAAGGCAGAGTATTGGCAACCCAGGTTTGCACGAGTGCACGCCGCGCCACTGGCATCGTCAACGATCTGCTCGACCTGGCGCGTTGCAACCTAGGGACAGGTATTCCCGTGTGCCCTGAAAATGTTGAGCTCAATCCGATATGTCACGCGGTGATCGAGGAATTGCAAATGGCGTTTCCCGAGGCGACCATCATCTTCAAGGAAAGAGGGCAGGTGACGGGACAATTCGACTCAGCCCGTATGGCTCAGGTTTTCTCCAACCTGATTGGCAACGCCATACACCATGGAGATAAAGCGTCTCCCATCACGGTCACCTTGACACATAAGGCTGCCGGGCCATGTATTAACGTTCACAATTCGGGCGAGCCCATTCCGGTCGAAGCAATGCCCTATCTCTTTAGTCCAGAGGGACGTTACTCAGGCTATGCCTCAAGTGAAAAGGGTTCCGCGGCAGGGTTAGGGCTTGGGTTATTCATCGCATCGGAAATTGTCGCTAGTCACGGTGGACGAATTGAAGTCGAATCGACAGCTAAAGGGGGGACGACGTTTGAAGTAGTACTGCCTTTATCCGCGAGCTCGGATGCAGCCCTTGAGTCCCCTTGAGCCGCCCCTCACGGCCACTGCCCTCAGTCTTGCGAGCCGTTACCTGCAACAAGTCTGGCGTAGCGGTTGGTGGCTTCGAAGATCAAAGCGTTCTTCTCCTCTTTACTTATCAGGCCGTCGTGTTGGTAGTTGTCGGCCAGCCGAACCAGCTCCTCATACTGATCTGGCGCAGCCATCCGAATCTCCGGCCTATCAAACACCTCACGCCAGGCCGTCAGTGCTTCCTTCTTCTCATCACTATTCATGAGCTTTTCCACCAGAGGTTTCACGGTAGAGGCACAGGCGAGCCGCTTTGTTCAACCAGATGAGCCCCGGGACGTAAAAGCTGGTTGGCACTCGATCGAGCTGCCAAATTTGAATGAACCATGAGCCAGCCGGGTCACCCAAAGCAGAACACGCCAATGGGAGAGTACTCATGGAAATCGCAACGATCTGGTTCTTTGTCGCCCTGATGGTCATCGCCCTTGAGGTTTACGCCATCTGGCACATCATCGGCAGTGACCGGCGCGCTGAGCGCAAGATGCTTTGGGTGATCTTCGTCGTCTATGCCCCATTGCCCGGCTTGCTGGTATGGGCCTGGTTGGGCCCCAGGGCGGTGAAGGGGCGGGCGGTGCTGCAGGAGAAGTGAACTGAGCTGGGCCCTCAAGAGCGCGTGGACCAGACCCGCGAACAGCTCGGCGGCCTGGACATCCTGGTCAACATCGCTGCTGGCCACCCAGGAGTCGAGCTATATCACCGGGGAGGTGTTCGGCGTCACCGGTGGGTAATCCACTGCCGTAGGGCAAAGTCGAATAAACCTTGGCCGCGACGCGCAGTCAGTTGTTGTAAGAGCCCCTAATCATGCGGGCCAGGGAGGTGGCTGATGAAACTCGTCTGCCTGCTGCGTGGCTGCCAGTGGCGCAGCCTGTCGGTCCGTGAAATCGCCGGGCTTGACTGCCAGTGCTGCGAGCGCTGCGGCGCGCTGCGCTACAGCCAGCCCGGCCAACCGTTCGACGCGTAGGAGCCGACCATGGCCCGGGCAATCTGGAAAGGCGCGATCAGCTTCGGCCTCGTGCACATCCCCGTCTCCCTCAATACCGCAGTGCGCACCGAGCGCGTCGACTTCGACTGGCTCGACAAGCGCAGCATGGAGCCGGTGGGCTACAAGCGGGTGAACAAGGTGACCGGCAAGGAAATCGACAAGGAGCACATCGTCAAGGGTGTGGAGTACGAGAAGGGCCGCTATGTGGTGATCAGCGAGGAGGAGATTCGCAAGGCCCGGCCCGAGGCGACCCAGACCATCGATATCTTCTCGTTCGTCGATGCCGGGGAGATCCCGTTGCAACAGTTCGACACGCCTTATTACCTGAGCCCTGACCGTCGTGGCGGCAAGGTCTATGCCTTGCTGCGCGAGACCCTGGAAAGTACCGGCAAGGTGGCCCTGGCCACCGTCGTGCTGCATACCCGCCAGCACCTGGCGCTGCTGCGCCCCCTGGAGGACGCGCTGGTGATGATTACCCTGCGCTGGCCCGAGGAGGTACGCGGCCTGGAGTCGCTGGAACTGGACAAGAGTGTTACCGACAGCAAGCTGGACAAGCGCGAACTGGACATGGCCAGGAAGCTGGTGCAAGACATGAGCGGGCCATGGACGCCCGACGATTACCATGATGCCTTTCGCCAGACCATCCTCGACCTGGTGGAAGAGAAAGCCAGCAAGGGCAAGATCGAGATCGTGGACAAAGGCGAAGGCGCGCCGGCGGAGAAGGGCGCGGACATCATCGACCTCACCGAGCTGCTCAAGCGCAGCCTGGGTGGCAAGACCAAGGCGAAGAAGCCGGCGGCCAAGCGACCACGCAAAGCGTCATAGCGCGGTTGCGCAGAGGTTACGGTAGTTGCCCCTCCAGTCCATTCAGGTAGTCGCCGAAGCCCTGGCGGGCGCGGCTGTCCCGGCGACTGCTGGTGGCCACGCTGTGCGCCGCCGTCCACACAATCTGCGCGCCACTGGCCTCGAGGGCCAGCACCAGTTGCACATCTTCGTGGGCGGGCAGTGGCTGGAATCCACCTACACGCTCATAGGCCTTGGTGCAGACGCCCAGGTTGGCGCCGTGAATATGCCGGTGGCCGTCCCGGGCCTGGTAACGGCTACGGTACAACTGGCGCAGGGCGGCGCCGTGCCAAGGTTGCCAGCGCTCGATGTGCACCGTGCCGCAGACCGCGTCGGCATGCCATTGCAGTTGCGACACCAGCCAGTGTGCGGGCACGCGACTGTCAGCGTCGGTGAAGGCCAGCCATTGGGCGCCGCGCTCGATCATCCACGCCGCACCCAGGCGTCGGGCAATGCCGACGTTGCCAGCCTGCAGTTCCAGAGTGTGCACGCCATGACGGCGTGCGATGCACGCGCTGGCATCGACGCAGCGATCGAGCACCACCAGCACCTCGACCACCAGGTCCGCCGCCTCGGCCCGCGCCACCGCCAGCTTGACGGCGGCCAGGCAGTGTCCGAGGCGGCGGGCCTCGTTGTGGGCCGGAATGATGACGGCGATCATGGGCAGGTCTCGTCCAGGTCCACGACGCTGGGCTGGCACGACCAGTACTCGAGCAGGAAATCCGCCTCCTCGTGGCGCAGCAGAGGGTACAGCGGCAGGTGTCGGGCCAGCAGGGCATGAACCTCGCGACCCTCCTGCGGGCAACCGGCGATGGGATGACGCCAATGGCAGGCTAGCAGGCCGCCGTCATGGCTCAGGCTGGCCACCGATTGCTCAATCACCTGTAGCCAGTCGGTGGGGTCCAGGTAGTAGCCGATCTCGCTAAGCACGATCAGGTCGAACTGTCCGCCCGGCCAGTCGCCCGGCAGGTGCCCCTGTTCGACGCGGGTATGGCTCACGCCCGCCAGTCGCTGGCGGGCCAGGGCCACGGCGGTGGCGTCGATGTCCTGGCACAGCAGATCGGCGCAGCGCTCGGCCAGCAGGACGCTCAGTTCGCCGTTGGCGCACGCCGGCTCGAACGCGCGTTCGTAGCACTGGCGAGGCAGGCTGGCCAGGACCAGGTCGCGCTTGCGTCGTTCATACCAGCGGGTACGAAAGGCCCACGGGTCATCGTTGCCGGCATACAGGTCGGCGAAGTACTGCGCGTCGAGGCTCATGGCGACTCCATTGACAGGAAGACCAGTTCGAAGGGTTGCAGCAGGCAGGCCTGCAATTGTTCGGGCAGTACCGGCGGACGGTCGCCATCGGGCTGCAACTGGCTGGCATGGGCGGCCAGGGCCTCGCGCTTGCGCGCCAGGCGCGTTTCATCGAGCTGGAGGCGATGTGCCTGGGGCCAGGGTAGGCGTGGATCCTCGGGAGTCGCCCAATGCCAGGCCCATACCGGCATTTCGGCCAGTTGCGCGCGGCACGACTGCGCCGCCCGGGCGCAGGCGCGGCCGGCTGCTTCATGATCGCAGTGCCCGTCGCCGCGCCAGGTGGTCAGCAGCAGGTCGTCGGGCTGGAGCAACTGTTCCAGGTGCGTGACCAGGAAAGCCTCGTCGCGGGGCAGGGCGCCGTCCTTGAGATTGAGTCGTCGCCAATCGACGCGGTTGAGGTCCAGCTCCAGCTTTTGCAGGGCATGGCGGCTCTCAAGGGGGCGCTGATGGCGCAGGCGGTGTTCGGTCCACTGGCTGGAGTGCGGATGGCTGGCCTCGCCGTTGGTGGCGGAAATCAGCACCAGGTCGTGTTCCCGGCCGTGGAAGCTGGCCAACAGGCCGCCAGCCATGAGGATCTCGTCGTCCGGGTGCGGCGCAAGCAGCACCAGCCGTCTGCCGGGCGGGCACAGTCGGTCGGCTGTCAGCCAGGTGGCGCGGGCCAGGTGCGCGGATTGCTGCCAGGCGCTCCATGGTGTGCCGTCAGCGGCCTGAATCAGATTCTGGCTCATAGTTGCCATGCTCCTGCAGGCATGTCCATCAGTTGCCGCCCCAGTTCGGCCAGGTCGCGTTCAGCGTGACTTTGCCGTAGGTATACCGGCAGGTCGGCGCTGAGGCGGGCGAAGTGGCTGCTGCAACAGAACGGCGTGGCGCCCAGCGCCCGGCCGACGTGCTGGATGACCAACTCGACCGCCTGCTCGACCTGGGCGCGGGTGCGGCGTACCTCGAAACTGGCATCGTCGCGAGGGTGCCGGTCGATCCAGGCGGCGCATTCGCGCAGGGCGGCGCGGGCCCCGAACAAGGCCGCATCGACGGCGCCCAGATGGGTGTCGGCGTGTGGGTCGGGCCGGGGTTCGCGACAGTGTTCACGCAGGTAGCCTGACAGGGCTTCGGCCGCGCCGTACCAGCAGGCGGCGATGCCCGCGCCCCCGTGCCAGAAGCCCGGGCGGGACAGGTACTGGCCGGGCTGACCGATGGCCAGTCCTGGCGAGTCGTCGAACACTATGGCGACGCTAGCGGTGGCGGCCATGCCAACGGCCTGCCAGTGGTCGGCCTGGATACGCTGGCTCGGGTGGCCAAGCTCGATAGCCACCAGTTGAGGCTGGTCGTCTTGCCAGGCGGTCAGTAGCGCACGGTCGATCTGCAACGCCCCCGAACACCAGGCCTTGCGACCCTGCAGACGAACCCGCTCGCCATCCTGGGCGACAATGTGGGTGCGGGCATCCGGCGGCTCGGCAGCCCACACGCCCCAGGTCCCTTCACCGGCATGATGAGCAGCGCCGCACTCGGCAAGGATCGCCAAGGCGTCGGTATGGCCTTCGTAGAGTTTGGCCAGGCTGAGATCGCAAGCAGCGACCCGCGCCAGGGCCCGCCAGCGCTCCAGGGTCCGCCCCTGGCCCGGCAAGGGGAGCAGGTCGAGCTGTTCGCGCTGCAGAGCCTGCAACAGTTCCGGTAGCAAGGGTTCGAGTTCGAGGGGCTGCGAACGGGCAGCGAGCTGGTGTAGCAGCTGATCGAAGTGGGTCGAATCCATCAGGCAATCCCCAGTTGCTTGCGCATGCGCACGGTGATCGATTGGCGGGTCCTGGCCATTTCGGCCCACGGATCGTCCACTTCGGCAAGCCGCGCCTGCAGATTGCCGATGTTCCATTGGTTGGCGCCCTTGAGCTGAGTCAGTTCCTCGCGCCAGATCGGCACCGACACCGGCAGGCCCTCGCGGGCGCGCAGCGAGTAGGCGGCGACGGTGGTGGCGCCCTTGCCGTTGCGCAGGTAGTCGATGAAGATCCGCCCGACCCGGTTCTTTGGCCCGGACACGGCGCTGAGGCGATCTGGGAACAGACCGGCCATGTGCTCGACCAAGGCATGGCTGAAGTCCTTTACCTCGTCCCAACCGGCGCGCCGGGTCAACGGCACGATGAGGTGCATGCCCTTGCCGCCGCTGGTCTTGAGGAACACTTTCAGGCCCAGCTCATCGAGCAGGGTGAGGGTCAGTTGGGTGGCCTCGAGCATGGCCTTCCAGGGCAGCGCAGGATCCGGGTCCAGGTCGAGCACGAAGCGGTCGGGCTTGTTGAAGTCCTTGGTGGTGGCATTCCAGGTATGCAATTCCAGTGTGTTCATCTGCACCGCGCCCAGCAGGCTGTCGGTGCGGTTGAGCACCATGGCCGCCTGGCCGGCCTGGGCCTTGCTGTAGCTGAGCACGTGGGGAACTTGCAGATGGCCGGCGTTCTTCTGGAAGAACAGCTCGCCGCCCAGGCCATCCGGTGCCCGGACCAGGGCGACAGGCCGATCCTTGAGCTGCGGCAGCAGCCAGTCGGCGACCTGGGCGTAGTACTGTGCGACCTGGCGCTTGGTGGCCCCGGTGGTCGCGTCGACCACGCGCTCGGGGTGGGTCAGGCGCAGGTTGCCCAGGCCCTCGGGTCGTGTCTGTGCTGCGCGCTTGGCGGGCATCGCTCGCTCCAGGTCGATAGCGGTGGCGGGTTTGTCGTCGCGCAGACCGTGGAACACCGAATGGCGCACGATGCCTTCGCGGGTCATCTGGGCGTAGGCGACTTCCGCCAGCAGTTGCGGTTTGAGCCAGTGCACGCCGCGGGCTTCGGCTCCGATGGGGGGGCTGGCCAAGGGCGGCTTGGCGGCCTGCAGCGGTTTCAGGCGGGCGAGGATGCTGTCCAAGGTGGCGGCGCTGAAGCCGGTGCCGACCTTGCCGGCGTAGCGCAGCTGGCCGCTGTCGTGGTCGTGCAGGGCCAGCAGCAGGGCGCCGAAGCCGTTGCGACTGCCCTTGGGGTCGGTGTAGCCGACAATCACGAATTCCTGGCGCTGTTGGCACTTGAGCTTGATCCAGTCGCTGTTGCGTCGGCCGACGTAGGGGCTGTCGGCACGCTTGCCGATCAGCCCCTCGAGTTCCAGCCGACAGGCGCTGTCGAGCAGGGAGTCGACTGGCTCCTTGAAATCGGCGGAAAACCTGAGCAGCGGCGAAGCGTTGTCTTCCAGCAACTTGGCCAGGGTGTCGCGACGTGCCTGTAGCGGCAGCTTGCGCAGGTCTTCATCGCCCAGCCAGGGCAGGTCGAACAGGTAATAGGTGATACGTTCGTCGTGCTCGGTGTCGAAGGCGTTCTGCAAGGCCTGGAAATCGGCCACACCGTTGTCGCCGACCACCACCATTTCGCCGTCCAGCCATGCCGCGT
Organism: Pseudomonas sp. BW16M2; assembly: GCF_014268865.1. Lineage (NCBI taxonomy): Bacteria > Pseudomonadati > Pseudomonadota > Gammaproteobacteria > Pseudomonadales > Pseudomonadaceae > Pseudomonas > Pseudomonas sp. BW16M2. Next base: position 3,402 of record NZ_JABWRI010000030.1, on the reverse strand, counting down.
CGAGCCCCAGTGCCTTGAGCGCCTCGACCTGGCGGGGCATTTTCGCGCTCCAGTCGTGGCCATTGCGGGTGAACAGGCGTATGTCGTCACCGTCGATGCGGGCCAGGATCCGGTAGCCATCGAACTTGACTTCGTAACGCCAGTCGCCGCTGGGAGGGGAGTCGACCAACGTCGCCAGTTGTGGCTGGAGCAGCGCCGGCAGGGCTTTGCGCCCGGCCTTGCGCTTGCGGGTGGAAGCGGTAGCCTTGGCCGGGCGCCGCGGTGGCAGGGTGCGCTCGCTTAGCACACTGTCCGGCAGGGCCTCGACGATGCGGTAGTCGGTTTCGCTGCGCGCCTGTCCGTCATGGGACTTGACCAGCATCCACTGTTCTTTCTTGCCGGCCAGGTGGGTGCGGAACAGGTTCCAGATTCCCGACAGCTTCTCGCCTTGCAGGCGAAAGCGCAGCTTGCCCTTGGCATAGGCCTCATGCGGATCGCCTTCGGGCTCCCAGATACCCCGGTCCCAGACGATCACGTCGCCTGCGCCGTAGTGGCCTTCGGGAATGTTACCTTCGAAGTTGGCGTAGTCCAGAGGGTGATCCTCCACGTGCACCGCCAGGCGCCGCACCTTGGGGTCGAGCGAGGGCCCCTTGGGGATCGCCCAGCTCTTGAGGGTGCCATCGAGTTCCAGGCGCAAGTCGTAGTGCAGGTGGCTGGCATCGTGTTTCTGGATGCAGTACTGCAGCGCGTGGGCCGAGCGTGGCCTGGCGCGCTTGCCAGCAGGCTCGGGCGTGGCGTTGAAATCGCGCTTGCGCTGGTACTCCTGCAGGGGCTTGGCCATGGCGGGCTCCGGGAGGGTTCGCGGGTCTCAAGATTGGGAGGCGGCGGCGCGGCGTGGAGTTCAAAAAATGCGCGGGGCGGAGCTTTGTGAAGAAACTCTGAATCATTGCTTCGTGGAGGCAGTCGACCGTGTGAAGCCCACTGACGGAGAACGTTCATGCCTAGACCCGATGACCCAAGACCGCAGGTTGATATCGACGACACCGAGGACCGCATGGGCAGCGTCCACGAGCTGGATTTCAGCGAGCGCCGCGATGAACGCCAGGGGCGCGTCGGCGACGAGCGTCCGGCGCGCGAGATCGCCGAGGACTACCCGCCCCGGCGTGTTGCCGAAAGTGGCATGACCGGTGGCGAGACCCTGAGCGACAGCCTGCACGAGGACAATGTCACCCTTGACGACCTGAGTCCGGACACGCTGTTTGATAAAACCGGCGCCCGTGATCCCGATGAGCCTGGCACGGGTGACGGTCCGGCCGACGAGTCCCTTCGTGAAGTGGGCACCGACGAAATCGGCGCAGGCTTCGGCCTGGACGAGGCCGAACTGGCCCGTTCGGCGCCGTTGGACGGTGAGCCGTGGACCGACGACGTGGAGCCTGATGACGACAGGAGAGAGCCGTGATGAATGAGCAACGCTGTTCCTGCAACCACTGTTCCTGCACCGTGGATGCCAATGCCGTGGTCCAGGATGGCAAGGCCTATTGCTGCGAAGCCTGCGCGACGGGGCATCGCAATGGGGAGCCTTGCCGTATGGCGGACTGCAAATGTGGAGAGATGACCCAACCGAACGAGAGCAATGTCGATAACGCGCTAGACGAAACATTCCCGGCGAGTGATCCTATATCGCCATAAGGTTCTTTCACTCATCAATGTACGCACCGCAGCTGTAATTCTCTTGATCTTGATCTTGATCTTGCTTCTAAGCGCGCAATAGTCCAGGCGCCGGCAATAGCGACTTCAGGAGGTCGAACGCAGGCCTCCTGAAGTCGCGAAGGTACGGGCGGCGCCTGGGATGACGCAGCTGTCGCTAGCTGGGTATGGCGCTAGACTCTTGATCGGCATCGGCATCGGCATCGGCATCGGCATCGGCATCGGCATCGGCATCGGCATCGGCATCGGCACAGCACCGGGCTTGCCTCGTTGGGACGTGGGCGCGTCTCAAGCCACCTTGCGTAATGCCTCGATCAATTCTCCCTTGCGCATGGTCGAGCGTCCGGCAATGTGCCGCTTGCGCGCACGGTCCATCAGTTCGGCCTTGGTCATGTCCTCCAGCCGCTGTCCGGAACGAGGCACGCCGTGCTTGGTCGCCACCGCGCGCCGGGCCGATGAAGCCCGCGCCTGGGCCTTAGCCTCCGGGCTTTTCTTCTGCCCGGAACCGCCTTTGCGTTCGCCGCCTCCGGACTGCTTGTTGACGGTGGCCCAAGCGCGGGCCTCAGCTTCGCCCTTGGACACGCCCTTGTCCTCGTAGCTCTGCTCGATATGCTCGGCCTTGCGTTTCTGCTTGTCGGTGTACTTGTCTTTGTCTCCGCGTGGCATGGTCGTTCTCCTCTGCATCAGTGGGTCTGCCAGACCCCGTTGTTGCGTTCGCAATCGCTGCGCGCCTGGCCCATGCTCGGGGTATCGTAGTAATACGTGATGATCCGCGCATCCTTGGGCACGGCTGGGCGGGTGGAGGGCTCGTCACGCCCTGCTGCATCCGGGTTGGCCAAAGTCTCCTGGGTCAGCGGCGCGATGCAGCTGCCGACGCTGCCGTCGGCGCAACGCTCGACCCTGCGTTTCTGGCTGTTGAGCATTTCCTTGCTTTCGTTGCTGCACGACCAGGCGATCGCTTCGGCCGGCATGTTGCCGTAGCTGTAGCAGGTGTGCTGCTGCACCGGCTTGACCGCCTCGCTGGATGAGCGGGTGACCACATCGCAGCCTTCGGCCAGCACCTGTCCGCTGGCCAAGGTGCCCAGCAGTGCCATACACAGAATGAACCGCATGATGTACCTCCCGGGCCCGACGGCCCATCAGCGCTTGTCGAGGGCCGGCCCGGCCTGTTGGCGCAGGGCCTTGGCACGCTTCTCGAGGATCAGGTAGGTGACCACGGCCAACAGCAGCGGAATCAGGTAGTACAACGTTCGATAACCCAGTAGCGCGGCGACCAGCGTGGCCTGGCCAAGCTGGCCGTGGAGCAGGGCGAGGAACACGGCTTCCAACACGCCGAGCCCTGCGGGAATATGCGCGACCACGCCCGCCACGCAACTGATCAGCAATACCCCCAGTACTGAGGGATAGAACAATTCCGGTGGCAGCAGCAGGTGGATCAGCGCCGCCATCAGCGCCCAGTTGCTCGCGCCCAAGGCCACCTGGCACAACGCCAGGCGCAGGCTCGGCAGGGTGACTTCGTGCCCTCGCAGGTCCCATGTGCGCCGCTTGGCGAAGGCGCAGGCGAACAGGTAGGCCAACGCGACCGCCACCATCAGCACGCCGATCAGACGCAGGCCGCCGGCGCCCACCGCCCAGCTAGCCGGCAGCTTGACCAAGCCCAAGGCGAACACCGTGCCGGCCAGCAGCAGGTAGCCCATCCAGTTGGTCAACAGGCCC
>NZ_JABWRI010000003.1:0-255875 GCF_014268865.1 Pseudomonas sp. BW16M2 | reverse complement strand
GCTGCGATCTCTCGTAGCGGGAGGCGAATCATACAGCGTTACAACCTGCTGTCAACTGCCTTTTTCACCGCTGCCGACCAGATGATCGAAGCACCTCCGATACCACCTGAAACATCCAACCAATTGATTAACAAGAGGTTTTTCGTTTCGACTACGTCGGAAGTGGGGCGCATTATAAGGGGATCTGAACGCCCGTCAACCGTTAATTTCATAAAAATCAAAAAGATCGCTTCAGGTGCTCGCCGATGCCTTGCCACCCTGGAACCTATATAAGAAGCCCTAAAACAAAAACGGGGAGGCCTACCGGCCTCCCCGCTTCTATATAGCTACACCACCAGGCGATCATTCCGCCTTGAGGCTGACCCGGGCAAACGCCTTCTTGCCCGCCTGGCACACATGGGTCGCGCCAATCACGAACATGAAGTCACGGTCGACCACCGCGCCATCCACCTTGACCGCACCGGCGCCGAGCAGGTCCCGCGCCTGCGCCGAGTTCTTCACCAGGCCAGCCCGGTTCAGCACCGCGGCGATCGGCAGATCTTCAGCGGCAGCCACTTCGATCTCCGGCAGGTCCTCCGGCAACTCGCCTTCCTTCATGCGGTTGCCCGCGGCACGGTGCGCATTGGCCGCAGCTTCTTCACCATGGAAGCGAGCCACGATCTCCTCAGCCAGCTTGATCTTGATGTCGCGCGGGTTGGCGCCGTTCTCGACATCCACCCGGAACTGATCGATCTCTTCCATCGAACGGAAGCTCAGCAGTTCGAAGTAACGCCACATCAAGGTGTCGGGAATCGACACAAGCTTGCTGTACATCACCCCGGGCGCTTCCTGGATGCCGACATAATTGCCCAGCGACTTGGACATCTTCTTCACGCCATCCAGCCCTTCGAGCAGCGGCATGGTGACGATGTTCTGCGCCTCCTGACCGTAGGCGCGTTGCAGCTCGCGCCCCATCAGCAGGTTGAACTTCTGGTCGGTGCCACCCAGCTCGACATCGGCCTTCAAGGCGACGGAGTCGTAACCCTGCACCAGCGGATAGAGGAACTCATGGATCGCGATCGGCTGGTTGGTGGTGTAGCGCTTGTCGAAGTCGTCGCGCTCGAGCATGCGCGCCACAGTGTACTGCGAGGCCAGGCGAATGAAGTCGGCAGGCGTGAGCTTGTCCATCCAGGTGGAGTTGAACGCCACCTCGGTCTTGGCCGGGTCGAGGATCTTGAACACCTGCTGCTTGTAGGTCTCGGCGTTGTCCAGCACCTGCTCGCGAGTCAGCGGCGGACGGGTGGCGCTCTTGCCGCTCGGGTCGCCGATCATGCCGGTGAAGTCGCCGATCAGGAAGATGACCTGATGCCCCAGTTCCTGGAACTGGCGCAGCTTGTTGATCAGCACCGTGTGCCCCAGGTGCAGGTCGGGCGCGGTTGGATCGAAGCCCGCCTTGATGCGCAGCGGTTGGCCACGCTTGAGCTTCTCCACCAGTTCCGATTCGACCAGTACCTCTTCCGCACCGCGCTTGATAAGCGCCAGCTGCTCTTCAACCGACTTCATAGACAGACCCGCAACGCTAGGATTCAAGGGGAGCCAACCATACAAGATCGGCCATCAAATACAAGTTTCGCAAAGGATTGTGACCCGAACGGCGCACCGCAACGTCTACGCGCCCTTGCGTGAGAATGGATTTGGTTATATTTTATACAGTTATTTCATCTTCATCATGTCATTCATCTTTTCCATTTCACCTTTTTCAAAGTCACCTCACCTATGACCAACGAAACGCCTAAAGCGCCCCCGCTTTATCCGAAAAGCCATCTGTTGGCCGCAAGCGGCATTGCCGCCCTCCTCAGCCTGGCCTTGCTGGTCTTCCCTTCAAGCGAAGTGGAAGCCAAGAAAACCACCCTCAGCCTGGAGCTCGAGAGCCCGGCAGAACAGCTCAAGGACGAGTCCCGCAGCACGCCCCTGGTAGAGGCCGGGCAGAGCAGCGACTCGCCATTCGCCCAGATCGACGGTGCCGAGCCCGAGACCGCCAAGGCGGAACCGGCGCCGGCCCCCGCTGCCAAGCCGGAAGAAAAGGCCCCGGGCCACCGCGAAGTGGTGGTCAGCCGCGGCGATACGCTTTCCACCCTGTTCAACAAGGTCGGCCTGCCGGCCAACGCCGTCCACGACGTCCTGGCGAGCAACAAGCAGGCCAAGCAGTTCAGCCAGCTCAAGCACGGCCAGGTGCTGCAGTTCGAACTGGACAAGGACGGCCAGCTGACCAGCCTGCACAGCAAGGTCAGCAACCTCGAGACCATCCGCCTGAACAGGACCGACAAGGGCTTTGCCTTCGAGCGCGAAGTCAGCAAGCCGGTGGTCCGTACCGCCTACGCACATGGCGTGATCAAGAGCTCGCTGTCCGCCTCCGCCCAGCGCGCCGGCCTGTCCCACAGCATGACCATGGACATGGCGCGCATCCTCGGCTACGACATCGACTTCGCCCAGGACATCCGCCCTGGCGACGAATTCGACGTGGTCTACGAGCAGAAGATGATGGACGGCAAGGTGGTCGGCACCGGCAACATCCTCTCCGCCCGCTTCACCAACCGCGGCAAGACCTACACCGCCGTGCGCTACACCAACAAGCAGGGCAACACCAACTACTACACCGCCGACGGCAACAGCCTGCGCAAGGCGTTCATCCGCACCCCGGTGGACTTCGCCCGCATCAGCTCGCGCTTCTCGGCCGGGCGCAAGCACCCGATCCTCAACAAGATCCGTGCGCACAAGGGCGTCGACTACGCCGCGCCACGCGGCACGCCGATCAAGGCCGCCGGCGACGGTCGCATCGAACTGGCCGGCCGCCGCGGTGGCTACGGCAACACCGTGATCATCGCCCATGGCAATTCGTACAAGACGCTCTACGGCCACATGCAGGGCTTCGCCAAGGGCATCAAGACCGGCTCCAGCGTCAAGCAGGGGCAGATCATCGGCTACATTGGCACCACCGGCCTGTCGACCGGCCCGCACCTGCACTACGAGTTCCAGGTCAACGGTGTCCACGTCGACCCGCTGAGCCAGAAGGTGCCGATGGCCGACCCGATCGCCAAGGCCGAGCGCCAGCGCTTCAACCAGCAGAGCCAGCCCCTGATCGCCCGCATGGATCAGGAAAAGGCCACCCTGCTCGCCGCCAACAAGCGCTGACATGGCGCTCTACCTGGGGGTGATGTCCGGCACCAGCCTTGATGGCCTGGACATCGCCCTGATCGAGCAAGACGAGCAGCTGCGGCTGCTCGCCACCCATTACATCCCCATGCCCGTCGACCTGCGCCAGGACCTGCTCGGCCTCTGCGCCAGCGGCCCCGACGAGATCGCTCGTGCGGCCCTGGCGGAAAACCGCTGGGCCACCCTGGCGGCACAGGGCATCAATCATCTGTTGGCCGCCCAGGGCCTGGCGCCCGACGCCATCCGCGCCATCGGCAGCCACGGCCAGACGGTTCGCCATGAGCCGGCCCGTGGCTTTACCGTGCAGATCGGCAACCCGGCTCTGCTGGCCGAGCTCACCGGTATCTGCGTGGTGGGCGACTTCCGTCGCCGCGACGTGGCGGCGGGTGGCCAGGGCGCGCCCCTGGTACCGGCGTTTCACGAGGCCCTGTTCGGTCATCTCGGCCAGCGCCTGGCGATCCTCAACGTGGGGGGCTTCAGCAACCTGAGCCTGATCGAACGCGAGCAGCCGGTGCATGGCTTCGACTGCGGCCCGGGCAATGTGCTGCTGGATGCCTGGATCGAACGCAAGCAGGATCAGGCCTTCGATGCCGACGGCGCCTGGGCGGCCAGCGGCAGCGTCCGTCAGGACCTGCTGAGCGCCCTGCTGAGCGATCCGTTCTTCGCCGGCAGCGGCCCGAAGAGCACTGGCCGCGAGGTCTTCAACCTGCCCTGGCTGGACGCCCATCTGGCACGCCTGCCGGCGTACCGTGACGAAGATGTCCAGGCCACCCTGCTGGAACTGACGGCGCGCAGCATCACCGATTCGCTGCGCCAGGCCCAGGACGGCACCGAGGCCCTGTTGGTCTGCGGCGGCGGCGCGCGCAACGGCGCCTTGATGGCGCGCCTGGCGGCCCTGCTGCCGACTGCCAAGGTCGCCAGCACCGCCGCGCATGGCGTGGACCCCGATTGGGTCGAGGCCATGGCCTTCGCCTGGCTGGCCCATTGCTGCCTGGAGGGCATCCCGGCCAACCGTCCCAGCGTGACCGCCGCCCGCGGCCTGCGCATCCTCGGCGCAATCTACCCCGCCTGAACACCCGCCAGAATGCAAAACGCCGCGCAATTGCGCGGCGTTTTCACAGCAGGGTCCGGATCAGATCGAGAACGACGAACCGCAACCGCAGGTGGTGGTGGCGTTCGGGTTCTTGATCACGAAGCGCGAACCTTCCAGGCCTTCCTGGTAGTCGACTTCGGCGCCCGCCAGGTACTGGTAGCTCATCGGGTCGACGACCAGCGCAACACCTTCGCGCTCGACGATGGTGTCGTCATCGGCCACGTCTTCATCAAAGGTGAAACCGTACTGGAAGCCCGAGCAGCCGCCGCCGGTCACGAACACACGCAGCTTCAGCCGCTCGTTGCCCTCTTCGCTGACCAGGGTTTTCACCTTGTGCGCAGCCCCGGGAGTGAACTCCAAAGCCGTGGGGGTGAAGGTTTCGACGCTCATGTTGATTCTCCCGGCGCAGTGCCGCCATAAAACTCGATGGCGGGTATTATCCGCTTGTCCGAGAAAATCGGTCAAGAATTGTGCGGCTTTAGTCGCCCCCATGAAAAAGGCCCGCGCGAGGCGGGCCCTGGCAACGACCGGCGGCTTACGGCAGCAGCCCGGCGTGGGACAGGCCCATGCGCTCGTCGAGGCCGAACAGGATGTTGAGGTTCTGCACCGCCTGGCCCGACGCGCCCTTGACCAGGTTGTCGATCACCGACAGCACCACCACCAGGTCACCACCCTGAGGCCGGTGCACGGCGATGCGGCAGACGTTGGCACCGCGTACGCTGCGGGTTTCCGGATGGCTGCCGACCGGCATCACATCGACGAACGGTTCGTTGGCGTAGCGTTTCTCGAACAGCGCCTGCAGGTCGACCGAGGTATCGGCGACCGTCGCGTACAGGGTGGCATGGATGCCACGGATCATCGGGGTCAGGTGCGGCACGAAGGTCAGGCCGATGTCCTTGCCCGCCGCCTGGCGCAGGCCCTGGCTGATCTCCGGCAAGTGACGGTGGCCCTTGACCGCGTAGGCCTTCATGCTCTCCCCGGCCTCGCAGAACAGTGAACCTACCGCGGCGCCACGACCGGCGCCACTGACGCCCGACTTGCAGTCGGCGATCAGCCGCGATGGATCGGCCAAGCCGGCTTCCAGCAGCGGCAACAAGCCCAGCTGGGTGGCGGTCGGGTAGCAACCCGGCACCGCAATCAGGCGTGCCTGGCGGATTTTCTCGCGGTTCACCTCGGGCAGGCCGTAGACGGCGTCCTTGAGCAGCTCGGGCGCGCCATGAGGCTGGCCGTACCACTTGCCCCATTCGGCGGCGTCCTGCAGGCGGAAGTCGGCGGACAGGTCGATGACCTTGGTACCGGCCGCCAGCAGCTCACCCGCCAGGGCGTGGGCGACGCCGTGGGGCGTGGCGAAGAACACCACGTCGCAGGCCGCCAGGGTCTTGCTGTCCGGCACGCTGAACGCCAGGCCATCGTAATGGCCGCGCAGGTTCGGGTACATGTCGGCAACCGCCACGCCCGCTTCGGTGCGCGAAGTGATGACCGCCACTTCGGCCTGTGGGTGCTGCGCCAGCAGACGCAGCAGTTCGACACCGGTGTAACCCGTGCCGCCGACGATACCGACCTTGATCATGACGCTTGCCCCTTATCAACGAGACCACTGGAAAGCGCACGATAATAGGGGCCAAGGGCGCCTGTAACAACTCTTGGGATGACCCTTCGGGCCCTTGGCCTCTACTATCTGACGACCGTGAAAACCTGAAGGAACTCCCCATGCTCTATCTATGGATCAAGGCGCTGCATATCGTCAGCGTGGTCTGCTGGTTCGCCGGCCTGTTCTACCTGCCACGCCTGTTCGTCTATCACGCCCAGAGCCAGGACAGCATCAGCCTCGAGCGCTTCACCACCATGGAGCGCAAGCTGTACCGGGGCATCATGAACCCGGCGATGATCGCCACCTACGTGTTCGGCGGCTGGATGCTGTACCTGAACCCCGGCTGGCTGAGCCAGGGCTGGCTGCACGCCAAGCTCACCCTGGTAGCCCTGCTCACCGTCTACCATCACATGTGCGGCGCCCAGCGCAAACGCTTCGCCGCCGGTACCAACACCCGCAGCCATGTTTACTACCGCTGGTTCAACGAGGCACCGGTGCTGATGCTGCTGGGCGTCGTAATTCTCGTGGTGGTCAAACCGTTCTGACGATATCCACCCGCCTACAGGAGTTTCGCCATGTCCCTGCCCGCCTCGCTCGAACAACGCCTGCGCCTGCCCCTGGTGGCGGCGCCGATGTTCCTGATCTCCAATCCCCGGCTGGTGCTCGCCTGCTGCGCCAATGGCGTGGTGGGCAGCTTCCCGGCCCTGAACCAGCGTGACAGCGCAGGGTTCAAGGCCTGGCTGGAGGAGATCGAGGCCGGACTGGCCGAGCTGCAGGCGCCCGCGCCCTATGCGGTCAACCTGATCGTGCACCCGACCAATCCGCGCCTGCAGGCCGACCTGGCACTGTGTGTCGAGCATCGGGTGCCCATTGTCATTACCAGCCTCGGCGCGGTGAAGGAGGTGGTCGACGCGGTGCACAGCTATGGTGGCCTGGTGTTCCATGACGTGACCACCCGTCGCCACGCCGAGAAGGCCGCCGAGGCTGGCGTCGACGGGCTGATCGCCGTGGCGGCGGGGGCCGGCGGGCATGCCGGGACCTGGAGTCCGTTCGCCCTGGTCGCGGAGATCCGCCAGTTTTTCGACAAGACCCTGCTGCTGGCCGGTTGCCTGAACCATGGCCATGAACTGCTGGCCGCGCAATTGCTGGGGGCCGACCTCGGCTACATGGGCACCCGTTTCATCGCCACCCGCGAGAGCCAGGCCCAGGACACCTACAAGCAGATGATCCTGGGCGCCGGGGCCGCCGATATCGTACATACCCCGGCGGTGTCCGGCATCCCCGCCAGCTTCCTGCGCCAGAGCCTGGAACAGGCCGGCTACGACCTGGCGGCCCTGAAGAGCGGCCATGACGCCGGCAAGCTCAAGCCACTGGATGACGAGGCCAAGGCCTGGAAGACGGTCTGGTCGGCCGGCCAGGGTGTCGGCGAGATCCATGACCTGCCCGGCGCCGGCGAGCTGATCGGGCGCCTGCAGGACGAGTACCGGGCCGCCCTGGCGCGCAGCCAGCAGCTGCGCAGCAACGCCTTGTAGCAAATCGGCCAGGCTGTACACTAGGCGCCCCTTACGCCCCAGGAGCCTTGCATGACCCGTTACGCCATGATCACCGGAGCTTCCAGCGGCCTGGGCCTGGCCCTGGCGGAAGCCCTGGCACGGCGCGGGCGCAACCTGATCCTGGTGGCGCGCCAGCGCGAGACGCTGGAGCCGGTGGCCATCGAGCTCACCCAACGCTTTGGCGTGGAAGTGCTGTTCCGTGCCTGCGATCTCAGCCAGCCTCTACGCCTGTCTGGCTTCGTCCTCGAGCTGGAGGAAGGCGAGCGGCGCATCGACCTGCTGGTGAATTGCGCGGGGCAGCGTACCTATGGGCCGTTCCTGGCCCATGAATGGGCCGATGAGCAGGACCTGCTGGAGGTCAATATCCTTGCCCTGAGCCGCCTGTGCCACGCCATTGGCAACCTGATGGCGATCCAGGGCGGCGGGCAGATCCTCAACGTCGCGGGACTGGCCGGGGTCGCACCGGGCCCGTGGATGGCCGCCTACGCGGCGAGCAAGGCCTATGTGTTGAGTTTTTCCGAGGCCCTGCGCGAGGAGCTGCGGCGCACCGGGATCAAGGTCTCGGTGCTGTGCCCGGGGCCGGTGCGCTCGGCCAGGCGCCGCATCCCACGGCTCGACGGCAACAGCCGCTGCCTGAGCCCCGAGGAAATCGCCCTGTACACCGTTCGCGCCCTGGACCGCAACCGCGCGCTGATCCTGCCCGGCCGGCGCAACCGCTGGCTGGCCTTAGCCCCGCGCCTGCTGCCGCGCTGGCTGACGCGCAAGCTGGCCGGGCTGATCCATCGCCGCTATTGCCCGATCGGCATGGAATAGCCACTGGGCGAGCGACGGCGGGCTCAGTACACTCAGCCCCGACACTCACCATGGAGCACGTGCTGTGGACGATTTATTCCTCAGAATCATCAACCGGGAGATCCCGGCGAAGATCATCTACGAAGACGACCAGGTCCTGGCCTTCCACGATATCGCCCCCCAGGCCCCGGTCCATTTCCTGGTCATCCCGAAGAAACACATCCGCACCCTCAACGACCTGACCGAAGAGGACAAAGGCCTGGCCGGCCACATCCTGTTCACCGCCCAGCGCCTGGCCCGGGAACTCGGCTGCGAAGAGGGCTTCCGCGTGGTGATGAACTGCAACGAGCAGGGCGGCCAGACCGTCTACCACATCCACATGCACGTGCTTGGCCAGCGCCAGATGCACTGGCCGCCGGGCTGATCCAAGGCAAGCCTGCCCAGGGGTATTGAGGTAGACTATCGGGCATCACTTCAGCGGAGGTGCCCGATGGCTACCGAACGTCACTACTCGCCGCTCGACCGCTTGTTGCTGCAGGCCGATACCGCCATGCGCACCTTGCTGCCCTTCAGCGGCCAACCCGCCCGCCCATCCCCGGCGATCATCCAGCCGGACGCCGAACTCGACGAGCAGCAGACCCGCCATATCGCCGGCCTGATGCGCATCAACCACACCGGCGAAGTCTGCGCCCAGGCGCTGTACCAGGGCCAGGCCCTGACCGCCAAGCTGCCCCAGGTGCGCAAGGCCATGGAGCATGCGGCGGAAGAAGAAATCGACCACCTGGCCTGGTGCGAGCAGCGCATTCGCCAGCTCAATAGCCACCCCAGCGTGCTCAACCCGGTGTTCTACGGCCTGTCGTTCGGCATCGGCGCCCTCGCCGGACTGGTCAGCGACAAGGTCAGCCTGGGCTTCGTCGCCGCCACCGAGCATCAGGTGTGCAAGCACCTGGACGAACACCTGGAGCAGATCCCCGAGAACGACGGCAAGTCCCGCGCCATCCTCGAACAGATGCGCGTCGACGAGGAACACCACGCCGAGTCCGCGCTGGAAGCCGGCGGCTACCGTTTCCCGGCCCCCGTGCGCTTCGGCATGAGCCTGCTGGCCAAGGTCATGACCAAGAGCACCTACCGAATCTGAGACGCGCACCATGGAACGTTTCGACGCCAGGGACCTGGCACGCGCCGTGAACGCCGGCGTGCTGCAGCCGGGGCAGGACCAGGCCTTGCTGGCCTTCCTGCGCCAGCAGCCGGAAAGCCGCGCCAGCTTCCAGCTGGCCCATGTGGCGTTCTACTTCGGCGCACTGCTGATCATGGGTGCCATGGGCTGGCTGCTCACCGAGGCCTGGATGCGCATAGGCGACGGTGCACTGCTGGCCATCGCCCTGCTCTACATCGGCGGGATCACCCTGTTCGCCCTGTCGCTGCAACGACGCAACCAGCCTGTCGCCGCCGGCGTGCTGGCCGCCGTGGCGGTCAGCATCGTGCCGCTGGCGGTGTTCGCCATCGAGCGCCTGGCAGGCTGGTGGCCGCTGGACGACGCCCAGGGCGACTACCACCAGTACTACACCTACGTGCAGGGTGGCTGGTTGGCGATGGAGGCAGCGACGGTACTGGCCGGGCTGCTGATGCTGCGCCTGATTCCCTTCCCTTTCATCGTCATGCCGATCGCGGTGGCCCTGTGGTTCATGTCCATGGACCTGAGCGAGTGGTTCCATGGCGACCTGTTCAGCTGGGAGCAACGGCGCACGGTCTCGCTGTGGTTCGGCCTGGGCCTGCTGCTGGTATTCCTGGTGATCGACGGACGCACCCGCCGGGACTATGCCTTCTGGGGCTATCTCGCCGGCCTGGCGGCGTTCTGGGGCGGGCTGACGCTGATGGACAGCGGCAGCGAGTGGGGCAAGGCGCTGTACTGCCTGATCAACCTGGGGCTGATGGGCCTGGCCGTCCTGCTGCGCCGCCCCGTGTTCATGGTGTTCGGGGCAATGGGGGTGGCGGCCTATCTGGGCTATCTGTCCTACGAGGTGTTCGCCGATTCCCTGCTGTTCCCGGTCATACTGACCTTGATCGGCCTCGGCGTGATCGGTCTCGGCGTGCTGTACCAGAAGCGACGTGAGGCATTGAGCGAGCAGCTTCGGGCACAGCTACCCGAACGCCTGTTGCAACTGCTGCCGGCATTGCGTCGCTGAACATGGGACGATCGCTCATCCGGCTGCTGCAGAGCCTTGGCCTGATCCCGGTCGCCTATCTGTTCGTTTGCCTGATGGTCGCCAGTGTCGGGCAAAGCACTTTCAGCCTGGAACTGCCGACACTTACCGACCCTGACAGCAACAGCAGCGCCGAGCTGATGCTCGGCACACTGCCCGCGCAGCTGCTGTTTCTGCTGCTCAGCGTGTTTTTAGCCAGCCGCCAACTGCTGGTTGGCACGTTCGTGCTCGCTGGCACTTTGGCTGCGTGGTGGCAGTGCCAGGTGTTTGCCGAACACTTCGGCACCACCTGGAGCAGCAGCGAAATCCTCATCCTGCTCGGGGTGAATACGCCCTGGCTGGTGCTTGCGCTGATCCCGGGGCTCGCGTTGCTGCTAGGTGTCGAACGCCTGCACAAGCAAAGCGCCTGACCGGCAGGCGCTGCCTTCGATCAACCGAGTTCGACGATTTCGTAACCGTGCGTGATCTCGACGCCCGCGCGATCCAGCATGATCGAGGCCGAGCAGTACTTCTCTGCCGACAACTCGACCGCACGCTTGACCTGCGCTTCCTTCAAGCCGCGGCCCTTGACCACGAAGTTGAGGTGGATCTTGGTGAACACCTTCGGGTCTTCACTGGCGCGTTCGGCTTCCAGGAAGGCCTCGCAGCTTTCCACGGCCTGGCGCGACTTCTTGAGGATGCTGACCACGTCGAAACTGCTGCAGCCACCCAGGCCGAGCAGGAGCATCTCCATCGGGCGCACGCCCAGGTTGCGACCTCCGGCTTCGGGTGGGCCATCCATGACCACGACATGGCCGCTCCCCGACTCGCCGAGGAACATCGCTTCACCGGCCCACTGGATGCGTGCCTTCATCTATCCGGACTCCCGATTTCGTAAAAGGGTGTCAGCTTAGACCTTGCGAGGCTGTCGGAAAAGCTCAAGCCGCGTCGCTTTTGTGCCGATTCAAGTTGAAGTGTCTGATAAGCTGGCGCCAAATGACTGGCGCGTGCTGCCAGGCGCCTCTATAAAAAGCCAATGCGTCGCATCGAACAGGATTTCGTGATGGTCTCCTCAGCCCTGCCACCCAAGATCAAGAACATCGACAAGCTGCTGGCCCACTGCCAGCGCCGTCGCTACGCCGCCAAGAGCAACATCATCTGTGCCGGCGACCGGGCCGAGACCTTGTCGTTCATCATCAAGGGCTCGGTGACCATCCTGATCGAGGACGACGACGGCCACGAGATGATCATCGCCTACCTCAACAGCGGTGATTTCTTCGGTGAGCTGGGACTGTTCGAGCCCGCCGGCCAGGAACATCAGCGCAGCGCCTGGGTACGTGCCAAGACCGAGTGCGAAGTGGCCGAGATCGGCTACGACAAATTCCGCGAGCTGGTACGCCTGGAGCCGGAAATCCTCTATGCCCTGGGCAGCCAGATGGCCCAGCGCCTGCGCAACACCACCCGCAAGGTCGGCGACCTGGCGTTCTTCGATGTCACCGGGCGGGTCGCCCGCTGCCTGCTCGACCTGTGCAAGCAACCCGACGCCATGACCCACCCCGACGGCATGCAGATCAAGATCACCCGCCAGGAGATCGGTCGTATCGTCGGTTGTTCACGGGAGATGGTCGGCCGCGTCCTCAAGGACCTCGAGGAGCGCAGCCTGGTGCAGGTCAAGGGTAAGACCATGGTGGTCTACGGCACCCGTTAGTCCTGCGGCAGTTCCGCCAGCACTTGCTCATAGGCCTGGCTCAGGCGCTCGAACCAGGGGGCGGCAGGCGCCACCTCGTGCAGGGCGATATGGCTGTCGGCACGGCAGCGCTGCTCCAGCTCGCAGCACTCATTGAAGCGGTTGACCGCCGCGACCATCGATTCGCGTTCGTTGTCCAGCAACAGCGCGCCATGTACCAACACCACCGGGCGCTTGCCCCCCAGCCCCTGGCGCCAGCGCTGGGCCGTGCCGACCAGTTTGCGGCCATTGAGGTTGACGTTGTAGCGGCCATCGCAAAAGGCGCCGTCAATCTCCCCCACCGAGGCAACACCACCCCACTCGCGCAGGACATCGCACAGCGGTAAGCACAGACGCTCGTAGGCATTCTCAATGCGGCCCTGGTCACCCTCGCTACGCGGGGCCACATAGACCAGTGCCACGTTGACGGTCGCATGGGATTGCGGCACCGGCTCGCCACCGGTTTCGCGCAGCAGCACCGGCCAGCCGGCGATGGCCAGCTCGGCGCAGGCGGCCTCGAAGTTGTCCAGGCGGCTCATGCGCCGGGGCATGACCAGGGCATGGTCGGTCGGGCGCCAGAACAGCACGCCGGATTCGCGCTCGCCGCGGCAGACGGCGGCCAGCAGGTCCTGTTCGGCGTGCAGGCCTTGTTCGACGGTAAGGGCCAGGGGTTGATCGGTCATTGATCCACCTTTGATGTGATGTTCACCGGCCTCATCGCAGGGCAAGCCCGCTCCCACGTTGGGACTGTCTTGCGATGAAGCGCTCGAAGACAAAAAAGCCGGCAAACGATGCCGGCTCTCTGTTCGATCAGTCCAGTTGCTGAACGGTCTTCTTCACCTGTTCGGGGAAGAACAACCGCTGCAGCTCCAACCCTGGCTGCTCGGCGCGCATGAACGCCTCGCCGACCAGGAACGAATACACCTCGTTGATTTCCATCAGCTCGACATCGGCACGGTTGAGAATGCCGCTCTCGGTGATGGCCAGGCGATCGCGGGGGATACGCGGCAGCAGGTCGAGGGTAGTCTCCAGGCTGACTTCGAAGGTATGCAGGTTGCGGTTGTTGACCCCGACCAACGGTGTGTCGAGGGTCTTCAACGCACGCTCCAGCTCATCGCCGTCATGCACTTCGACCAGCACGTCGAGGCCGACGTCCTTGGCGGTGGCGGCCAGCTCGGCCATCTTCACGTCGTCCAGCGCCGAGACGATCAACAGCACGCAGTCGGCGCCCAGGGCACGGGCTTCGACGATCTGGTACGGATCGACCATGAAGTCCTTGCGGATCACCGGCAGCGAAACGGCGGCACGCGCCTGCTGCAGGTAGACGTCGGCACCCTGGAAGTAGTCCACGTCGGTCAGCACCGACAGGCAGGTCGCCCCACCCTTCTCGTAGCTGACGGCAATCTCCGCCGGCACGAAGTTTTCGCGGATCACGCCCTTGCTTGGCGAGGCCTTCTTGATCTCGGCGATCACCGCCGGCTGCTTGCGCGCAGCCTGCTCGATCAATGCCCTGGCAAAGCCACGGGGCGCATCGGCCGCCTTGGCCAGGCGCTCGAGTTCACCCAGGCTGACCCGCGCGCTGCGCTCGGCCACTTCCTGGAACTTGCGGGCGATGATCCTTTCCAGCACCGTCGGTACGCTCATGCTTCGTTCTCCACCTTGAATACTGCGGTAAAGGCGCCCAGCTCCTGCAGTTTCTCCCAGGCCAGGCCGGTGTGCAGCACATCGTGGGCCAGTTCGACACCCTGGGCCAGGGTCATCGCGTGGTCGGCGGCGTACAGCGCCGCGCCAGCGTTAAGAACGATCATCTCGGCGGCCTTCTGGCCGTTCTCGGTCTTGCGTCGGCCCAGGGCGTCACGGATCAGCTCCAGCGAAGCCTGCGGCCCCTCGACCGCCAGCCCATGCAGGCTCTGGCTCTTCATGCCGAGGTCTTCCGGCTCGACCCAGTACTCTGTGATCTGGTCATTCTTCAGTTCGGCGACGAAGGTCGGCGCGGCCAGGCTGAACTCGTCCAGGCCGTCCTTCGAGTGCACCACCAGCACATGCTTGCTGCCCAGGCGCTGCAGCACCTCGGCCAACGGGCGGCACAGGGCCTGGGTGAAGACCCCGACCACCTGGTGTTTCACGCCGGCCGGATTCGTAAGCGGGCCGAGCATGTTGAACAGGGTACGCAGCCCCAGGTCGCGACGAGGGCCGGCGGCGTGCTTCATGGCACTGTGATGAGTCTGGGCGAACATGAAGCCGATGCCGAGGCTGTCGATGCAGCGAGCGACCTGCACCGGGGTCAGATTCAGGTAGATACCGGCGGCCTCCAGCAGGTCGGCGCTGCCGCTCTTGCCGGAGACGGCACGGTTGCCATGCTTGGCCACGGTGCAGCCGGCCGCGGCCAGGACAAAGGCCGAAGCAGTCGACACGTTGAAGATATTGGCGCCATCACCGCCGGTGCCGACAATGTCGACCACACCGTCGAGGCTCTTCAGCTCGACCTTGTCGGCCAGCTCACGCATCACCGACACCGCGCCGACGATCTCGTCGATACTCTCGCTCTTCATGCGCATGCCCATGAGGAAAGCGCCGATCTGCGCCTCGCTGCACTGGCCGGTCATGATCTGGCGCATGACGTCGCGCATTTCCTCGGTGGACAAATCCAGGTGGCCGACGATACGGCTCAAAGCGGTCTTGATATCCATGATCGGTCCTTAACGGCGTCCGCCGGTCTGCTTGAGGAAATTGGCGAACAGCTCGTGGCCCTGCTCGGTGAGGATGGATTCGGGGTGGAACTGTACCCCTTCGACGTTCAGGGTTTTATGACGCAGGCCCATGATTTCGTCGACGGCACCATCTTCGTGGGCGGTCCAGGCGGTCACTTCCAGGCAGTCGGGCAGGGTTTCGCGCTTGACCACCAGCGAGTGGTAGCGGGTCACGGTGAGCGGGTTGTTCAGGCCGGCGAACACGCCCAGGTCACGGTGCAGCACCGGGCTGGTCTTGCCATGCATCACCTGGCGGGCGCGCACCACGTCGCCGCCGAAGGCCTGGCCGATGGACTGGTGGCCCAGGCAGACGCCCAGGATCGGCAGCTTGCCGGCGAAGTGCAGGATGGCCTCGATGGAGACCCCGGCTTCACTCGGCGTGCACGGGCCCGGGGAGACGACGATGCGCTCGGGATTAAGGGCTTCGATCTGGGCGATGGTCATTTCGTCATTGCGAATGACCTTGACCTCGGCACCCAGCTCGCCAAGGTACTGCACGACGTTGTAGGTGAAGGAGTCGTAGTTGTCGATCATCAGTAACATCTGCAACGAACCTCTTGAATACTGACTTTTGATTCGAGCCTTCCGCTGCCGCTCATGAATGCGGCCGAACCCGCACGGGGCGGTTGACGGAACAAGTGGGGAAGGCAAACGGGGACGGGCCGGGCGAACCGGCAGGAGAAAAAGTCAGGCGCGCCAACGCCAACGGGCGACGGCCTTGATAACGCGCATCAAGAGTTTGCTGACGATCAACACAGGGTAGGTCTCGTTCATACGTTCCGGGACAGTAACCTACCGGGGCGGCGGGTGCAATATGCCCATAACCACGGGGAAACGAACGCAACGGTAGGCAAAGACCGGGAATTTGCTAAGGTCATCCGGCTTGCCCCGATAAAAACAATGAAAAGGATATCCATGCATGCTCAAGGCTCCCTTCCTGCGCACTTCCCTCGCGACCCTCGTGTTCGCCTGCAGCCAAGCCATCGCGGCGCCCTCCCCCTATAGCGCCTTGGTCGTCTTCGGCGACAGCCTCAGCGACGCCGGGCAGTTCCCCGACCTGACCGGCGGTACGCCAGGCATGCGCTTCACCAACCGCGATGCCAATGGCAACTACGCGCCGGTGTCGCCGATGATCCTGGGCGGCAAGCTGGGCTTTTCCGGGACCAGCCTGGGACCCTCGACGTCGCTGACCAACCAGCTGCAAGGCACGCCGGATGGCAACAACTGGGCCGTGGGCGGCTACACCACGCAGCAGATCCTCGACTCGATCACCGACACCTCGCAAGCCGTCATCCCACCCGGGCGCCCCGGCGCCGGCACGGTGCTGCGCGAGCGCGACGGCTACCTGGCCAACGGCCTGCGGGCCGATCCCAATGCCCTGTACTACCTGACCGGTGGCGGCAACGACTTCCTCCAGGGCCTGGTCAACAGCCCCGCCGACGCGGCCGCCGCCGGTGCCCGCCTGGCGGCCAGCGCCCAGGCGCTGCAACAGGGCGGCGCGCGCTACATCATGGTCTGGCTGCTGCCAGACCTGGGGCAGACACCGAACTTCAGCGGCACGCCCCAGCAAGGGCCGCTGTCGCAACTGTCCAGCGTGTTCAACCAGTCGCTGGTCAACCGGCTCGGGCAAATCGACGCCGAGATCATCCCACTCAATGTCCCAGTGCTGCTGCGCGAGGCCCTGGCCAGCCCCGCCCAGTTCGGCCTGGCCGCCGACCAGAACCTGGTCGGCACCTGCTACAGCGGCGACGGCTGCGTGGGCAACCCGGTCTACGGGGCGAACGGCACGACGCCGGACCCGACCCGGCTGCTGTTCAACGATTCGGTGCACCCGACCATCGCCGGCCAGCAACTGATTGCCGACTATGCCTATTCGATCCTCGCCGCGCCCTGGGAGCTGACCCTGCTGCCGGAAATCGCCCACGCCAGCCTCCGTGCCCACCAGGATGAACTGCGCAACCAGTGGCAGACGCCCTGGCAGGCGGTCGGTCAATGGCAGGCGTTCGTCGCCACCGGCGGCCAGGACCTGGACTTCGGCAGCCAGCGCAGCGCCGCCAGTGGCGACGGGCGCGGCTACAACCTGACCCTCGGCGGCAGCTATCGGCTGGATGACGCCTGGCGCGTGGGACTGGCGGCGGGCGTGTACCGACAAAAGCTCGAGGCCGGCCAGGAAGATTCCGACTACAAGCTCGACAGCTACCTGGCCAGCGCCTTCGCCCAGTTCCGTCAGGGTCGCTGGTGGGCCGACGCAGCACTGACCGCCGGGCACCTGGACTATCGCGACCTCAAGCGCACCTTCGCCTTGGGCGTTGGTGAGCGCAGCGAGAAAGGCGACAGCGATGGCGAGGCCTGGGCCGTCACCGGCCGGGTGGGCTACAACCTGGCGGCCGAGAGCAGCCGCTGGCAACTGGCGCCATTCATCAGCGCCGACTATGCGCGGGTCAAGGTCGATGGGTATGACGAGAAGAGCGGCCGCTCCACGGCGCTCGGCTTCGACGATCAGGAGCGCACGTCACGCCGGCTGGGGGCCGGCCTGCTGGGAAGCGTGCAGCTCCTGCCGACGACCAGGCTGTTTGCCGAGGTGGCCCGGGAGCACGAGTTCGAGGACGATCAGCAGGACCTGCGCATGCACCTGACCAGCCTGCCGGCGAACGACTTCACCTTGACCGGGTATACGCCACACAGCAACCTGACCCGCGCCAGCTTGGGGCTGACCCATGAACTGGTGCCAGGGGTGAACCTGCGGGGGAACTACAACTGGCGCAAGAGTGATGAGTTGCGCCAGCAGGGCGTGAGCGTGGCGTTGAGCCTGGACTTCTGAGTTGTCGGGGCCGCGTTGCGGCCCCGATCCATTTACTTGGAGGTCTGCTCGGCCAGCGCCACCGCGCGGAACATCGCCCGGCGCTTGTTGATGGTTTCTTCCCACTCCAGCGCCGGCACCGAGTCGGCGACGATGCCGCCACCGGCCTGCACATGCAGTTCACCGTCCTTGATCACCGCGGTGCGGATGGCGATGGCGGTGTCCATGTTGCCGTTCCAGGCAAAGTAGCCCACCGCGCCACCGTAGACGCCGCGCTTGACCGGCTCCAGTTCGTCGATGATTTCCATGGCGCGGATCTTCGGCGCGCCGGAGAGGGTACCGGCCGGCAGGATCGCCCGCAGCGCGTCCATGGCCGTCAGCCCCTCATTCAACTGGCCGGTGACGTTGGACACGATATGCATGACGTTCGAGTAACGCTCGATCACCATCTTCTCGGTCAGGCGCACACTGCCGGTGGCCGACACCCGACCCACGTCGTTGCGGCCCAGGTCGATGAGCATCAGGTGCTCGGCGATTTCCTTGTCGTCCGACAGCAGGTCGTCTTCCAACGCCCGGTCGGCTTCTTCGGTGGCCCCGCGCGGGCGGGTACCGGCGATCGGGCGCACGGTGACCAGGTTGTCCTCGACCCGCACCAGCACTTCCGGCGAACTGCCGACCACATGGAAGTCGCCGAAGTTGAAGAAGTACATGTACGGCGTCGGGTTGAAGCAGCGCAGCGCCCGGTACAGGTCGATGGGCGCAGCCTTGAAGTCGATGGACATGCGCTGGGACGGCACCACCTGCATGCAGTCGCCGGCCAGGATGTACTCCTTGATGCGGCCCACGGCGCTTTCGTAGTCGGCTTGTGTGTAGCTGGAGCGGAACGCCGGCTCGGCGGCCATCGGCCCGCTCAGGTCCAGGCCACGGCGCGGGGTGATCGGCTGGCGCAGGGTATCCAGAAGCCCCTGCAGGCGGGCCTGCCCTTGCTCGAAGGCCTGCGCCTCGGCCGGGTCGACCAACACGATGGCGTGCATCTTGCCCGCCAGGTTGTCGAACACCACCACGGCATCGGAGACCATCAGCAGGATATCCGGCACCCCCAGCGGATCCGGATTGGGGCTGGCGCCCAGGCGTTTCTCCACGTAACGCACGCAGTCGTAGCCGAAATAGCCCACCAGGCCACCGTTGAAACGTGGCAAGCCAGGAATGTCAGCGACCTTGTAGCGATCCTTGAACGCCTCGACGAAGGCCAGCGGATCCTCGACGTCGTGGTTTTCCACCTCGACGCCATCCTGCAGGATGCTGACGTGGTAACCGTGCACGCGCAGCACGGTGCGCGACGGCAGGCCGATCATCGAATAGCGGCCCCACTTCTCGCCACCCTGCACGGACTCGAGCAGGTAGGAGTTGGGTTGGTCGGCCAGCTTCAGGTAGATCGACAGCGGCGTGTCGAAGTCGGCCAGGGTTTCGCAGGCCAGGGGAATGCGGTTGTAGCCGGCAGCGGCCAGGCGCAGGAATTCTTCGCGGGTCATGTGTAGCCTCGGGGCAAGCAGCAATGGGGAGTGGGCAAACGGATGTACCGGCAGGCGCCGGTGGGCAGGCGTCAGGCGCGCCAGCGCCAGCGGGCCAGGGCCTTGATGACTTTCATCCAGAATTTGCCGGTAACCACCACGTTGTTGTCTCTGCTTTGCGGGGCTTGAAGGTCCGCCAACGTTATCCCAGTGTCGGTGACTAAGCAACCGGGCAGCAGCAGGCGCAGGTCGTCGATGACCAGGCTGGGCGACTCGTCGTCGATCGGCCGGCCATGATTGTAGCCGTAGCTCAGGCCGACGCACTGGACGCCGGCGGCCTTGGCGGCCAGCACGTCGCTGCGCGAATCGCCGACGAACAGCGATTGTTCGGCGCTGACGCCGGCCATCTTCATGACGAACAGCAGCGCCGCCGGGTCGGGCTTCTTCTGCGGCAGGGTGTCGCCGCCGATGATCCAGCGGAAGTAGCGACCGATCTTCATCTGGTCGAGCAAAGGGGCGACGAAGCGTTCGGGCTTGTTGGTGATCAGCGCCATCTCCACGCCCTGCTTGCGCAGCCAGCGCAGGGTATCGCGCACGCCGGGGTAGACCACGGTGAGTTCATGGTTGTCGGCATAGGCTTCCATGAACAGCGCCAGCGCGCGTTCGGCCAGCTCATCATCCACTGCGGCGTGATCGATATCGCCGGCCAGGGCCCGGCGCACTAGCACCTGGGCGCCGTTGCCGACCCAGTGGCGCACCGCCTCCAGGCCTGCGGGCGGTCGCCCGAGTTCGAGCAGCGTGCGGTCGACGGCTGCGGCCAGGTCGGGTACCGAATCGATCAGGGTGCCATCCAGATCGAACATCACCAGCCTGGGCAGTGTCCCCGGGAACAGCTGCTCGAAGCCGCTCATGCGCGTGCCAGCGCCATTTCGGCACGCATCTTGTCGATGACTTCCTTGTAGTCCGGGGCGTTGAAGATCGCCGAGCCGGCCACGAAGGTGTCAGCGCCGGCGGCGGTGATCTCGCGGATGTTGCCTACGTTGACGCCGCCGTCGATCTCCAGGCGGATGTCACGGCCGCTGGCATCGATCAGGGCGCGGGCCTCGCGCAGCTTGTCGAGGGTGCCGGGGATGAACTTCTGCCCGCCGAAGCCTGGGTTGACGCTCATCAGCAGGACCATGTCGACCTTGTCCATCACGTACTTCAGCGCATCCAGGCCGGTGGCCGGGTTGAACACCAGGCCGGCCTTGCAGCCGCCGTCGCGGATCAGTTGCAGCGAGCGGTCGACGTGCTGGGAGGCTTCCGGGTGGAAGGTGATGTAGGTGGCGCCGGCCTCGATGAAGTCGCCGATGATGCGGTCGACCGGGCTGACCATCAGGTGCACGTCGATCGGCGCGGTCACGCCGTACTTGCGCAGGGCGCTGCAGACCATCGGGCCGATGGTCAGGTTGGGCACGTAGTGGTTGTCCATGACATCGAAGTGGACGATGTCGGCCCCGGCGGCCAGGACCTTGTCGACGTCCTCGCCCAGGCGGGCAAAATCGGCGGACAGAATGGAGGGGGCAATAGCGTAGGGCTGCATGGCGCACCTGTTGGGCAGAATCACGGTGGCGCGCATTGTAACTCAGGGAAGCGGATCGGGGCTGATTGGTATCAATCCTGTGCCGGCCCTTCGCGGGTAAACCCGCGAAGAGGCCGGTAAAAACAACGAAGAATCATGCCGGCTGCTGGGTCCTCAGCTTCTCGCTGCGCCCACGCAGCCACTCCAGGGTCAGCAGCAGGATCACCGAGAAGGCGATCAGCAAGGTGGCCGCCGCCGCGATGGTCGGGCTCAGGTTCTCGCGAATGCCGCTGAACATCTGCCGTGGCAGGGTCGCCTGCTCGGGCCCGGCGAGGAACAGGGTCACTACCACCTCATCGAACGATGTGGCGAAGGCAAACAGTGCCCCGGAGATCACCCCGGGGGCGATCAACGGCAAGGTCACCCGACGGAAGGCCAGCAATGGCGAGGCCCCCAGGCTGGCCGCCGCGCGCACCAGGTTGTAGTTAAAGCCCTGCAGCGTCGCCGACACAGTAATGATCACGAACGGCACGCCCAGCACCGCGTGCACCAGGATCAGCGAGGTGAAGCTGTTGCCCATGCCCAATGGGGCGAAGAACAGGTAGCTGGCCACGCCGATGATCACCACCGGCACCACCATCGGCGAGATCACCAGCGCCATCACCAGCGACTTGCCGGGGAAGTCGCCGCGGGTCAGGCCGATGGCCGCCAGGGTGCCGAACACCATGGCCAGCACCGTGGCCGCCGGGGCGACGATGATGCTGTTCTTCAGGGCGCGCATCCATTCAGCGGAGGCGAAGAAGTCCTGGTACCAGTGCAGCGAGAAACCTTGCAGCGGGTACACCAGGAAGCTCCCGCTGTTGAACGACAGCGGGATGATCACCAGTACCGGCAGTACCAGGAACAGCAGGATCAGGCCGCACAGGATGCGCAGGCTGTAGAACCACACCCGTTCCACGGGCGACATGTAGGGGCTCAGCATGACAAGGCTCCTCAGCTCAGGCGCAGGCGGCTGGCGCCGACCAGCCAGCTATAGATCAGGTACAGCAGCACGGTCGCCAGCAGCAACAGCCCGCCCAGGGCGGTGGCCATGCCCCAGTTGATGCTGGTGTTGGTGTAGAAGGCGACGAAGTAGCTGACCATCTGGTCGTTCGGGCTGCCCAGCAGCGCCGGGGTGATGTAGTAGCCGATGGCCAGGATGAACACCAGCAGGCAGCCGGCGCCGACACCGGCATAGGTCTGTGGGAAGTACACCCGCCAGAAACTGGCGAACGGATGGCAACCCAGGGAAATCGCCGCGCGCATGTAGCTGGGCGAGATGCCCTTCATCACGCTGTACAGCGGCAGGATCATGAACGGCAGCAGGATGTGCACCATCGAGATGTACACGCCGGTGCGGTTGAACACCAGCTCCAGCGGTTGGTCGATGATGCCGATGGCCATCAGCGCGCTGTTGATCAGCCCGCCCGACTGCAGCAGCACGATCCACGCCGCCACCCGCACCAGGATCGAGGTCCAGAACGGCAGCAGCACCAGGATCATCAGCAGGTTGCTCTGCCGGGTTGGCAAGTTGGCCAGCAGATACGCCAGCGGGTAGGCCAGCACCAGGCAGATGGCGGTGATCACCACGCCCATCCACAGGGTGCGAGCAAAGATATCCAGGTAGATGGCCTGGTCCGGCGTGGCCTTGGCCAGTTCGCCGAGGTCGTCGATGCGGTGATCGACGGAGGCCAGCAGGTAGAAAGAGGTGACCGTGCTGGTGTTGCGGCGGATCGCCTGCCAGTAGGCCGGGTCGCCCCAACGCTCGTCCAGCGCTTGCAGGGCATCTTTATAGGACACAGGCTCGGCCTTGAACGGCAGCGCCCGCGCGGTCTTGGCCAGCAGGCTGCGGTAGCCGGCCAGCTCCATGTTCAGGCGCTTGGAAAGATCGCCCAGGGTCTGGTTCTTGCGCGACTCGGCCAGGTCCTGGCTGAGGGCCTTGTAGACCTCCTCGCCGGGCAGGCTCTTGCCGTCCCATTGCGTCACCGCCTCGACGGTACGCGGCAGGCCGGCGACCACCTCGGGGTTGCCGACGCTCTTGTACAGCAGCGCCGCGATCGGCACCAGGAACACCAGCAGGAGGAACAGCGCCAGCGGCGCGATCAACGCCTGGGCCTTCCAGCGGTTGACCCGCTCGGCATGCTTGAGGCGCTGCTTGAGGCTTTTACCCGCGCCTTCGTTGAGGGGCACTGCAATGGCCATGGCGAACTCCGGGGGAAACAGGGGTGGGGACTATCAGGCCGCACTTCACCTATTGGGTTGGCGCGGACTCTGTAGGAGCGGCCTTGCGTCGCGATGGGCTGCGAAGCAGCCCCGGCGGGCATGCATGATGCCGAGATCCCGGGGCCGCTACGCGCCCCATCGCGACACAAGGCCGCTCCTACAGGGTTACTTCTTCGCCGCCCAGGCGTTGAAGCGTTGCTCCAGCTGTTCGCTGTTGTCGGCCCAGAAGGCCACGTCGATCTGCACCTGGTTGGCGATGTTCTCCGGCGTGGTCGGCATGTCCTTTTTCACCGCATCGGCCAGCAGCGAGACGGCCTTGGAATTGGCCGGGCCGTAGGCGATGTTCTCGGAGTAGGTCTTCTGCTGCTCGGGCTGGACGGTGTAGGCGATGAATTTCTTCGCCTCTTCCACATCCTTGGCGCCTTTCGGGATGGCCCAGGCGTCGAAGTCGTAGATGCCGCCGTTCCACACCACCTTGAGGTTGCTTTCCTTCTGCACCGCGGCGATACGGCCGTTGTAGGCCGAGCTCATGACCACGTCACCCGAGGCCAGGTACTGTGGTGGCTGGGCACCGGCTTCCCACCACTGGATGCTAGGCTTGAGTTCGTCGAGTTTCTTGAAGGCGCGGTCCTGGCCTTCCTTGGTGCCGAGCACCTTGTACACCTCTTTCGGCGCGACGCCGTCGGCCATCAGGGCGAACTCGAGGGTGTACTTGGCGCCCTTGCGCAGGCCGCGCTTGCCCGGGAATTTCTTGGTGTCCCAGAAGTCGGCCCAGCTGGTGGGTGCGCTCTTGAGCTTGTCGGCGTTGTAGGCCAGGACCGTGGACCAGACGAAGAAGCCCACGCCGCACGGCTGGATGGCGCCTTTCACGTAATCGCTCTCGTTGCCGAACAGGGCCGGGTCGAGCTCCTCGAACATGCCCTCGTCACAACCACGCGCCAGCTCCGGCGACTCCACCTCCACCAGGTTCCACGACACGCTGTTGGTGTCGACCATGGCTTTGACCTTGGCCATCTCGCCGTTGTACTCCCCGGCGACGATCTTGCCCTTGCCGGCCTTCTCCCACGGCTCGTAGAACGCCTTGACCTGGGCCGCCTTGTTGGCGCCACCGAACGACACCACCGTCAGGTCCGCGGCCAGGGTCTGCCCGGCGGCGAACAGGCCAAGGGCCAGGGCGGTCAGTTTCAACTGCTTGCGCATTATTATTCTCTCCACAGTTCAGGGTTGGTGAAGCAAACCATCAATGGGCTTCGGCAATCGGATCGAGCGCGCGGGCGTGCTCCACTTCCCAGCCCAGTGGGACCACATCGCCCACGGCCAGGGCCGGATCGAGCTCGGCGATCGGCTGCTTGACGAAGAAATCGGCCTTGCCGCAGACCTCCAGGCGCACCCGCACGTGGTCGCCCAGGTAGATGAACTCGGCCACCCGGCCGGAGAAGCGGTTCACGCAGCGTTCGCTGTGGCCGTTCAGGCGCACGCGCTCCGGACGGATCGACAGGGTCACCGGCTCGCCGGCCTGGCCGACGTTCACCGCCAGCGCCTCGACCCGCTCGCCCCGGGCCAGCTGCACCTGGCAACGGTTGCCGTCACTGGCCAGCAAGGTGCCGTTGAGGCGGTTGTTCTCGCCGATGAAGTTGGCGACGAAGGTGTTGCGCGGCTCTTCGTAGAGGGTGCGCGGGTCGGCGATCTGCTGGATCTCGCCCTGGTGGAACACCGCCACCCGGTCGGACATGGTCAGCGCCTCGCCCTGGTCGTGGGTCACGTAGACCACGGTCACGCCCAGGCGCTGGTGGATATGCTTGATCTCCATCTGCATGTGTTCGCGCAGTTGCTTGTCCAGGGCGCCGAGCGGTTCGTCCATCAGCACCAGCTGCGGCTCGAACACCAGGGCACGGGCCAGGGCCACGCGCTGCTGCTGGCCCCCGGAGAGCTGGCCTGGGTAGCGCTTGGCGAAGGCATCGAGCTGGACCATGCCAAGCACGCGCTTGACCCGTTCGCTGATGTCGGTCTTGCTCAGGTTGCGCACAGTCAGCGGAAAGGCCAGGTTCTCGGCCACGGTCATGTGCGGGAACAGCGCGTAGTTCTGGAACACCATGCCGATGTCACGCTTGTGCGGCGGCACATTGTTGATCGAGCGTCCAGCCAGCTGGATTTCACCGGCGGTGGGGGTCTCGAAGCCGGCCAGCATCATCAGGCTGGTGGTCTTGCCCGAGCCGGACGGGCCGAGCAGGGTCAGGAACTCGCCCTTGCGGATGTCCAGGTTGAGGTCCTTGACGATCAGCGATTCGCCGTCGTAGCTCTTCTGCACACCTCGGAAGCTGACCAGCGTCTCGTTCGAATTCGCCTCGCTCATGCCCTGCACCTTCTTGTTGGAATGACTGCGTGGGCACAGCGTAGAAGAGGCGCAAGCGCCCGTAAATCGGGGGGGCTGAGAGATTGCCATCATCCGGGTGGAAGACTTGCTGTAGGGATTGCCCTACACGGATGGCGGGATTGGAATGTTGCCTACTGGCAACCGGGCAACCTGTGGGAGCGGGCTTGCCCGCGAATGGCCGGTTCAGCCACCGGGATCAGCAGGTCAGGCCCATTCGCGGGCAAGCCCGCTCCCACAGGGAATGCGCTGACCCTGTGTGCCATATATGTCGCAATCAGACCAGCTTGTGCTCCATCGCATACTTCACCAACTCCGCCAGCGAGTTGACCTTGAGCTTCTGCATCAAGCGCGCCTTGTGGGTGCTGATGGTCTTGTTCGACAGCGCCAGCTGCTGGGCGATGTCGTTGACGTTGGCGCCCTGGGCCAGGCGCTCGAACACCGAGAACTCACGCTCGGACAGCAGCGTGTGCAGGGGCCGCGTTTCGGTCAGCCCCACCTCGAAGACCATGCGGTCGGCCAGGCTCGGATCGATATAGCGCCCGCCCCCGGCAACCCGGCGAATCGCGGTGAGCAACAGTGCCGGGTCGCTGTCCTTGGTGGCATAGCCCGCCGCCCCGGCCTTCAGCGCCCGCGCGGCCATCTGCGCCTCGTCGTGCATCGACAGCATCAGGATCGCCGGCGGGTTGTTCAATGCCAGGATCCGCGGGATGGCCTCCAGGCCGTTCACCCCCGGCATGGAGATATCCAGCAGCACCACCTCGCAGGGAGTATGGCGCAGGGTTTCCAGCAACTGCTCGCCGTTGCCCGCCTCGCCGGCGACCTGCATGTCCTTGGCCAGGCCAATCAACTGCTTGATGCCCTCACGGACGATGGTGTGGTCTTCCGCCACCAGCACTCGAATCACGATCGTTCTCTCCTACGCCAAAGGAATCGCCACGCTCAGGCTGGTGCCTTCGCCGGGCTCGCTTTCCAGGGTCATGTCGCCGCCCAGCATCAGCACGCGCTCACGCACCCCCACCAGGCCGAACGACGTCGGCCGGGCCGCATCGACGGCGAACCCCACGCCATCGTCGATGACCGTCATGCGCAACTGTCCGCCCTCCTCGACCAGGGCGATCTGCACGGTGTGCGCCTGGGCATGGCGCATGACGTTGGTCAGCGCCTCCTGGAGGATGCGGAACAGGCCGATGGCCTTGGCATCGCTCAAGGGCGGCAACTGCTCCGGGACCTCGACCAGGCAGGGAATCTGCGTGCGGGCCTCAAAACGCCGTGCCTGCCACTCGATGGCCGAGGCGATCCCGGCATCGAGAATCGGCGGACGCAAAGCGGTGGCCACATCACGCACCAGCTGGAACAGTTGGGCGATCAGACGCTTCATGCTGGCCAGGCGCTCATGCAGCCCGGCATCCAGCTCGGCGTAGGCCAGCTCGCACATCGACACTTCCAGCTTGAGCACCGTGAGCATCTGCCCCAGTTCGTCGTGCACCTCGCGGGCGATGCGCGCCTTTTCCTCCTCGCGCACGCTTTCCAGATGCGCCGACAATTCGCGCAGCTGTTCCTGGGAGGCGGCCAGGGCCAGCTCGGCCTGCTTGCCCTGGGTGATGTCCCAGACCACACCATCCCACACCATGCGCCCATCGGCCAGGCGCCGCGTGGTCGCCTTGATGTCGGCCCAGCGCTGTTCGCCCTGGCGGGTGAGGATACGGCCTTGCCACGACCAGTCCTGGTCGCTGGCCAGGGCCAGGTCCTGGACCCGGTGATAATCGGCGCGGTCCTGCGGATGAACCAGGTTGCGCAGCCCCATCTGCGGGTGCTGGATCGCCGCCGGGGTATAACCGACCAGCGCCTCGCTGCCTTCGCTGATATAGGGGAACTCCGGATCGCCTTCGGCCGGGTCGCGCTCCAGGCGGAACACCAGCCCCGGCACATTGCCGGCAATGCCCTTGAGCCGCGCCTCGCTTTCGCGCAACGCGGCCAGGTCGCGCTGGCGCTCGGTGACATCGGCGAGGAACACCACCAGATACTCCGCATCGCGAAAACGCAGGAACGACAACGACAACTCGACCGGAAACAGGCTGCCGTCGGCGCGTCGGCACTGGCTTTCGAACTGCTGTTCACCGCCGTCCCCGGTGCGGGCGCGCTTCCACAGCTCCAGCCAGCGATCCATCTTCAGGTTGGGTTCGATATCGACCAGCGGCCGCTCCAGCAACGCCCCCTCGGAATAGCCCAGCATGCGTTCGGCGGCATGGTTGGCGTAGCGCACATGGCTGTCCCAGTTGACCCAGAGGATACCCACCGTGCTCTGGTCGATGGAGAACTGGCTCAGGCGCAACGCCTCCTCGCGCACCTGACGCTCCACCAGGCTCTCGCGGGCAGCCAGCAAGCCCCGTTCCAGGCCGCGCTGCTGGCGACGCTGCCAGACCAGGGTAGCCAGGGCACACAGCAGCAGCAGGCCGAACAGCAAGGCGAGGTTCTGCCAGAAGCCGGCGGACTCGGAAAAGCGTGGGTACTTGGGCTGCAGCCAGCGCTGGTGCATTTGCTCCAGGGTCTTGGCCGGCAGGGCCTGGAGGGCGCGTTCGAGGATATCGGCAAGCACGGGCCAGTCTCGCCGCGAGCCAACCCGCAGCAACTGCGGCAAGCCGATATCGCCCACCACCGCCAGATCGGCGAACTCGCCTTCGCGGGAAAGCCGGCTGAGTTGCGCCTCATCCAACACGGCGAAGCTGGCCTGGCCGCCCAGCACCAGCTGCAGCGCCTCCCGCTCGTTGGGCACGCCCTGCAGGTTGAGATTGCCGTAATTGCTCCGCAGGTAGTCCGCCAGGGCACCTGGCATGCGCACAGCCACCCGCTCGTTGGCGGTCAGCTTCTCCAGATCCACGGCCACCGCACCGCTGCGCATCCCTACCACCAATTGCGGCACGCGCATGTAAGGGTCACTGAACAGCCACAGCCGCAGGCTGGTGGGTGTCTGCGTCAGGCCGGGGGCAAAATCGATCTCCCCGGCCTGCAACGCATGCTCCAGCGCTGCCTGGTCCGGGAAGCCACGCCAGGTCAGGTCCAACCGCAATGCCTGGGACAGCGCGCCCACCAGTTCGACGTTGGCCCCGTAGAACTGCTGCAGACGGCGGTCGAACTGGGCATAGGGTGCCTGCAGCACCAGGCCGACGCGCAGGCCGCGGTGCTCATCCAGCCACTGCTGCTGGGCCGGGTCGAGCACCACGGACGGGGGCGCCTCCGGCTTTGCCAGGGCGATCAAGGGTAGACACAACCAGCCGATAACCCACAGGCAACGCACTCGCTTCATCTCTACGCTCGTCTTGGCAATGACGGCCGCCTGGCGTGGCCGTCGCGGGCAAATACCATTAGGCTGCCGGTATGATTCTGGCCTTGGATTGATCGATGTTCACACTTTATCGCACGACGCTGGCAATGTTCTGCCTGGCTTCGCTCCTGCCGCTCGGCGCTCAGGCCGCTGACGCCGAAGCACCGCAGGCCGCCACAGAAGCGGCCACCCCTGTTCCCCGTGCACCGCTGCTCGAACGCAGCCAGGACGATGCCCTGGCCCTCGAGCGCCAGGTGCCCAAGGCCGAGCAACAGACCTTGCAGGCCAATGGCGAGAACTTCCTGGCGCTGTGGAAGCCGGCCAACGACAGCGATCCGCAAGGCGCGGTGATCATCGTTCCCGGTGCCGGCGAAAGTGCCGACTGGCCAACCACCGTCGGCCCGCTGCGCCGTGGCTTCCCCGATGTCGGCTGGAGCACCCTGAGCCTGAGCCTGCCCGACCTGCTGGCAGAGCGCCCGCAGGCCCGGGTCGAAGCCAAGCCGGTGGTCGAACCGAAAAAGGAAGATGGCGAATCGGCCCCGGCCAAGGACACGCCAGCCGATGCCAACGCCAACGTGGCCCAGGCCACCGCGCCCGAGGCGGACGCGGCCGACAGCACCGACGCGGTCGAAGCCGACGAGCACACCAGTGAGGAGGATGCCGAACGCATCTTCGCCCGCCTCGATGCCGCCGTGGCCTACGCCCAGCAGCAGAAAGCACGCAGCATCGTGCTGCTGGGCAACGGCAGTGGCGCGTACTGGGCCGCGCGCTACCTCAGCGAGAAGCAGCCGCCCCAGGTACAGAAGCTGGTGATGGCCGCCGCACAGACACCGGCGCGGGTGGAGCACGACCTGCTGAGCCTGACACCGACCCTGAAAGTACCAACGGCGGATCTGTACTACACAACCCGCACCCAGGATCGACTGGCCGCGCAACAGCGTCTGCAAGCCAGCAAGCGAGAGAAAAACAGCCAGTACCGGCAGCTGTCGCTGATGGTCGTGCCCGGTAACAAGGCCGCCGAGCAGGAGCAATTGCTGCGCCGGGTACGCGGCTGGCTGAAGCCCAAGGAAGAGTGAGGTGCATCGAGGGACAAGCCAACTCCAGCAACGCGGGAGCGGGCTTGCCCGGCGATGGCAAACCTAAAGCCCGCGTCGCTTGCGAATCATGGCATAGGCCTGATGCAACTCGCGGGTATGCTCGGTCGCCTCGCGCACCTTGGCCTCACTGGCGCCACTGCCCACCAGCTTGTCCGGGTGATGTCGACTGAGCAACCGCCGGTAGGCCTGCTTGATCTTGTCCGCTTCGGTATCCGGCTCCACTCCCAGCAGCCTCAACGCCGCCGCATAGGTCATCGCACCGCCTTCGATCGCAGACTTGCGCGGCTCATACTCCAACGACATGGCCTGTACCTGGTTGCGACTGAGCCCCAACTGCTGCCCCCAGCCCAACAACAGGTCGCGCTCCTGGCGCCCTGCCTTGCCGTCGGCCCAGACCATGCGCCAACAGGCACGCAGGGTACCCTCGGCAGCGTGAGGCTGCAGCTTGATCCGGCGCAGGTAGTGACCCAGCCGGCCCTTGCCCGACTTGCCGCGATTGAACGCGGCAATCGCCCGCATCCGCGCAGGCTCCGCCAGGTCCAGCCGCGACATTTCCTGACGCGCCTGCTGGATATGCCCCTCGACCACCCGGCCGTCACTCTTGGCCAGGCGTCCGAGCAGGACAAACAGCAGTTCCTCGTCACGCAGCGCCGGGCGCCCACCCAGGCGCTCGCGCACATCCTCCCACCCCTGCAGTCGCAGGCGCCGATCCATGGCCTGTCCCAGCAACGCCCCCAGCAATGCCCCCGGAATGCTGGCCACGGCGAAACCGGCACCGGCACCAATCACTGTGCTCGGCCACCACATGTCAGGCACGCTCGCCGATCAGGCGCTCGACATCGGCCAGGCGCTCGAGGGTGCCGACATCGATCCAGTGACCACGATAGTGCTCACCGCTCACCCGTCCTTCGGCCATGGCCTTGCGCAGCAGGGGCGCCAACTTGAACGCGCCGGGCTGGCAGCCTTCGAACAGCGCCGGGTCCAGCACCGAGATACCGCTGAAGGTCAGCGTTCCCGGGGCGTCGTCACCATCGCTCACCTGGCCATCCGCGAGGCGGAAGTCGCCACGGCCGTGATGACCGGGATTATCCACCAGCACCAGGTGCGCCAGCCCTTGCAGCGGAGCATTCAGGCCAGTGAAGTCGTAGTCGGTCCAGACGTCACCGTTGACCAGCAGGAACGGCGCATCCCCCAGCAGCGGCAACGCCTTGAAGATCCCGCCACCGGTTTCCAGTGGCTCGCCCTCCGGCGAGTAGCGGATGCGCAGGCCGAAGCGGCTGCCATCGCCCAGGTGGTCCTCGATCTGCTGGCCGAGCCAGGCGTGATTGATGACCACTTCGCGGATACCGGCGCGGGCCAGCGCCTCCAGATGGTATTCGATCAGCGGCTTGCCGGCTGCGCGCACCAGCGGCTTGGGCGTATGCAGGGTCAGCGGGCGCATGCGCTCGCCCTTGCCTGCCGCCAGGATCATCGCCTTCATGAACGCGCCTCGCCCTTGAGCTCGGCAATCAGTTGCCCCAGCTCGGCCAGTTCGGGACGGCGGGCGATCACTTCATCTATATAGGCGAAGAAGCGCGGCACGTCGGCGAGGTAGCGCGGCTTGCCGTCACGGTGGCAGATGCGGGCAAAGATACCGATGACCTTGAGGTGACGCTGCACACCCATCAGATCGCTGGCACGGTGGAACGCCTCGAAATCAGGCTGAACCGGGATACCGGCGACTCGGGCCTTTTCCCAATAACCACGCAGCCAGCCTTCTACGCGCGGCTGCGGCCAGCTGAGGAAGGCGTCCTTGAACAGGCAGGTGATATCGTAGGTTACCGGGCCGTAGACGGCATCCTGGAAGTCCAGCACGCCCGGATTTGGCGTGCTCTGCATCAGGTTGCGCGGCATGTAGTCGCGGTGCACCAGCACCTTGGGCTGGGCCAGGGCGCTGTCGATCAGCACCTGGCTGACCCGTTGCCAGGTGGCCTGCTGCGCTTCGGTGAAGGTCAGGCCAAGCTCGCGGCCTACGTACCACTCGGGGAACAGCTCCACCTCGCGGCGCAAAAGGGCAACGTCGTAGCTGGGCAGCGGCGCGTCCATCGGCAGGCGCTGGAACGCCAGCAGCGCATCGATGGCATCGGCGAACAGTGCGTCGGCGTTGTCCGAATCAATGATGTCCAGGTATGTCTGGCGACCCAGATCGCCCAGCAGCAGGAAACCACGCTCCAGGTCCTGGGCATGAATGACCGGCACGTTCACGCCCGCCGTGGCCAGCAGGTGATCGATATCGACGAACGGACGGCAATTTTCCTGCGGCGGCGGCGCATCCATGATCACGAAGCTGTGGCCGGCGCACTCCCAGCGGAAATAACGGCGGAAACTCGCATCGCTGCTGGCGGCGGTCAGGCTGCCGGTGGGCACTTCGCCCCAGGCGTTGCTACGGAACAGGCTCTCCAGTTGCCCGGCGAGCCAGGCGGTCAGTTGTTGCAGGCGTACATCGTGATCGGGCATTACGAGGGTTCTCCGACGGCCCTAGCCGTCAAGCGGGTCATGCTTTATTATCCAGCATCTTTTTCAGACCATCGAGAGGCGTGCGGCCCCCACACGCGGGCAGATGGCACGCAGGAAGCCCGGACTAATAAGATGGCATTGAAATCCCCCGCGTTTCGTAGGAAGTTTCCGTTGTTGGTGACTGGCGGTCTGCTGGCCCTGCAACCCCTGGCCACGTCGTACGTGGTGGCGGCCGAGCAGTTCGACTGCCAAGTGTCCGCCGCCGGTGGCTGGGACTGCAAGCCCAAGACCTCCGCCAACCTGCCTCCGCGCCCGGTACATCCGGGCGCTGCCGCTGCCAGCTCGGGCGCCGAAGCGCCTGGCGAGGCCGCCGCGACCGAGGCCGAGAAGCCGATGCTGGTCACCGAGGCCAAGGGCCGCGGCCTGAAATCGCGCAGCGAAGACTACAGCCACCTGGACTGGGTCCCGCGCGAGAAGCTCACCGCTGCGCAACTGGCCGAGACCGGCCCGTACTGCGGCGGCGCCTACATCGAGCCGACCCGCCCAGGCATGAACGACTCCACGCCCAAGGACGAGTCGCCCACCTATATCAACGCCAAGGTCTCCAAGTACCAGCAGGAGCAGCAGATCGCCACCCTCGCCGGTGACGTGGTCATGCGCCAGGGCAGCATGCAGGCCGAAGCCGACGAGGCCAACCTGTACCAGGCCGAGAACCGGGGCGAGCTCAAGGGCAACGTCAAGATCCGCGACAACGGCTCGCTGGTGGTCGGCGACGAGGCGCAGATCCAGCTCGACACCGGCGAAGCCCGGGTCGACAACGCCGAATACGTGATGCACAAGTCGCACATCCGCGGCAACGCGCTGTACGCCAAACGCGCCGAGAACGCCATCATCCGCCTCAAGGACGGTACCTATACCACCTGTGAGCCGGGCAGCAACGCATGGCAGCTCAAGGGCAACAACATCACCCTGAACCCGGCCACCGGTTTCGGCACCGCGACCAACGTGACGCTGCGGGTCAAGGATTTCCCGGTGTTCTACACACCGTACATCTACTTCCCGATCGACGACCGTCGCCAGTCCGGCTTCCTGCCGCCGTCGTTCAGTTCCAGCAGCGACACCGGCTTCATGCTGGTCACGCCGTACTACTTCAACCTGGCGCCGAACTACGACGCCACGTTGTACCCGCGCTACATGGCCAAGCGCGGCATGCTGATGGAAGGCGAGTTCCGCTACCTGACCAAGTCCAGCGAAGGTCAGTTCGGCGGCGCCTACCTGAGCGATCAGGACGACGACCGCAAGCTGCAGACGGACTACAAGAAAGAACGCTGGATGGTCAACTGGCAGCACAAGGGCGGGCTGGACGAACGCCTGATGACCGAGGTGGACTACACCGACATCAGCGATCCGTTCTACTTCCAGGACCTGGAGTCGGACCAGATCGGTGTCCAGAGCCGCGACGTCCTCGACAAGCAAGGTGCGCTCACGTATCGCGGGGACAGCTACACCGCACGCCTGAACGTACATGCCTACGAGCTGGCCACCATCTCGCAGATCACGCCGTATGACCGTCTGCCGCAGATCACCTTCAATGGGATGCTGCCTTATCACCCGGGTGGTTTCGACCTGAGCTATGAAACCGAGGCGGTTCGATTCGAGCGTGATCTGAAGAATGACTTCGTCACCGACAAGGATGGACTTCCGGACTCGACCGCGGGTGCAGCTGGTCGCCGCTTGGATGAGAACGTTTTCAGTATTGCACGCGCCAACGGCACCCGTTTGAATGTCGCTCCGGCGATCAGCCTGCCTATGCAGGCCAGTTACGGCTATATCACTCCGAAGCTGAAGTACGTCTATACCCATTACGACCTCGACCTGGATGGCAAGGGCAAGCAAGACCTGATCGACTTCCCGGACCGGACTGCGCTCTACGGCGACTACAAGAGCAACCAGAACCGCGATATCCCGATCTTCAGTGTCGACAGTGGCCTGTACTTTGATCGCGACACCCAATTGTTCGGTACGCATTACCGCCAGACACTCGAACCTCGCTTGTTCTATCTCTATGTCCCCTATAAGGACCAGATGGACATCCCGCTGTTCGATACCTACGAAAACACGTTCAACTACGGTTCGCTGTTCCGCGACAATCGTTTCAGCAGCGTCGACCGCATTGGCGACGAGAACAAGCTGTCGCTGGGCGTGACCAACCGCTGGATCGAAGACAATGGCTTCCAGCGCCAGCGCTTCAGCATTGGCCAGGCGTACTACTTCAAGGACCGCAAGGCCCAGTTGCCGGGTATCGATTACCGCACCCGCAAGGACACGCAGGCAGACGTCTCGCCCTATGCGCTTGAATACGAATACGCCTTCAACCGCGAC
Organism: Pseudomonas sp. BW16M2; assembly: GCF_014268865.1. Lineage (NCBI taxonomy): Bacteria > Pseudomonadati > Pseudomonadota > Gammaproteobacteria > Pseudomonadales > Pseudomonadaceae > Pseudomonas > Pseudomonas sp. BW16M2. Next base: position 221,190 of record NZ_JABWRI010000003.1, on the reverse strand, counting down.
TGGCGCTTCAACTCCGACTTCAACTGGGATCCGGACAGCCGCAGCACTCGCTCGGGCAGCGCGATGTTCCACTACCAGCCTGAAGACAACCCTAACAAAGTCGTCAACCTCGGTTATCGCTATCGAAACGACCTGATCACCTATGACTCGCAGAGCGGCACCTGGAAAGTCGGCGGCGGCGACTATGGCACACCGGGCACTCCGGGCTATATCGAGGACTACTACAAGATCCAGCAGCACGACTTCTCGGTCATCTGGCCGATTGTCCCGCAGTGGAGCGTCATCGCCCGCTGGCAGCACGACTACAACCGCAACCGCACACTGGAAGCGATGGGCGGCTTCGAGTATGACAACTGCTGCTGGAAGCTGCGCCTGATCAACCGTTACTGGATGGACTACGACGACTTCAGCCAGGCCGTCCCGAGCAACGAAAAGGGCGACCATGGCATCTTCCTGCAGATCGTGCTCAAAGGGCTCGGTGGTGTAGTCGGCAACAAGGTCGAAACGTTCCTGGACCAAGGCATTCAAGGTTACCGTACACGTGAAGAGCAAGCTTATTGATCGTCTGCGCCCGCTGATGCTGGGCGCCGCAATGCTGAGTGGCGCGGTGCATGCCGCGGTGCAACCCATCGACCGCATCGTGGCCACCGTCGACAATGACGTGGTCATGCAGAGCCAGCTGGACCAGCGCGTGCGCGAAGTGCAGCAGACCATCGCCAAGCGTGGCGGTGGTGTGCCGCCTGCCGCCGCCCTGCAGCAGCAGGTACTGGAGCGCCTGATCGTCGAGAACCTGCAACTGCAGATCGGCGAGCGCTCGGGTATCCGCATCACCGACGAAGAACTGAACCAGGCCGTCGGCACCATTGCCCAGCGCAATGGCATGTCGCTGGAGCAGTTCCGCGCCGCCCTGGCCCACGACGGCCTGTCGTACGACGATGCCCGCGAGCAGATCAAGCGCGAGATGGTCATCAGCCGCGTGCGTCAACGCCGTGTGGCCGAGCGTATCCAGGTGTCCGAGCAGGAAGTGAAGAACTTCCTCAACTCGGACCTGGGCAAGATGCAGATGTCGGAAGAGTACCGCCTGGCCAACATCCTCATCCCGACCCCGGAAGGCGCCAACTCGGACGCCATCCAGGCCGCCGCCCGCCAGGTCGGCGATGTCTACCAGCAACTCCGGCAGGGCAAGGACTTCGGCCAGATGGCCATTGAACGCTCCGCCAGCGAGAACGCCCTGGAAGGCGGCGAGATGGGCTGGCGCAAGGCCGGCCAGTTGCCACCCGACTTCGCCAAGATGCTCAGCAGCATGGCCATTGGCGATATCACCCAGCCGATCCGCATCCCCAACGGCTTCATCATCCTCAAGCTCGAGGAGAAGCGTGGCGGCAGCGAGAGCATCCTGCGCGACGAAGTGCATGTGCGCCACATCCTGATCAAGCCGAGCGAGATCCGCAGCGAAGCCGCCACCGAGCAACTGGCCGAGCGTCTGTACGACCGGATCCAGAACGGTGAAGACTTCGCCGAACTGGCGAAGAGCTTCTCGGAAGACCCGGGCTCCGCGCTCAACGGTGGCGACCTCAACTGGGTCGACCCGAACAGCCTGGTGCCGGAGTTCCGCGAGCAGATGGCCAACGCCCAGCAAGGCGTGGTGACCAAGCCGTTCAAGACCCAGTACGGCTGGCATGTGCTGGAAGTCCTGGGCCGCCGCGCCACCGACAGCACCGAGCAGGCGCGCGAGCAGCAGGCCATGAACGTCCTGCGCAACCGCAAGTACGACGAAGAGCTGCAGAACTGGCTGCGCCAGATCCGCGACGAAGCCTACGTTGAAATCAAGCTGCCTGGCGCCGACCAGGCCGCCCAGTGAAGCCCCAGCGCTTCGCCGTCACGCCCGGCGAGCCGGCCGGCATAGGTCCCGACCTGTGCCTGCAGCTCGCCGCCGAGGCCCAGCCCCACCCCCTGATCGCCATCACCAGCCGTGACCTGCTCGCCGAGCGGGCCGCGCAGCTGGGGCTGGCCGTCAGCCTGCTGCCCGTCACCCCCGACAGTTTCCCCAGCCTGCCAGCCCCCGCCGGCAGCCTGTACGTCTGGGACACACCACTGGCCAACCCGGTGGTGGCCGGACAGCTGGACAAGGCCAACGCCGCGTTCGTGCTGGAGACGCTGACCCGGGCCGGCCAGGGCTGCCTCGACGGGCAGTTCGCCGGGATGATCACCGCCCCCGTGCACAAGGGTGTGATCAACGAGAGCGGGATCGCCTTCTCCGGGCACACCGAGTTCCTCGCCGACCTCACCCACACCGCGCAAGTGGTGATGATGCTGGCCACCCGAGGGTTGCGCGTGGCCCTGGTGACCACCCACCTGCCCCTGCGCGATATCGCCGACGCCATCACTGGCGAACGCCTGGAGCGCGTCACCCGCATCTTGCATGCGGACATGCGCGACAAGTTCGGCATCGCCAACCCACGCATCCTGGTCTGCGGACTCAACCCGCATGCCGGAGAAGGCGGCCACCTGGGCCGCGAAGAAATCGACATCATCGAGCCGGCGCTGCAGCGCCTGCGCGCCGAAGGCATGGACCTGCGCGGTCCGCTGCCGGCCGATACCCTGTTTACCCCCAAATATCTGGAGCACTGCGACGCGGTGCTGGCGATGTACCACGACCAAGGCCTGCCCGTACTCAAGTACAAGGGCTTCGGCGCCGCGGTCAACGTGACGCTGGGCCTGCCGATCATCCGTACCTCGGTCGACCACGGCACCGCCCTGGATTTGGCCGGCACCGGCCGGATCGACACCGGCAGCCTGCGCGTCGCATTGGAAACCGCCTACCAGATGGCCGAGAACCGACCATGACCGAGCACTACCAACACCGGGCGCGCAAGCGCTTCGGCCAGAACTTCCTGCACGACGCCGGAATCATCGATCGCATCCTGCGGGCGATCAACGCCAAGGCCGGCGAACACCTGCTGGAAATCGGCCCGGGCCAGGGCGCCCTGACCGAGGGCCTGCTGGGCAGCGGCGCACAGCTGGACGTGGTGGAGCTGGACAAGGACCTGGTGCCGATCCTGCAGCACAAGTTCGCCGGGCGCGGCAACTTCCGCCTGCACCAGGGCGATGCCCTGAAGTTCGACTTCAACCAGTTGGGCGTGCCTGAGCGCAGCCTCAAGGTGGTCGGCAACCTGCCCTACAACATCTCCACCCCGCTGATTTTCCATCTGCTCAGCCATGCCGGGCTGATCCGCGACATGCACTTCATGCTGCAAAAGGAAGTGGTCGAGCGCATGGCGGCCGGCCCGGGTGGCGGTGACTGGGGGCGCCTGTCGATCATGGTGCAGTACCACTGCCGGGTCGAGCACCTGTTCAACGTTGGCCCTGGCGCCTTCAACCCGCCGCCGAAAGTGGATTCGGCCATTGTCCGCCTGGTGCCGCACGCAGTGCTGCCACACCCGGCCAAGGATGCGCGACTGCTGGAGCAGGTGGTACGCGAAGCGTTCAACCAGCGCCGCAAGACCCTGCGCAATACCATGAAGGGGCTGCTCGACAGCGCGGCCATCGAGGCTGCTGGTGTCGATGGCAGCCTGCGCCCCGAGCAGCTGGACCTGGCCGCCTTCGTGCGCCTGGCCGACAAACTGGCCGAACAGCAGGCCTGACCAAGTGCCCGCTCCCTCCGTGGGAGCGGGCTTGCCCCGCCATCAGGGATAACTGGCCTCCACCCCCGCCAATGGCCTAGACTGCGTTATTGCGTCAGTTCGCCCAAGGCCCTTGCATGTCCGACCCCCGCTATCAGATCGACGTCAGCGTCGTGACCCGCTACCTCAAAGACCAATCCGACCCCGAAAGCAGCCGTTTCGCCTTCGCCTACACCATTACCGTGCAGAACAATGGCACGGTCACGGCCAAGCTGATGTCCCGCCACTGGCTGATCACCAACGGTGACGGCGAGGTCGAGGAAGTGCGCGGCGCCGGCGTGATCGGCCAGCAACCGCTGATCGAGCCCGGCCAGAGCCACACCTACAGCAGCGGCGCGGTCATCAGCACCCGCGTCGGCACCATGCAGGGCAGCTACCAGATGTTCGCCGAGGACGGCAAGCGCTTCGACGCCACGATCGCCCCGTTCCGCCTGGCCGTGCCCGGGGCCCTGCACTGATGGCCACCTATGCGGTCGGCGACCTGCAAGGTTGCCTGCAACCGCTCAAGTGCCTGCTCGAACGCGTACGCTTCAACCCGGCCGTCGACCGCCTGTGGCTGGTGGGTGACCTGGTAAACCGCGGCCCCGAGTCCCTCGAGACCCTGCGCTATCTGTATTCGATCCGCCATGCGCTGGTCTGCGTGCTGGGCAATCACGACCTGCACCTGCTGGCGGCGTGGCACAACGTCGAGCGCCTGAAGAAAAGCGACACCCTGCGCGAAATCATCGAGGCCCCGGACGCCGACCAGCTGTTCGACTGGCTGCGCCAGCAGAAGCTGCTGCACTACGACGAGGCCCGCGGCATCGCCATGGTCCATGCTGGCATTCCACCTCAATGGACCCTGGGCAAGGCGCTGGAGCTCGCTGCAGAGGTCGAGGAAGTACTGCGCGACGACGGCCGCCTGAAGCTGTACCTGGACGGCATGTACGGCAACGAGCCGAACAAGTGGAGCAAGGACCTGGCCGGCGTCGAGCGCCTGCGGGTGATCACCAACTACTTCACCCGCATGCGCTTCTGCACCGCCGCCGGCAAGCTCGACCTCAAGACCAAGGAAGGCGCCGACAGCGCCCCCAAGGGTTACAAGCCGTGGTTCGATCACCCGGACCGCCGCTCGCGTCACGTGAAGATCATCTTCGGCCACTGGGCCGCCCTCGAAGGCCGAGTCGACGTGCCCGGCGTGATCGCCCTGGACACCGGCTGCGTCTGGGGTGGCGCGATGACCCTGTACAATGTCGACAGTGGTGAGTTCCACCGCTGCGACTGCACCCGCGAGGGCACCCCGCGCCCGCCGGCCCCACTCAACGGACACCCCTGAAGGAACCGCACCCATGAGCGAATTCAAGCGCATTACCCCCGAGCAAGCCCTCGCCCTGCGTGCGGAAGGTGCAGTCGTGGTCGACATTCGCGACCCGCAAGCCTATGCCGCCGGGCATATTGCCGGCGCCACTCATCTGGATAATCACTCGGTCGCCGATTTCATCCGCAACGCCGACCTGGACGCACCTACACTGGTTGTCTGCTACCACGGCAATTCCAGCCAGAGCGCCGCCGCCTACCTGGTCGGCCAGGGCTTCTCCAACGTCTACAGCATCGACGGTGGCTTCGAGCTGTGGCGCAACACCTACCCGGCGGAAACCGCCCAGGGCAGCGCCGAATAATTTTTTCATTTTTCCTCCAGCCCGCGCTTGGCGCGGGCTTGCGCCCGACCTGACGAACGGTCGCAGGCGTCTTCTCGGCTCCCCGCCCTTGACCTTGCGTATAACCAACTATCCTTAAGCCCAGGCCATCCAAAAAAGGGGAGAGCCGGTACACCGGCGTGCGGGTCATCGGTAGCGTTCCAAGGTGTTCTGGGGGGTATACAGCAATCGGCGAGCCCGGTTGCATGCCAGCATCAGCTGACTGATCCGGCGTCGTCTCCACGTATCGAGCGAGGTGACGTCATGAGCATTTTTAGCCACTTCCAACAACGTTTCGAGTCCACCCGCCAGGAAGAACTTTCGCTGCAGGAGTACCTCGAGCTGTGCAAAGAGGATCGCAGCGCCTATGCCTCGGCGGCCGAGCGGCTGTTGCTGGCCATCGGCGAACCAGAGCTGATCGACACCTCAAGCAACTCCAGGCTGTCGCGGATCTTCTCCAACAAGGTGATCCGCCGCTATCCGGCCTTTGCCGACTTCCATGGCATGGAAGAGTGCATCGACCAGATCGTCTCCTACTTCCGCCACGCCGCCCAAGGCCTGGAAGAGAAGAAACAGATCCTCTACCTGCTGGGCCCGGTGGGCGGCGGTAAATCGTCGCTGGCCGAGAAGCTCAAGCAGCTGATGGAAAAGGTGCCGTTCTACGCCATCAAGGGCTCGCCGGTGTTCGAATCGCCCCTGGGCCTGTTCAACGCCGCCGAGGACGGCCAGATCCTCGAAGAGGAATACGGCATCTCGCGCCGCTACCTCAACACCATCATGTCACCCTGGGCCACCAAGCGCCTGCAGGAGTTCGGTGGCGACATCAGCAAGTTCAGGGTGGTCAAGCTCTACCCGTCCATCCTCAACCAGATCGCCATCGCCAAGACCGAGCCGGGCGACGAGAACAATCAGGACATCTCGGCCCTGGTGGGCAAGGTGGATATCCGCAAGCTCGAGGAATTCCCGCAGAACGACGCCGACGCCTACAGCTATTCGGGCGCGCTGTGCCGGGCCAACCAGGGCCTGATGGAATTCGTCGAGATGTTCAAGGCGCCGATCAAGGTCCTGCACCCGTTGCTCACCGCGACCCAGGAAGGCAACTACAACAGCACTGAGGGGCTGGGCGCGATCCCCTACTCCGGGATCCTGCTGGCCCACTCCAACGAATCGGAGTGGCATACCTTCCGCAACAACAAGAACAACGAGGCCTTCATCGACCGGATCTACATCGTCAAGGTGCCGTACTGCCTGCGCGTCAGCGACGAGATCAAGATCTACGACAAGCTGCTGATCAACAGCTCCCTGGCCAAGGCCCATTGCGCGCCTGACACACTGAAGATGCTGGCTCAGTTCACCGTGCTCTCGCGCCTGAAAGAGCCCGAGAACTCCAACATCTACTCGAAGATGCGCGTGTACGACGGCGAGAACCTCAAGGACACCGACCCGAAAGCCAAGTCGATCCAGGAGTACCGCGACGCCGCGGGCGTCGACGAGGGCATGAACGGCCTGTCGACCCGCTTCGCCTTCAAGATCCTCTCCAAGGTGTTCAACTTCGACCCTCACGAGGTGGCGGCCAACCCGGTGCACCTGCTGTATGTGCTGGAGCAGCAGATCGAGCAGGAACAGTTCCCGGCCGAGGTGCGCGAGCGCTACCTGCGCTACCTGAAGGAATACCTGGCGCCGCGCTACATCGAGTTCATCGGCAAGGAGATCCAGACCGCTTACCTGGAGTCCTACAGCGAATACGGCCAGAACATTTTCGACCGCTATGTGCTGTACGCCGACTTCTGGATCCAGGACCAGGAATACCGCGACCCGGAAACCGGCGAGATCCTCAACCGTATCGCCCTCAACGAGGAGCTGGAGAAGATCGAGAAGCCGGCCGGCATCAGCAATCCGAAGGACTTCCGCAACGAAATCGTCAACTTCGTGCTGCGCGCCCGGGCCAACAACAATGGCAAGAACCCCAGCTGGCTCAGCTACGAGAAGCTGCGGGTGGTGATCGAGAAGAAGATGTTCTCCAACACCGAGGACCTGCTGCCGGTCATCAGCTTCAACGCCAAGGCCAGCAAGGAGGATCAACAGAAGCACAACGACTTCGTCACCCGGATGGTGGAGCGTGGCTACACCGACAAGCAGGTTCGACTGCTGTCGGAATGGTACCTGCGGGTCAGGAAATCGCAATAAGGCGACACGCTACACGCCGCGCGTCCGAGGCTGGCCTTGCCGGCCCGGACGGCGGCGGCTGCTTTTACGTGCAGCTCGTAGCTTGAAGCGTGCAGCTGTTCCCAGCTACCGGAGGGACCATGAGCTACGTAATCGACCGACGCCTGAACGGCAAGAACAAGAGCACGGTCAACCGCCAGCGCTTCCTGCGGCGTTACCGTGAACACATCAAGAAGGCCGTCGAAGAGGCCGTGAGCCGCCGTTCCATCATGGACATGGAGCATGGCGAACAGATCAGCATCCCGGGTCGCGACATCGACGAACCCGTGCTGCACCACGGTCGCGGCGGCAAGCAGACCATCGTCCACCCCGGCAACAAGGAATTCACCGCCGGCGAACACATCGCCCGGCCACAAGGTGGCGGTGGCGGCGGTGGCCGCGGCAAGGCCGGCAACTCCGGCGAGGGCATGGACGACTTCGTGTTCCAGATCACCCAGGAAGAATTCCTCGAGTTCATGTTCGAGGACCTGGAGCTGCCCAACCTAGTCAAGCGTCACCTGACCGGGGCCGACACCTTCAAGACCGTGCGTGCAGGCATTGCCAACGAGGGCAACCCATCGCGCATCAACATCGTCCGCACCCTGCGCTCGGCCCACGCCCGGCGCATCGCCCTGACCGGCAGCAGCCGCGCCCTGCTGCGCGAGGCGCAAAAGGAGCTGGACCGGCTCAAGGTCGAGGAACCGGACAACTTCACCGACATCCAGGACACCGAGACCGAGATCGAACGCCTCAAGGCGCGCATCAACCGCCTGCCGTTCCTCGACACCTTCGACCTGAAGTACAACCTGCTGGTCAAGCAGCCCAACCCCAGCTCCAAGGCGGTGATGTTCTGCCTGATGGACGTGTCCGGCTCCATGACCCAGGCCACCAAGGACATCGCCAAGCGCTTCTTCATCCTGCTGTACCTGTTCCTCAAGCGCAACTACGACCGCATCGAGGTGGTATTCATCCGCCACCACACCAGCGCCCGCGAAGTGGACGAGGAAGAGTTCTTCTACTCCCGCGAAACCGGCGGCACCATCGTCTCCAGCGCGCTCAAGCTGATGCAGGAGATCATGGCCGAGCGCTACCCGGCCAGCGACTGGAACATCTACGCCGCACAGGCCTCGGACGGCGACAACTGGAACGACGACTCGCCGATCTGCCGCGACATCCTCGCCAACCAGATCATGCAGCACGTGCAGTACTACACTTACGTCGAGATCACCCCACGCGAACACCAGGCGCTGTGGTACGAGTACGAGCGCATCGGCGAGGCGTTCCCCGACACCTTCGCCCAGCAGCAGTTGGTATCGGCCGGCGACATCTACCCGGTCTTCCGTGAACTCTTCCAGCGCAGGTTAGCCACATGACCGCCAGAGAGCAGAGACGCCAGCCCATTTCCACCGGCTCCGAATGGACGTTCGAGCTGATCCAGACCTACGACCGCGAGATCAGTCGCCTGGCCGCCCGCTACGCCCTGGACACCTACCCCAACCAGATCGAAGTGATCACCGCCGAGCAGATGATGGACGCCTACGCCTCGGTGGGCATGCCGCTGGGCTATCACCACTGGTCCTACGGCAAGCAGTTCCTCAGTACCGAGAAGTCCTATAGCCGTGGCCAGATGGGCCTGGCCTACGAGATCGTGATCAACTCCGATCCGTGTATCGCCTACCTGATGGAAGAGAACACCATGTGCATGCAGGCACTGGTGATCGCCCACGCCTGTTATGGCCACAACAGTTTCTTCAAGGGCAACTACCTGTTCCGCACCTGGACCGACGCCAGCTCGATCATCGACTACCTGGTGTTTGCCAAGCAGTACATCGCCCAATGCGAGGAGCGCCACGGCATCGATGCCGTCGAGGACCTGATCGACTCCTGCCACGCCCTGATGAACTACGGCGTGGACCGCTACAAGCGCCCCTACCCCATCTCCGCCGAGGAAGAACGCCGTCGGCAGAAGGAGCGCGAGGAGCACCTGCAGCGGCAGATCAACGACCTCTGGCGCACCATCCCCAAGGGCGCCGAAAAGGGCGGCGAACGAGACGACGCGCGCTTTCCGGCCGAACCCCAGGAGAACATCCTCTACTTCATCGAGAAGCACGCCCCGTTGCTGGAGCCCTGGCAGCGCGAAGTGGTGCGCATCGTGCGCAAGATCGCCCAGTATTTCTACCCGCAGCGCCAAACCCAGGTGATGAACGAAGGCTGGGCGACCTTCTGGCACTACACCCTGATGAACGACCTGTACGACGAGGGGCTGATCACCGAAGGTTTCATGATGGAGTTCCTGCAGTCGCACACCAGCGTGGTGTTCCAGCCAGGCTTCGACAGCCCGTATTACAGCGGCATCAACCCCTATGCCCTGGGCTTTGCCATGTACACCGACATCCGCCGCATGTGCGAACACCCTACCGAGGAGGATCGCCGCTGGTTCCCGGATATCGCCGGCAGCGACTGGCTGTCGACGATCAAGTTCGCCATGAGCAGCTTCAAGGATGAAAGCTTCATCCTGCAGTACCTGTCACCCAAGGTGATGCGCGACCTCAAGCTGTTCAGCATCCTCGACGACGACCAACGCGACGACCTGCTGGTACCGGCGATCCATGACGAGGACGGCTACCGCACCATCCGCGAGCAGTTGGCCGCGCAGTACAACCTGGGCAACCGCGAGCCCAACGTGCAGATCTGGAGCATCGACCGGCGCGGCGACCGCTCGCTGACCCTGCGTCACCAGCAGCACAACCGCAAACCCCTGGGCGACTCCACCGAGGAAGTGCTCAAGCACCTGCACCGCCTGTGGGGCTTCGATATCCACCTGGAGACCGTGCAGGGCGACCAGGTGATGAAGACCCACCACATGCCACCGCGCAGCGAGCACAGCGAGGCCGGCGACTACGGGCGCATGGACCTGGCCGTGGTGCACCACCTGTAGCCAGCAACCTCCATGGCTGCCGACAAGGTATCCTGTCGGCAGAAATGGAGGTTTCACATGCAGATCTACAAGGTTGGCGGCGCCGTGCGCGACCGCCTGCTTGGCCGCCCGGTCAGCGACGTCGACTGGCTGGTGGTTGGCGCCACCGTCGAACAGATGCAGGCCCAGGGATTCCGCCCGGTCGGGGCCGATTTCCCGGTGTTCCTGCACCCAAAGACCGGTGAGGAATATGCCCTGGCCCGTACCGAGCGCAAGAGCGGTCGTGGTTATGGCGGTTTCACCTTTCATGCCAGCCCCGAAGTCACCCTCGAAGAAGACCTGGTGCGTCGCGACCTGACCATCAATGCCATGGCCGAGGACGAACACGGCGCGCTGCACGATCCCTATCACGGCAAGGTCGATCTCGAACAACGGATCCTGCGCCATGTTTCCCCGGCGTTCGCCGAAGATCCGTTGCGAGTGCTACGTGTTGCCCGCTTTGCGGCGCGCTATGCACCTCTGGGTTTCGAGGTTGCCGATGAAACCCTGGCCCTCATGCGCCAGATCGCCGAGTCGGGTGAACTGCAGGCGCTTACTGCCGAACGCAGCTGGAAGGAGATCGAGCGGGCTTTGATGGAAAGCGAGCCCCAGGTGTTCATCGAGGTGCTGCGCAGTTGCGGCGCGCTGAACGAGCTGATGCCAGAGCTGGAGCACGGCGCCGATACACTGGCTGCGCTGCACCAGGCGGCCAGGCACCAGCAATCACTGCCGGTGCGCTGGGCGTGCCTGCTGCGTGGATTGGAGCCAACAGCGATCAAGGCACTCAACCAGCGCTTCAAGGTCCCACGCGAATGCCAGGAACTGGCGGTGCTGGTAGGGGAGTTCGCCGAAGAGGCCGATAACGCCCAGGCACTGGAACCAACAAGCCTGCTGGAGCTGCTGCAGAAGTTCGATGTGTATCGACGACCGCAACGTTTCGAGGAGTTCATCGCCGCGTGCGAGATGGCTGCACCAGACTCGGATTACCCTCAGGGCATTTACCTGCGGGGAGCTGCTGAAGCAGCGCGGGCTGTGGAAGTGAAGTCACTGATAGAGAAAGGACTGACCGGAAAGGCCTTGGGAGACGCACTAAAAGACAAACGGCTGAAGGCGCTCGAAGCATACAAATCAGCTTGATCTGCCGCCGCCATTCGCGGGTAAACCCGCTCCCACAGGTTTTCACCGCGTTCAACAGCGGCGCGATACCTGTGGGAGCGGGTTTACCCGCGAAGAAGGCGGTACCGGCTTACATCAGGGTCAGCTGCAAGCCCCGCCATTCGAAAGGCACCGGCGCCAGCACCTGCTCGATGTTCGCCTCCTGCCACAGCTGCCCCACGGACTTGCCCACGCCCGGATGCACCAGCTCCGGCGCCAGCAACGACAACGGCCAGAGCACGAAGGCGTTCTTCAAGATCTCCGCCCGCGGCAACACCAGACCATTGAACGTGCCACACAGGTCATCGAACATCAGTACATCGATATCCAGCGGCAGCCCCTTGCGATCCGGGGCGTAGCGGCCGTTTTCGGCCTCGATGAACTTGAGCCGGCGGTCGAGTTCCAGCAGTGGCAGGTCGGTGCGTCCGCGCACCACCAGGTTGTAGAACGGGCCGCTCTTGATTCCCACGGCCTGGCTCTCGAACACTGCGGAGCAGTGCATGTCACTGAGCATGCCAGCCAACGCATCGAGCCCCGCGCACAAGTGCCGCTCGCGGTCGATGTTGCTGCCCAGCCCGAGATAGACGGTACTCAGAGACATCCGCGCTCGATCTCCACGCCTACACCGCCACGGGCCGCAGGCACCGCACCCGGCTTGGTCAGTTTCAGCCGCACCCAGGGGATGTTGAATTCGTCCATCAGCACCGCCACCAGACGCTCGGCGAAAGTCTCCACCAGCTCGAACCGCGCCTGCTCGGCGAAGGCCTGGACCCGCGCCGAGACACTGGCGTAGTCCAGCGCCAGCGACAGGTCGTCACCGGCCGCCGCCGGGCGGTTGTCCCAGGCGAAACTCAGGTCCAGGCGCAGGCACTGGCGAATATCCCGCTCCCAGTCATAGGCACCGATGACGGTATCGACTTCCAGGCCTTCGATGAACACTCTGTCCAAGCACTTCTCTCCACAGCACGACAAGGGCGACGGGCGCCGTTAGAATCAGGGCGTCCTCGCCCGGAATAGTTAGCATGTTTTGGTCACTGGCGCTGCTTGCCTACCTGCTCGGCTCTCTGTCCTTCGCCATCGTCCTGAGCCGCCTCAGCGGCAGCCCCGACCCGCGTTCCAGCGGCTCGGGCAATGCCGGCGCGACCAACATGCTACGCCTGGCCGGCCGCAAACTGGCGATCCTGACGCTGCTGGGCGACCTGTGCAAGGGCATGTTGCCAGTACTGCTGGCCCGCCTGGCCGGGCTCGACCAGCAGGAACAGGCCTGGGTCGGCATCTGCGCGGTGCTCGGCCACCTGTTCCCGGTGTACTTCCGTTTCCAGGGCGGCAAGGGCGTGGCCACTGCCGCCGGCATGCTCATGGCGCTGTACTTTCCCGCCGCGCTGCTGGCCATCGGCGCCTGGCTGCTGACCTTCTACCTCACCCGCACCAGCTCGCTGGCGGCGCTGATCGCCACGCCGTTAACGCTGCCGCTGCTGGCCTGGCGCGAACCCGAAGCGCTACTGCCGATGACGGTGTTGACGATCCTGATCGTCTGGCGCCACCGCAACAACCTGCGTGACCTGTTCGCCGGGCGCGAACGCCATTTCTGAGGCGTGCGCATAAGCCCGGCGCTCTCACACCGCCGGCAACTGCTCCATCGGCCAGCGCGCCTGCACGCTGATGGCCAGGTCCTGCTGCTGCCCGGCCAACAGGCGCTGGCAACCGGCGTAGGCGATCATCGCGCCGTTGTCGGTGCAGAACCGCGGACGGGCGTAGTAGACATTGCCCTTGAGGCTGGCCAGCATCTCTTCCAGCGAAACACGCAGGGCCTTGTTGGCGCTCACGCCACCGGCGATGACCAGGCGCTTGAGACCGGTCTGCTTGAGCGCGCGCTTGCACTTGATGGTCAGAGTCTCCACCACCGCCTGCTGGAACGCCAGCGACACGTCGCAACGGGTTTGCTCGTTGTCGTCCCCGGCGTCGCGGCATTGCTGCCAGGTGTTCAGGGCGAAGGTCTTGAGGCCGCTGAAACTGAACTGCAGGCCCGGCCGATCGCACATCGGCCGCGGGAACACGAAGCGCCCGGACGTGCCTTGCTCGGCCAGGCGGGCGATCTCGGGGCCGCCCGGATAATTGAGGCCGATCAGCTTGGCGGTCTTGTCGAAGGCTTCGCCAGCGGCGTCGTCCAGGCTCTCGCCCAGCAGCTCGTACTGGCCGATGCCATCGACGCGCACCAGCTGGGTGTGCCCACCGGACACCAACAAAGCGACGAACGGAAATTCCGGCGGCTGCTCCTCGAGCATCGGCGCCAGCAGGTGGCCTTCCATATGGTGCACGCCGATCGCCGGAATATCCCAGGCGAACGCCAGCGCCTGGGCGCAGGAAGCCCCTACCAGCAGTGCACCCACCAGGCCAGGACCCGCGGTGTAGGCGATCGCGTCGATCTCGGTGGCGACGCAGTCGGCTTCCTGCAGCACCTGGCGGATCAGCGGCAGCATGCGCTTGACGTGATCGCGCGAGGCGAGCTCGGGCACCACGCCGCCATAGACGCGGTGCAGGTCGATCTGGCTGAACAGCGCGTCGGCCAGCAGGCCGCGCTCACTGTCGTATAATGCGACGCCAGTTTCGTCGCAGGATGTTTCCAATCCCAGTACTAGCATGGGTCCGTGCCTTGTCGAGGCTGAATTCGAAGGCGCGCATGATAGTCCCCGTGTCCGGTGCCGACCAGCGGTTTTCGATCAGAGGCTTTGCATTCCGGCCAGCTAAGGGTTAACATCCGCAACCCTTGAAAACCGACGTTCTCCAGCACACCTTATGTTTTGCCAGGAGCACGTCTACCCCGGTAATGAATTAAGGTAGCCCTGGATGCCAGCCGTCAAAGTTAAAGAGAACGAACCCTTCGACGTAGCTCTGCGTCGTTTCAAGCGCTCCTGCGAAAAAGCCGGTGTACTGGCTGAAGTTCGTAGCCGCGAGTTTTACGAGAAGCCGACCGCCGAGCGCAAGCGCAAAGCCGCTGCCGCTGTAAAGCGTCACGCCAAGAAGGTTCAGCGCGAACAGCGCCGCGCCGTTCGTCTGTACTAAGTACAGCCGTTCTACGCAAAGCTTCTGCCATGCCCGGCCTCGTGCCGGGCTGATGGCAGCGGTCGCTTCAAACCCTTGGCCATGCGCCTTGGGCGCCCCGGCAAAAGCCATGGGCAACCCGCATCAACGCGTCAGAACTGGTCCCCGACCAGGCGTGCACGTCCTTTCTGACGAGCCCTTCATGGGCTGGTGACGAGCACACTCCTCTTCCTGCGAGATACCCCACGCCAAACCCGCGCACAAGCGTTTAGACTTGCCAGCTGCCAGATGACGAGACTGCCATGGCCGGGCTGATTCCCCAGAGCTTCATCGATGACCTTCTCAACCGCACCGACATCGTCGACGTGGTGAGTTCGCGCGTCCAGCTGAAGAAGACCGGCAAGAATCTCTCCGCCTGCTGCCCGTTCCACAAGGAAAAGAGCCCCTCCTTCACCGTCAGCCCCGACAAGCAATTCTACTATTGCTTTGGCTGCGGCGCCGGCGGCAACGCGCTTGGCTTCATCATGGACCACGACAACCTGGACTTCCCCCAGGCGGTCGAGGAACTGGCCCGCGCGGCCGGCATGGAAGTACCCCGGGAAGAAGGCCGCCGTGGACAGAAGCCGCGCCAGCCAACCGATTCACCGCTGTATCCACTGCTGGAAGCGGCCAGCGAGTTCTATCGCCAGGCCCTGCGCGGCCACGCCACCCGCAAGGCGGCGGTGGACTACCTCAAGGGTCGCGGCCTGTCCGGCGAGATCGCCCGCGACTTCGGCCTGGGCTTCGCCCCGCCGGGTTGGGACAACCTGCTCAAGCACCTGGGCGCCGACTCGCTGCAGCAGAAAGTGATGATCGACGCAGGCCTCTTGATCGAGAACGCCGAGAGCGGCAAGCGCTACGACCGCTTCCGCGACCGGGTGATGTTCCCGATCCGCGATAGCCGTGGCCGGGTCATCGCCTTCGGCGGCCGGGTACTGGGCGACGACAAGCCCAAGTACCTGAACTCCCCGGAAACCCCGGTCTTCCACAAGGGCCAGGAGCTGTACGGCCTGTACGAGGCGCGCAAGCACAACCGCAACCTCGACGAGATCATCGTGGTCGAGGGCTACATGGACGTCATCGCCCTGGCCCAGCAGGGCCTGCGCAACGCGGTGGCCACCCTCGGTACGTCCACCAGCGAAGAGCACCTCAAGCGCCTGTTCCGCGTGGTGCCCAGCGTGCTGTTCTGCTTCGACGGCGACCAGGCCGGGCGCAAGGCCGCCTGGCGTGCCCTGGAGGCGACCCTGTCGAGCCTGCAGGACGGCCGCCGTGCGCGCTTCCTGTTCCTCCCCGAGGGTGAAGACCCGGACAGCCTGGTGCGCGCCGAAGGCACCGACGCCTTCCAGGCCCGCATCAACCAGCACGCCCAGCCTTTGGCCGACTACTTCTTCGAGCAGTTGAGCAACGAGGCCGACCCGCGCTCGCTGGAAGGCAAGGCGCACATGGTCACCCTGGCCGCGCCGCTGATCGAAAAAGTCCCGGGCGCCAACCTGCGCCAGCTGATGCGCAACCGCCTGAAGGACATCACCGGGCTCGACCCGCAGCAGATGGAGCAGTTGGCGCAGAGCGCGCCGACACCCAGCGTGCCGGACTACGACCCCGGTTACGACTACGACGCCATGGCCAGCTACACGCCGGACCACGGCGACATGCACTACCAGCCCGAGTATGCCCCGCAGCAGCAGGAGCAACGCCCCTGGACACCGAACAAGGGCGGCGGCAAGAAGCAGTGGGACGGCAAGCCATGGGACAAGAAAGGCGGCAAGCCCTGGCAGCGCGACGGCCAGCGCGGTGAAGCCCCGCCACGGGTGCCGGCGCCGGTCGAACCGCCGACGCTGTCGGCCCTGCGCACCCTGCTGCATCACCCGCTGCTGGCCGGCAAGGTCGAGGACGCCAGCCACTTCGCCGACGAAGAACAACTGTACAGCCAACTGCTGGTGGCGCTGATCGAGGCCGCGCAGAAGAATCCTAAGCTAAGCTCTATGCAGTTGATCGCACGCTGGCACGGCACCGAACAGGGCCGCCTGCTGCGCGCCCTGGCGGAAAAGGAATGGCTGATCGATGCCGACAACCTTGAACAACAGTTTTTCGACACTATAACTAGTTTGTCCGCTCGCCAACGCGAGCGCAGCCTGGAACATCTGCTCAGGAAAGCGCGTCTAAGTGAACTGAGCACAGAGGAGAAATCTCAGCTGCTCGCCCTGCTGAGCCGCAATGTTCCCGCACAAAACCCGACCTCATCTGGCGCGTGAGGTCCAGGTTCGGGTATAATCCTCGGCTTGTTTTTTGCCCGCCAAGACCTTCAGTGGATAGGGTGTTATGTCCGGAAAAGCGCAACAGCAATCTCGTATCAAAGAGTTGATCACCCGCGGTCGTGAGCAGGGCTACCTGACTTACGCGGAGGTCAACGACCACCTGCCTGAGGATATTTCAGATCCGGAACAGGTGGAAGACATCATCCGCATGATCAACGACATGGGGATCAACGTATTCGAGAGTGCTCCGGATGCGGATGCCCTGTTGTTGGCGGAAGCCGACACCGACGAAGCCGCAGCCGAAGAAGCCGCCGCAGCGTTGGCGGCAGTAGAGACCGATATCGGCCGCACGACCGACCCGGTGCGCATGTACATGCGCGAAATGGGTACCGTCGAGCTGCTGACCCGCGAAGGCGAGATCGAAATCGCCAAGCGTATCGAGGAAGGCATCCGTGAAGTCATGGGCGCCATCGCTCACTTCCCGGGCACCGTCGACTACATCATCAGCGAATACGATCGCGTCACCGCCGAAGGCGGCCGCCTGTCCGACGTCCTCAGCGGTTATATCGACCCTGACGACAACATCGCCGCGCCGACCGAAGAAGTACCGATTCCAGGTGCCAAGGCCGCTGCCGCGAAGGAAGAGGAAGACGA
Organism: Pseudomonas sp. BW16M2; assembly: GCF_014268865.1. Taxonomy (NCBI): domain Bacteria; kingdom Pseudomonadati; phylum Pseudomonadota; class Gammaproteobacteria; order Pseudomonadales; family Pseudomonadaceae; genus Pseudomonas; species Pseudomonas sp. BW16M2. Next base: position 203,525 of record NZ_JABWRI010000003.1, on the reverse strand, counting down.
AGACGACGAAAACGCCGAAAGCAGCGATGACGAGGAAGAGGCCGAAAGCGGTCCGGACCCGGTCGTCGCCGCCCAGCGTTTCGGCGCCGTCAACGATCAGCTGGTCATCACCCTCAAGGTGCTGAAGAAGCACGGCCGCGCTCACGCCGAAAGCATTGGCGCCATGCAGGCCTTGGCTGACCTGTTCATGCCGATCAAGCTGGTACCGAAACAGTTCGACGTACTGGTCGAGCGTGTACGCGGCGCCCTTGACCGCCTGCGCCAGCAAGAACGCGCCATCATGCAGCTATGCGTGCGTGACGCCCGCATGCCGCGCGCCGACTTCCTGCGCCTGTTCCCGAGTAACGAGACCGACCAGACCTGGTCCGGTGACCTGGCCAAGCGCAACACCAAGTGGGCCGCCGCCCTGGGTGAAAAGGACGCCGCCATCGTTGCCTGCCAGCAGAAGTTGATCGACCTCGAGACCGAGACCGGCCTGACCGTCGCCGAGATCAAGGACATCAACCGCCGCATGTCCATCGGCGAAGCCAAGGCTCGCCGCGCCAAGAAGGAAATGGTCGAGGCGAACCTGCGTCTGGTGATCTCGATCGCCAAGAAGTACACCAACCGCGGCCTGCAGTTCCTCGACCTGATCCAGGAAGGCAACATCGGCCTGATGAAGGCGGTGGACAAGTTCGAATACCGTCGCGGCTACAAGTTCTCGACCTACGCCACCTGGTGGATCCGCCAGGCGATCACCCGCTCGATCGCCGACCAGGCGCGCACCATCCGTATCCCGGTGCACATGATCGAGACGATCAACAAGCTCAACCGCATTTCCCGGCAGATGCTGCAGGAAATGGGTCGCGAACCGACCCCGGAAGAGCTGGGCGAGCGCATGGAGATGCCTGAGGACAAGATCCGCAAGGTGTTGAAGATCGCCAAAGAGCCGATCTCCATGGAGACCCCGATCGGTGACGACGAAGATTCGCACCTGGGCGACTTCATCGAGGACTCGACCATGCAGTCCCCGATCGACGTGGCCACAGTCGAAAGCCTCAAGGAAGCGACCCGTGACGTGCTCTCGGGCCTGACCGCGCGCGAAGCCAAGGTGCTGCGCATGCGTTTCGGCATCGACATGAACACCGACCACACCCTCGAAGAGGTAGGCAAGCAGTTCGACGTGACCCGCGAGCGGATCCGTCAGATCGAAGCCAAGGCGCTGCGCAAGCTGCGCCACCCGACGCGAAGCGAGCATCTGCGCTCCTTCCTCGACGAGTAAAGACGAACCCCGGCCCAGGCCGGGGTTTTTCTTATGTGACAGAAGGTCGTTGCCACTGTCTACCCAGCGGGCGAGATGCCCGTCTACACTCGAATCAGTCCCCCTGATCGAGAGGCCGCTATGCCCATGATGCCGGCCTTCCTGTTGCTGCTCCTGCTCGCCTGGAACACAACGGCCGGCGCCCTGACCCTGACCGACGAGGAACAAGCCTGGCTCAGCGCCCACCCGCAGCTGCGCCTGGGCGTCGATGCTTCATGGCCGCCGTTCGAATTTCGCGACCAGGAAGGTCGCTACCAGGGATTGGCCGCCGATTACATCGCCCTGATCCAGGAACGCCTGGGGATCACCCTCAAGCCGATCGAGCCCAGCAGCTGGACCGAAGTGCTCGCACAGGCACGCAGCAACCGTCTCGACCTGCTTCCCGGGATCATGTCCACCCCGGAGCGCCAGAACTACCTGGCCTTCACCCGCCCCTACCTGGACTTCCCGATCGTCATCCTCGCCCACTCCGGCGGCGCGCAACCACGCAACCTCAAGGACCTCTACGGCCTGAAGATCGCCGTAGTGGAAAACTACGCGCCCCACGAACTGCTGCGTACCCACCACCCCGACCTCAACCTGGTGGCCATGCCCAACGTCAGCTCGACCCTGCAGGCCCTGGCCACCGACGAGGTGGACGCGGTGGTCGGCGACCTCGCCTCGAGCATCTGGAGCCTGCGCCAACTCAAGCTGGACGGCCTGTACGTCAGCGGCGAAACGCCCTACCGCTATCAACTGGCCATGGCCGTGCCCCGCCAGCAGAAGGTGCTGGTCGGCATCCTCGACAAGGTGATGGCCGACATGAGCAGCAGCGAAGTCAGCCGAATCCAGCAACGCTGGGTGGGCAACGTCGTCGACCAGCGGACCTTCTGGCACGATGTCCTGCTCTACGGCCTGCCGGCGGTGCTGGTGCTGATGGCCATCCTGGCGGTGGTGATCCGCATCAACCGCCGCCTGAGCTCGGAGATTTCTCGGCGCATCGCCCTGGAGCAGGAACTGCGCAGCAGCGAGTACCACTATCGCGGCCTGATCGAGAGCCTGTCGGCGGTGGCCTGGGAAGCCGACGCCAACGACTTCAGCTACAGCTATGTCTCGCCCCACGCCGAGGACCTGCTCGGCTACCCCACGGGGGAATGGCTCAAGCCCGGCTTCTGGCGCAGCATCCTGCACCCGGAGGACGCCCTCTGGGCGCAGGCCTACTGCGACAGCGAGACAGCGGCCGGGCGCGACCACAGCCTCGACTACCGGGTGATCCGCGCCGACGGCCATACCCTGTGGGTGCGCAACATCGTCAGCATGATCGAGCACGGCCACAAGCCGCTGATGCGTGGGCTGATGATCGACATCAGTGAAACCAAGCACACCGAGGATGCCCTGCGCCTGTCGGAGCAGAAGTTCGCCTCGGTGTTCCAGCAATGCCCGGACATCCTGGTCATTGCCCGGCACAGCGATGGCTGCCTGCTGGAGGTCAACGAAGCCTTCGAGGAGCTGATCGGCCTGAATCCCACCCAGGTGATCGGCCGCACCGCCACCGAGCTCGGCCTGTGGGGCGTGGCCGGTACCGGCCCGGCATTGCTCGAACGCCTGCACCGGGGCGGTATCCGCAACCTGGAAATGACCTTCCGGCGCAGCAACGGCGAACTGTTCACTGGCCTGACCTCGGCCGAAACCTTCGAACTCGACAACATGCCGGCACTGGTGGTGGCGATCCGCGACATCAGCCAGCTCAAGGAAACCCAGCAGCAGTTGCAGACCTCCGAGGAGAAGTTCGCCAAGGCTTTCCACGCCTCCCCCGACGGGCTGCTGCTGTCGCGCCAGAGCGACGGCCTGCTGCTGGAGGTCAACGAAGGTTTCTGCCGCCTGACCGGCTACGACATCAGCACCACGGTCGACCAGACCTCGCTGGACCTGGGCATCTGGGTCGACCTCAACGAGCGCCAGCGCCTGGTCGACCAACTGCAGCGCGACGGTTTCGTACGCGACTTCAGCTGCCATATCCGCCGCAGCGACGGGCAGATCCGTCTCTGCGAGCTGTCCGCCCGGCCACTGCCGATCGGCGGCGTCGACTGCATGCTGACCATCGCCCGCGACATCACCGAGCGCCACCTGATGCAGGAAAAGCTGCAGCTGGCCGCCACGGTGTTCGAGAACACCGCCGAAGGCGTGCTGATCACCGACACCGACCAGCGTATCAGCGCGGTCAACCGCGCCTTCAGCGAGATCACCGGCTACAGCGAGATCGAAGCCCTCGGCCAGACCCCACGCCTGCTCGCCTCCGGCCAGCACGACAGTGCCTTCTACGCCGCCATGTGGCACCAGCTGACCGCCGAGGGCCACTGGCAGGGCGAGATCTTCAACAAACGCAAGAACGGCGAACTGTACCCCGGCTGGCTGACCATCAGCGCCGTGCGCAACCACGAGCGCGAGATCACTCACTTCGTCGCCGTGTTCGCCGACATCTCCAGCCTCAAGCACGCCCAGGCCAAGCTCGACTACCAGGCCCACCACGACCCGCTCACCGGCCTGCCCAACCGCGCCCTGTTCGAAAGCCGCCTGCAGGCCGCGCTGAACTGCGCCCAGATATCCAACCGCCAGGGCGCGGTGCTGTTCCTCGACCTCGACCGCTTCAAGCACATCAACGACAGCCTCGGCCACCCGGTGGGCGACCTGCTGCTCAAGGGCATCGCCCAGCGCCTCAAGGAGCAGGTGCGCGACGTGGACACCGTGGCCCGCCTGGGTGGCGACGAGTTCATCATCCTCCTGCCCGGCCTGCACAAGCCCAGTGATGCCAGCGCCATCGCCAACAAGCTGCTGGCCGGCTTCCACGCGCCGTTCCAGGCCGGCGAGCACGAGTTCTTCACCAGCGCCAGCATCGGTATCAGCTTGTACCCGCAGGACGGTACCGATGTCGCCAGCCTGATCCGCAACGCCGACGCCGCGATGTACCGTTCCAAGGCCAAGGGTCGCAACCGCGTCGAGGCCTACACCCGCGAGCTCACCACCCAGGCCAGCGAACGCATTGCCCTGGAACACGAGCTGCGCCGCGCCATCGAGCGCAACGAGCTGAGCCTGTGCTATCAGCCCAAGTTCAGCCTCAAGACCCAGAGCCTGGTCGGCGCAGAGGCGCTGGTCCGCTGGACCCATCCCACTTTCGGCGAAGTGCCGCCCGAGCAGTTCATCCACCTGGCCGAGGAGAACGGCACCATCCTGCAGCTCGGCGACTGGGTGCTGGAGCAGGCCTGCCGGCAGATGCACGCCTGGAAGAAGGCCTACCATGCCTTTGGCCCGCTCTCGATCAACCTGGCCGGTGCCCAGTTGCGCCAGCCCAGCCTGGCCCGGCGTATCGAACAGCTGCTGCGCAGCTATCAGCTCAAGGCCGGCGACCTGCAGCTGGAGATCACCGAGAACTTCATCATGAGCCAGGCCGAGGAAGCGCTGAGCGTGCTGCATCAGCTCAAGCTGCTGGGCGTGCAGTTGGCCATCGACGACTTCGGCACCGGCTACTCCTCGCTCAGCTACCTCAAGCGCCTGCCGCTGGACATCCTCAAGATCGACCAGTCGTTCATCCGCGGCCTGCCGGACGATCCCCACGACGCCGCCATCGCCCGCGCCATCATCGCCCTGGGCCGCAGCATGCAGCTGACGATCATTGCCGAAGGCGTGGAAAACCAGGCGCAGCAACGCTTCCTGGCCGCCGAAGGCTGCGAGCAGATCCAAGGCTACATCGTCAGCCTGCCACTGCCACCGAACGAGTTCGCGGCGACCTTTCTTCGCATAGCACAAACGGATCTTTCGGATGGCACGCTATCGAAACCCTCGTTATAATCCTGCGCACCTGCTGAGGGCCTATAGCTCAGTCGGTTAGAGCAGAGGACTCATAATCCTTTGGTCCACGGTTCGAGTCCGTGTGGGCCCACCAAACTGAAAGCCGCGCACTGCGCGGCTTTCGTGTTTTTGGCGGGACCACCTCAGATACAGTCCTATGGTCTCGCACACAATCTACTCGTCAGCCGGCTCGAAGCGCTCGCCACGAAACACCCGACGTGGATTGCCACGCTCGATGCGGTGATGGAACAACCGCCGCTCCGCGCGCAGTTCGCTGTCGACCTGCTCTGCCTGCTGCGCCAGGCGTTGACCGATGAGCAGCAGCGCCAAGCGTTTGTTGGCGTGCTGGCTACGCTCGCTCTGTACCTTGACGCTGACGCCGCTGGCCAGGTGCGTGGCGCGCACTGCCGAGTCGGTGGTGTTGACATGCTGACCACCCGGCCCGGACGAACGCAAGGTCTCGAAGTGGATCTCGCTCGCCAATTCCGGTGCCGGTGGCGCAAACCGTGCGCCCCCAAAGAACCAGTTCTTGCGCGCATGCCCCGGCCGGTACGGACTGCTGCACGTCCATTGCAGCGAGCCCGTCCAGTGATCCGCCAGGCGCTCGGCCTGCTCGCCATCCAGTGCCAGCAACACCGAGCGCAAGGTACCGCGCCGCGGCCCCGGCTCTTCTTCGAGTATCTGTACCGCCACGGCCTGGGCATCCGCTTCGGCCTGCAGCCTGAGCAATGCCTTGGCCACTGCCAGGGCACATTCTTCCGGCCCCTGAGCCGCCGAGAGTTGCAGTAGGATCATCAGCAGCACCCTCCGCGCGTCTTGTAGGTGAGCACCGGTTTCAGTCGTGCCAGCACGCGAACCAACCCCGCTTCACGCAAGGCCCCCACCACCGAGTCGATAGCCTTGTAGGCCTCCGGCGCTTCCTCGTAGATCAGCGCCCGGTCGGCGCAGATCACGCGGCTGCCTAGTGCCGTACGACTCAGTTGCTCGACGCTGTAGCGCGAGGCGAGGCGGTCCTTGCACTCGCTGCGCATCCATTTGCGTCCGGCGCCATGGGCCAGGGACAACAGGCTGCGCTCGTCGGCGATCGGCTGTACCAAGTAGCTGTAGTCGCCGCGCGAACCAGGGATCACCACCGCCCCCTGATCCGACGGTGTGGCGCCTTTGCGATGCAGCCAACCATCGAGCCCGTCGACCTGCGCTGGCGACACCAGGTTGTGGTTGATGTCGAGCAGTACATCACCATCGGCACGCAAGCGGTCGAGCATGCGCCGGGCAATCAACTGACGGTTGGCTTCGGCAAAACGCAGCGCGCCGTCGTGCCGGCCCAGGTAATGAGTGCTGGCCTCGCTGCCCGCCTCCAGTCCGTGATGACCGAACAGGTCGACCTGCTCACGCAAGATCGCCTCGCCCAAACCACGCGAGCCGCTGTGCACCAGCAACAGCAGGTGTTTGCGCTCGATGCCCAAGGCTGCCAGGGCCGCATCGTCGTAGCTTTCATCGAGCTGCTGCAGCTCGGCGAAGTGGTTACCACCACCAATGGTGCCTAGAGAACGCTCGTGCCCCGTGGCAGGCAAACCGAAGCTGGCGACGGCCTCCTGCCACGTCTCGTCGAGCGGCAGGTCGAGGTTGCCAAGGCGTTTCTCCAGCTTGTCCAGATGCAGCTTGGCGGTCGGGATGTCCGTGCGCCACAGCGCCATGCCACAGCCGATGTCATTGCCGACCAGCGCCGGGTACAAACGCCCCACGGAAAAGAATGCCGCGCCGACCGGATAGCCACGCCCCGGATGCAGGTCCGGCATGCCGGCCACCCGATGCATGCCCCCTAGGCGAGCGGTGGTTTCGAGTTGTTGGATCGCTTTTCCTTCGATCCAGGTGTCGTCCGCGGCGACCAATACGGCGCCGTCGGACAAATTGCGAATGCAAGTGCCCATAGTCCAATCCTGATGGGTTGAAACAAAAAGATGTTCGGATTGGCAGGCCAGAGGCCGGGCGTTGCGGTACCGCTAACGAGTAGCGGCGAATGCGTTCAAGCCAGGCGCGACCTGCAAAGGGTGATCGACTGTTGCATGATGTACCTCCTTTGCTGTCGGGTGAGAGAAGGCGGGCATCTTAGGTGTGTAATTGCCACCTTGCAACAACCTTGATCACACTTTTACCAGGAGAACAACGTCATGGCCGAAAAACCTGACCGCTCCGCGGTACAAAAAACAATACACTGGCAGTACAGTGCCCAGCTTCCACCCATTTCGCCAAATTACGCTAAACACCAGTAACCACCCACGGTTCGAGTCCGTGTGGGCCCACCACCTTCAAAGCCCCGAACTGCGCGGCTTTCGTGTTTTTGTCAGCCCTACCCCGCCCCAGCGAGCCCTTCATGCCAACCGGAACCGCCTCCCCACCTCGACAACACTTATAAATAACTTATAATTCAACCTTGGGAGCAAGGTGGAATGGGCATGAGCACGATCAGCTGGTCACGCAAGGCAGTCAAACAGCTCAGGAAGGTCAACAAGGCCGATCAGCCGAAGATCTACGATGCCACCCAGGCACTGGCCCACATGCCGAACGTCCAGAACGTCAAGACACTGGTCAATCATCAGTATGGCTACAGGCTGCGGGTCGGAAACTACCGCATCCTTTTCGACTGGGACGGCGGCGTGAAGATCGTAAACATCGAAGAGGTCAAGAAGCGCGATGAGCACACCTACTAACGTACAGATCATCAACGGGGCGGATGGCCGGCCAGCCTTCGTCGTGCTCCCTTACGCCGACTACATCGCCAGCCGCCCGAAGGATGACCTGGTACCCAATGCAGTCGTGGGCTACATGGTCAAAGACGGTTTGACCCCCATTGGCGCGTGGCGCAAGCACCTGGATCTCACCCAGGCTCAAGTGGCAGAGCGCCTGGGTATTTCCCAGTCGGCCTATGCCCAGCAGGAATCGGCCGAACGGCCACGCAAGGCTACCCGCGAGAAGATCGCCGCGGCGCTGGGTATTCCGTTGCAGTCCCTGGATTTATAGCTCGGGTCGCTCTGACCAGCGGCAAAGTGCCTTTAGCACACTCGTTCTATTTCGCCATCACTGCCGCGTTTCTAGAATCCCTCCATCGCTTCGGCACCGGGTCGGAGCCCAGTGATCGAGGGAACGTCACATGAACATCCAAGGAACGCTTGGGGCCCTGCTCGTTGTACCGATGCTGGCCACGCTCGCAGGTTGCGTGGCACCGGGCTCCTACAACCAGGGCCAGCAGCCCAGCCAGATGGCCGGCGGCAACGCCCCGTGCACGCCCAGTGCGACCGACAACCTGATCTCCACCGGCCGCAGCCTGCTCAGCATCGCCAACTCCGTGCTCGAAACCAAGAACAGCATGAATGGCACCTCGGCCACCTATGACCAACGCATGCAGCTTGCGGAGAACGCGCAGAAGGTCAACAAAGGCAACCAGATGCTCGACAACGTCGAGAGCATGACTGCTGGCCTGAAGTCGCCTTGCGCCACGGCGCAGACCAGTGCGTCACGTTGATCAAATCCGATCAGGGCTGCGCAGCAGCCCCGGTCGTGACAGATTCCCGGCAATTCAAGCCGACGTCAGCACCTTGCAGCCACGCCGCGAAATCTCGATCCTCGCGTAACTTGCCTCACCGAGCCCGCTGATCCGATCAAGACAGGCGGCAGGGTCATGCAGCGGCAGCTCCAGCAACTGCCGGGTATCGCGCTCCCACCAGCGCGATGCCAGTAGGCGCTCGATCATCGCCTCTGGGTATCGATAGCGCACGATCTTCGCCGGAAAGCCCGCCACCACCGCGTAGGGCGGTACGTCCCGGGTGACCAGGGCGCGGGTGGCGATGATCGCGCCCGTGCCCACCTCGACACCTTCCATGATCATCGCGCCCTCGCCGATCCACACGTCGTGACCGATACGCGCCGGTGTGCTCGGCGGTTCGTATTGCCACTGGGTGCCGGTGAACTGGAAAGGGTGGGAACTCAGCCAGTCGGTGGGGTGAGCGTATTTTTCCTGGCCGATGACCACCGCACTGCCAATGGAGCAGTAACGCCCGATCGATTCGACCACCTGCAGCGAACCGCCGCTGCGGATATAGGTATGAGCCCCGATCGAGACGTCGAGGGTGGCGGCGCTGACCGCCACATCGCCAATGCGCACTTCGGCCTCGAGCGCCAGCTTCGCCCGCTTGCCGAACTTGGAAATGCCTGTGCTCACCTTGCAACCGTGTTGGCGAATCCATCGCCGCCAGTACCAGTCCTTGAACTTCATGGGTCAATCACTCCTGCCATGGTCCAGGCTGCCCGATGGCAGCGGCCTGCCATCGTACCGTCTTGTCGGCGCAATGCCAGCCCCGGACGCCTCTGTGCGCCTTGCGCGAAGCGGTCACGCTTGCATAGGCTAGCAGCTCGACAAAAGAGACCTACCATGCCGGCCACCTCCTCCATCGCCCTTGACGCCATCGATCGCCAGTTGATCGCGCTGCTGCAGATCAATGCCCGCGAAAGTGTCGCCACCCTCGCCCGCCAGCTGGGCATCGCCCGCACCACGGTGAACTCGCGGCTCGAGCGCCTGGAGCGCAACAAGGTGATCACCGGCTATGGCGTGCGCCTGGGGCAGCGCCTGATCGGCGGCGGCCTGCAGGCGTACGTGGGGATCAAGGCGCAGCCGCGTTCGGGCAAGGACATCGTGCGCCACCTCAGCGCCATGGGGCAGGTCCAGCAACTGTGCGCGGTCAGTGGCGAGTTCGACTACGTGGCCTGGCTGCTCAGCGACTCGCCGGAGCAACTGGACCAGTTGCTCGACCTGATCGGTAGCCTCGACGGGGTGGAGAAGACCACCACATCGATCATCCTCAGCAGCAAGGTGGACCGCGGCCAGCCGGGCTGACCGCGGCCCCCGGCCCTCAGGCCTCCATCGCGTCGAGCAGCCCTTCCAGCAGCGCGCGTACCGTTTCCGCCGAATGCAGGATCGACCAGATCATCGCCCGCCCCGCTTCGGGGGCATGGTGCTGGGCGTAGTCGTCGGCGATTTCCTGGATGGCCCGGGCCAGCATGCTGGCGTGGACCAGGGCGTCGGCGGCATCGACGCCGGGGCGCACGGTGAAGATGGGGGGATGACTGGACTGGCAGGAGCAGGAGGACTGCTCGGTGGTTGGGTTCAGGGCGAGAGGTGGGTCGGGGACGATCTTTTTCATTGGTATTGCCTCCATTACCGGCTCAAGGAGGCCACCACGCAACCTTCTCACGGGAATGGGTGGCAGCCATGCGCGGGGTGAGAACCGGCGAAGTTGGAGGCTACATTCCGGCCAGGCAGAACCTGCCCGCGCACAGCTGCCATGACAGCATGCCTCCAATTTGATCGCCGGGTTCTCACGCCCGATCACCGAATAGGCGGTGACCGGCTGAAGTTAACCGCGAAGACTTACCCGCACAGCCAGACCGGAGCGACAGGACTTGTAGGATAGGTCTCGAAAAATTATCCGTCTGTAGGAAATGGACTCACCCCCGCGAGTTGATGGCGTGAAGGCCTCCAGGTGTCCGCCGAGAGTATTACAGCGCCTATGAAATCGAGCGCCGCGCGGGCGGCGCTCGTTCTCAAGAACACCACAAGGCCAACGCCGAACACCTTCCAGCAAGAAATCGTCACTATTTAAAATCACTAACCCATTAAGACGAAACAAAGCACATAACGACGCCAATCTGCACCTTAATTACGAACACCCCACTTCATAAAATGGCCACCAGGCATTCTCTATACTCAGGCTCCGCCCCCTGCGCAGCCCCTGGCAAGGTCATTACATGAACAAGAAAAACCGCCACCCCGCCGACGGCAAGAAACCCATCACCATCTTCGGCCCCGACTTCCCCTTCGCCTTCGACGACTGGCTGGAGCACCCGGCCGGTCTGGGCAGCATTCCCAAGGAGCGCCATGGCGAAGAGGTGGCGATCGTCGGTGGCGGCATCGCCGGGCTGGTGGCGGCCTACGAACTGATGAAGCTGGGGCTCAAGCCCGTGGTGTACGAGGCCTCCAAGCTGGGTGGCCGGCTGCGCTCGCAGGCATTCAACGGCACCGACGGCATCGTCGCCGAACTGGGCGGCATGCGCTTCCCGGTGTCGTCCACGGCGTTCTACCACTACGTCGACAAGCTGGGCCTGGAGACCAAGCCCTTCCCCAACCCGCTGACCCCGGCTTCGGGCAGCACGGTCATCGACCTGGAAGGCCAGACCTACTACGCCGAGAAGTCCGCCGACCTGCCGCAGCTGTTCCACGAAGTGGCCGACGCCTGGGCCGACGCTCTGGAGAGCGGCGCGCAGTTCGGCGATATCCAGCAGGCCATTCGCGACCGCGACGTGCCGCGCCTCAAGGACCTGTGGAACAAGCTGGTACCGCTGTGGGACGACCGCACCTTCTATGATTTCGTCGCCACCTCGCGCTCGTTCGCCAAGCTGAGCTTCCAGCACCGCGAAGTGTTTGGCCAGGTCGGCTTCGGCACCGGCGGCTGGGACTCGGACTTCCCCAACTCGATGCTGGAAATCTTCCGCGTGGTGATGACCAACTGCGACGATCACCAGCACCTGGTGGTCGGCGGCGTCGAGCAGGTGCCGCAGGGCATCTGGCGCCATGTGCCGGAACATTGCGCCCACTGGCCGGCCGGCACCAGCCTCAGCGGCCTGCACGGCGGCGCGCCGCGTACCGGGGTCAAGCGCATCGCCCGGGCCAGCGATGGTCGCCTGGCGGTCACTGACAACTACGGTGACGTGCGCCACTACGCGGCAGTGCTCACCACCTGCCAGAGCTGGCTGCTGACCACCCAGATCGACTGCGAGGAGTCGCTGTTCTCGCAGAAGATGTGGATGGCCCTGGACCGCACCCGCTACATGCAGTCGTCGAAGACCTTCGTCATGGTCGACCGGCCGTTCTGGAAGGACAAGGACCCGGAAACCGGTCGCGACCTGATGAGCATGACCCTCACCGATCGCCTGACCCGCGGCACCTACCTGTTCGACAACGGCGACGACAAGCCGGGGGTGATCTGCCTGTCCTACGCCTGGATGAGCGACGCCCTGAAGATGCTGCCGCACCCGACCGAAAAACGCGTGCAACTGGCCCTCGACGCGCTGAAGAAGATCTACCCCAAGACCGATATCGCCGGGCATATCATCGGCGACCCGATCACCATCTCGTGGGAAGCCGACCCGCACTTCCTCGGCGCCTTCAAGGGCGCGCTGCCGGGCCACTACCGCTACAACCAGCGCATGTACGCGCACTTCATGCAGCAGGACATGCCCGCCGAACAGCGCGGCATCTTCATCGCCGGTGACGACGTGTCGTGGACCCCGGCCTGGGTGGAAGGCGCGGTGCAGACTTCGCTCAATGCGGTGTGGGGTATCATGAACCACTTCGGGGGCCAGACCCACCCGGACAACCCCGGCCCGGGCGATGTGTTCCACGAGATCGGCCCGATCGCCCTGGCCGACTGAGCGAAGGAGTAGCGCCATGCGCATCGCCCTGTTCCAGGGCACGCCCAAGCCGTTGGACGTGCCCGGCAATCTCGAGCGCCTGCAGCACCAGGCCCAGCAGGCCGCCGCTCAAGGCGCGCAGTTGCTGGTGTGCCCGGAGATGTTCCTCAGTGGCTACAACATCGGCCTGGACCAGGTGGAACGCCTGGCCGAGGCCGAGGACGGCCCCTCGGCCATGAGCGTCGTCGAGATCGCCCAGGCGCACCGGATCGCCATCGTCTATGGCTATCCGGAGCGGGCCGACGACGGGTCGATCCACAACAGCGTGCAACTGATCGACGCCCATGGCCGCAGCCTGTGCAACTACCGCAAGACCCACCTGTTCGGCGAGCTGGACCGCTCGATGTTCAGCCCGGGCGCCGATCACTTCCCGGTGGTCGAGCTGGACGGCTGGAAGGTCGGGCTGCTGATCTGCTACGACATCGAGTTCCCGGAGAACGCCCGGCGCCTGGCGCTGAACGGTGCCGAGCTGATCCTGGTGCCGACGGCGAACATGGCGCCCTACGATTTCGTCTGCCAGGTGACCGTGCGCTCGCGGGCGCAGGAGAACCAGTGTTATCTGGTGTACGCCAACTACTGCGGCAGCGAGGGCGAGATCCGGTATTGCGGGCAGAGCAGCATCGTCGGGCCGGATGGCGATGTGCTGGTGATGGCCGGGGACGAAGAGGGGCTGTTGCTGGCGGACCTGCAACGCGAGCGGGTATTGAAAGGGCGGGAGGCGTTTCCCTACCTGGCGGACCTGCGTCGGGATCTGCATTGACAGCGAAAAGACCAGACCAGACAACCTCGGCATTGCGCGCTAGCATGGCGTCATGTCCGACGCCATTCGCCACCTCACCCTCGCCAACGGCCTGCACCTGACCCTGCGCCACGCCCCACGCCTCAAGCGTGCGGCGGCAGCGTTGCGGGTGCATGCCGGCAGCCACGACGCACCCGCGCGCTGGCCGGGCCTGGCGCACTTTCTCGAACATCTGTTCTTCCTCGGCAACAGGCGTTTTCCGCTGGACGACGGCCTGATGCGCTACGTCCAGGGCCTGGGCGGCCAGGTCAACGCCAGTACCCGCGAACGCACCACCGACTTCTTCTTCGACGTGCCCCCCGTAGCGTTGGCCGGTGGACTGGAGCGTCTGTGCCAGATGCTCGCCGAGCCGGACTTCGCCATCGAACGCCAGCGCCGCGAGCGCGAGGTGATCCATGCCGAGTTCATCGCCTGGTCGCGCAACCCCGAGACCCAGCGCCAGTTCGCCCTGTTGCAGTCGGTGTCGGCACGCCATCCGCTGAGCGGCTTTCACGCCGGCAACCGGCACAGCCTGCCGCTGGAAAGCCAGGCTTTCCAGCAAGGGCTGAGGCAGTTCCACCATGACTTCTACCAAGGCGGGCAACTCACCCTGAGCCTGGCTGGCCCGCAGTCGCTGGATGAACTGGCGCACCTGGGCAGGCAGTTCGGTGGCCTGTTCGCAAACGGCGCACGCGTCGCCCGGGTACAGCCACCCGCCTTGCTCGGCGCGCCATTGCACCAACCAGACGCCTGGGGCAACCGCCACGACCTGCTGTTCGCCCATGACGGACTGCCGGACGGCGCGGAGCAAGCGCTCGAACTGCTGCTGGACCAGCTCACCGACAGCCGGCCCGGTGGTTGGCTGAATGCCTTGCGCCAGCGCGGCTGGCTGCAGGGCTGCAAGGCGCAACAACTCCACGCCCATGCCGGGCAGTTGCTCTGGCATGTCCAGCTGCAGCTGTCGGACCAGGCCTGCCTGGACAAGACCCGGGAGTTGCTGCACGGCTGGCTGGGTTTTCTGCGACAACAGGACCACAAGCTGCTGAACGACCGTTTCACCCACCTGCAGCAACGCCATGAACAGGCTGCCAGCGCACTGGAACTGGCCCAGCGCGACAGTGCCGACCGGCCTTTCGCAGGGCTCGGGACACAAGGCCTGGAAGCCTTCGCTGCACTGCTGTGGGACCTGCCTTCCTCGGATGCCGGAGACTGGCAATTGCCCCCCGATGAAGCGCTGCTGGCAACCGAACTTCCCATGATCAACACGCCGTTGCCAGCAGGACTTGGTCTCGGTGACTGCCTGCCGCCCTCTCGCCAGTTTGCGAGCCTCGACCTGCGTTGGCACATTCCTTCGCCGCTGCGTCAGCGCATGCAGGTCGTTCTGCAACACAGTCTGCAACCCCTGCGCGAGCGTGCCGATCAGGCAGCGTTGCGACTGGGCTTCGAGGCCATTGGCGATTACTGGCAGTTGCGCCTCGCGGGGCACCCGCTGGCCGTGATCAATGCCACGCAGGAAGCCCTGACCTTGCTGCGCGCGCCAGCCTGGGAGCATTGGCACTCGCCAGCGGCAGCCGAACCGCCGCTGATTCCGATCCGTGCCCTGCTGAAGGCACTGCCGGACGCCTTACTGACGGGTGAAAAGCAACCGCAGCCAGCCTGCACCCTGGACCAGTCGCAGCTCGACGCACTCTGGCAGCAGGCACGCTGGCAGGGATTGGCACAAGGGTTCGCCCCCGCCCAACAGGGCGCCTTGGGCACGGCACTGCAAGGCCTCATGGGACAACCGATCGCCCCCTCGCCAGCGCGCCCGATCCTCGGACGCCACTGGCGGCAATTACCGACCTTGGGCAGCGAGCCCGCGCTGTTGCTGTTCTGCCCGCTGCCGGCTGATCTGCAGGCAGCCGGTCGACTGCTCGCGCACGTGTTACAAGGTCCGGTCTATCAGCGCCTGCGCGTCGAGCTGCAGCTGGGTTACGCGGTATTCAGCGCCTTTCGTCAGATCGAAGGCTACGCCGGGCTGCTGTTCGGCGTGCAATCGCCGCACGCCAGCCACGCACAGATCCTGGGCCATCTGCTGGACCTCCTGCGCCAGGGCGTCGCGCTGGCCCCAGCGGCGCGAGCGCAGCTGGCCGATCAGTTCGACGAGACAGCGATGACCAACGCCGATGTCACGCAATGGGCCTGGCAGGCACATATCGCGACACACAATGCCGACCTGTCGCGCATGCGAGGGTCTATCCTCAATGTCGAACAAGGCCAGTTGGATGCGTTGCTCCAGCAGTTGCTCGATGCAAGGCACGGTTGGCTATGCTTGGCCAACGCCAGTGCCCCGGACGCCGAATGGCTATAAAAAAATGGCGGGATTGTTACCGTAAATGCAATGGCGCTTTTCGAAGAATTAACCTTTCGGTACAAATTTTTCTTGTAAGATAGCGCAATCTCGGCCAATGGAACCTCTCTCTCCGGGGAGTACCCAATAGTGAGCCGACCACCCCAAACCCCATCCGGAAGGAGCAAGCCCATGTGGACCAAACCTGCATACACTGACCTGCGTATCGGCTTCGAAGTGACCATGTACTTCGCCAACCGTTAAGCGGCTGCGCGGTTCGACGCCCCGGCCCGCCGGGGCGTTTGCGTTTTTCCGATACGGCTTTCGGGCCAACCTTTGCGGCTAGAGAGTAACCATGTACATCCAGATCCTCGGTTCCGCCGCCGGTGGCGGGTTCCCCCAGTGGAACTGCAACTGCGTCAACTGCAAGGGCTACCGTGACGGTACCCTGCGCGCCACGGCGCGCACCCAGTCGTCCATCGCCCTGTCCGACGACGGCGAGCACTGGATCCTGTGCAATGCCTCACCGGACATCCGCGCCCAGCTCCAGGCGTTCGCGCCGATGCAGCCGGCCCGCGCCCTGCGCGACACCGGTATCGACGCCATCGTCCTGCTCGACAGCCAGATCGACCACACCACCGGCCTGCTCAGCCTGCGCGAGGGCTGCCCACACCAGGTGTGGTGCACCGACATGGTTCACCAGGACCTGACTACCGGCTTCCCGCTGTTCAACATGCTCAGCCACTGGAACGGCGGCCTGGTGTGGAACCGCATCGAGCTCGAAGGCAGCTTCGTCATCGATGCCTGCCCGAACCTGCGCTTCACCCCCTTCCCGCTGCGAAGTGCCGCGCCGCCCTATTCCCCGCACCGTTTCGACCCGCACCCGGGCGACAACCTCGGGCTGCTGGTGGAGGACACCCGTACCGGCGGCAAGCTGTTCTACGCACCGGGCCTGGGCCAGGTCGACGCCAAGCTGCTGGAGATGATGCACGGCGCCGACTGCCTGCTGGTCGACGGCACCCTGTGGGAGGATGATGAAATGCAGCGCCGCGGCGTCGGCACCCGCACCGGCCGCGAGATGGGTCATCTGGCGCAGAACGGCGCAGGCGGCATGCTCGAGGTGCTGGACGGCTTCCCGCGCCAGCGCAAGGTGCTTATCCACATCAACAACACCAACCCGATCCTCGACGAAGACTCGCCGGAACGCGCCGAAGTGCAGCGCCGGGGCGTGGAAGTCGCCTTCGATGGCATGAGCATCGAGTTGTAAGGAGGCCCTGTGAGCGACGCAACGCCGATGTCCCCCGCCGAATTCGAGCAGGCCCTGCGCGCCAAGGGCGCCTACTACCACATCCATCACCCCTACCATGTGGCGATGTATGAAGGCCGCGCCAGCCGCGAGCAGATCCAGGGCTGGGTGGCCAACCGCTTTTACTACCAGGTCAACATCCCGATGAAGGATGCGGCGATCCTGGCCAACTGCCCGGACCGCGAAGTGCGCCGCGAGTGGATCCAGCGCCTGCTCGACCACGATGGTGCGCCCGGCGAGGACGGCGGCATCGAGGCCTGGTTGCGCCTCGGCCAGGCCGTGGGCCTGGACCCCGACCAGCTGCGCAGCCAGGAGCTGGTGCTGCCCGGCGTGCGCTTCGCGGTCGACGCCTACGTCAACTTCGCCCGCCGCGCCAGCTGGCAAGAAGCTGCCAGCAGCTCGCTGACCGAACTGTTCGCCCCGCAGATCCACCAGTCGCGCCTGGACAGCTGGCCGCAGCACTATCCGTGGATCGACCCAGCCGGCTACGAATACTTCCGCACCCGCCTGGGCCAAGCCCGGCGCGATGTGGAACACGGCCTGGCGATCACCCTGGCGCACTACACCACCCGCGAGGGCCAGGAGCGCATGCTGCAGATCCTGCAGTTCAAGCTGGATATCCTGTGGAGCATGCTCGACGCCATGAGCATGGCCTATGAACTGAACCGCCCGCCCTACCACAGCGTCACCCGCGAGCGGGTCTGGCACAAGGGGATCGCCTTATGAGCTTCAACCGTCAACAGGTGCCCGCCTGGCGCCCCGGCTACCGTTTCCAGTACGAGCCGGCGCAGAAGGGCCATGTGCTGCTGTACCCCGAGGGGATGATCAAGCTCAACGACAGCGCTGGGCTGATCGGCGGGCTCATCGATGGCCAGCGCGATGTCGCGGCGATCATCGCCGAACTCGAGCGGCAATTCCCCGGTGTGCCCGAAGTCGCCGACGACATCGAGCAATTCATGGAGGTGGCCCGTGCCGAACACTGGATCACCCTCGCCTGAGGTACCAGTAGGCCTGCCGCTGTGGCTGCTGGCCGAACTCACCTACCGCTGCCCGCTGCAGTGCCCGTACTGCTCCAACCCGCTGGACTTCGCCGAGCAGGGCAAGGAGCTGAGCACCGAGCAGTGGTTCAAGGTGATGGCCGAGGCCCGCGAGATGGGCGCGGCGCAGATCGGCTTCTCCGGCGGCGAGCCGCTGGTGCGCCAGGACCTCGCCGAGCTGATCGGCGAAGCCCGTCGCCTGGGCTACTACACCAACCTGATCACCTCCGGCATCGGCCTGACCGAGCAGAAGATCGCCGCGTTCAAGCAGGCCGGGCTGGACCATATCCAGATCAGCTTCCAGGCCAGCGACGAGCAGGTGAACAACCTGCTGGCAGGCTCGAAGAAAGCCTTCGCGCAAAAGCTGGAGATGGCCCGGGCGGTGAAAGCCCATGGCTACCCGATGGTGCTCAACTTCGTCACCCACCGGCACAATATCGACAAGATCGACCGCATCATCGAGCTGTGCCTGGCCCTGGAGGCCGACTTCGTCGAACTCGCCACCTGCCAGTTCTACGGCTGGGCGCACCTCAACCGCCTGGGCCTGCTGCCGACCCGCGCCCAGCTGGAGCGGGCCGAGCGCATCACCAACGAGTACCGGGACAAGCTCAAGGCCGAAGGCAAGCCGTGCAAGCTGATCTTCGTCACCCCGGATTATTACGAAGAGCGCCCCAAGGCCTGCATGAACGGCTGGGGCAGCCTGTTCCTGACCATCACGCCGGATGGCACCGCGTTGCCCTGCCATGGCGCGCGCCAACTGCCGGTGCAGTTCCCCAATGTACGTGACCACGACCTGCGGCATATCTGGTACGACTCATTCGGCTTCAACCGCTTCCGCGGCTATGACTGGATGCCCGAGCCGTGCCGCTCGTGCGACGAGAAGGAAAAGGACTTCGGCGGCTGCCGTTGCCAGGCCTTCATGCTCACCGGCGACGCCAGCAAGGCGGACCCGGTGTGCGGCAAGTCGCCGGACCATGGCATCATCCTCAACGCCCGCGAGGAGGCCGAACACGCAACGCTGGAGATCGAACAGATGACCTTCCGCAACGAGCGCAATTCCCATGTCATCGCCCGTGGCTGAGTTCAGCGCCGCCCAGGCGGTGGCCGCCGGCACCGATTTCGCCGAGCTCAAGGTCGGCGCGCAAGGTGTGTTCTGGAACGAGTTCCGCCCCGCCGATGGCGCCTGCCGGGTCTGGCACTGGCGCGATCAGCAGGCCCGCTGCCTGACCCCGGACGGGTTCAGTGTGCGTAGCCGGGTCTATGAGTACGGTGGCGGCAGCTTCTGCCTGGGCGACAACGGGCTGGTGTTCGTCAACGAAAAGGACCAGCAGGTCTACCTGCAGGCCCTGGATGGCAGCCCACCACGCCCGCTTACCCACGCCGACGACTGCCGCTATGGTGATGTGCAATGGCAGGCCGGCCAGGTGCTGGCCGTCGAAGAGCAGCATGGCGAACAGGTCGTGCATCGCCTGGTGAGCCTCTCGACGGAGCATCGGCAAATCCTGGCCGAAGGAGCCGACTTCTACGCCTCCCCCACGCTGAGTCCAGACGGCTGCCGACTGGCCTGGATCGAATGGGACCGCCCGGCCCAACCCTGGACCGTCACCCGCCTGATGTGCCGGGAACGCGAACCTTCTGGCGCCTGGGGCCCGGCATGCTGCATCGCCGGGCAGGACGAATCGCTGCAACAGCCACGCTTCGATGAGCAAGGCCGCTTGTATTGCCTGTCCGACCGCGACGGTTTCTGGCAGCCCTGGGGCGAACTCGACGGCCACTGGCAACACCTGCCCGCCGCGCCCGCCGACCATGCCGCCGCCCCCTGGCAACTGGGCGCCAGCACCTGGCTGGCCCTTGGCCCCGCCAGCTACCTGGCCAGCTGGTTCGAGGACGGCTTCGGGCAACTGGGGCTGCGCCGCGCCGATGGCGAGGTGGAGCGTTATGCCAGTGCGTACACGCGTTTTCGTAGCCTGGCGTTGGAGGACGGACAGCTCTATGCCGTAGCCGCTTCACCGATCAGCCCAGCGGCCGTGATCGCCATCGACCGGCGCAGCCACGAAGTCCAGGTGCTGGCAGGTGGCGCCGAGGTGTTGCCCGCCGAGGACATCAGCCTCCCACAGCCGATTCGTTACGCCAGTGGCGAAGGCACCGCCCACGGGTTCTTCTACCCCGCCATGCAAGGCACAGGTGGGCCATCGCCACTGGTGGTGTTCATTCACGGTGGCCCGACTTCGGCCTGCTACCCGGTGCTCGACCCGCGCATCCAGTACTGGACCCAGCGCGGCTTTGCCGTCGCCGACCTCAACTACCGGGGCAGCAGCGGCTATGGTCGCGCCTACCGCCAGGCACTGCACCTGAACTGGGGAGCGAGTGATGTGGAAGATGCCTGCGCGGCGGTCGCCCATCTTGCCGGCCTGGGCCTGATCGACCCTGACCAGGCCTTCATTCGTGGCGGCAGCGCCGGCGGCTACACCACCCTTTGCGCCCTGGCCTTTCGCGACGTCTTCCGCGGCGGCGCCAGCCTCTACGGTGTCAGCGACCCCGAGGCGCTGGGCCGGGCTACCCACAAGTTCGAAGGCGACTACCTGGACTGGCTGATCGGCGACCCCCGGCGCGATGCCGAGCGTTATCGCCAGCGTACGCCGCTGTTGCACGCCGGGCGGATCAAGGTGCCGGTGATCTTCTTCCAGGGTGAGCTGGATGCGGTGGTGGTGCCGGAGCAGACCCGCAGCATGCTTGAAGCGCTCGAGGCCAATGGTATCGAGGCTGAGGGGTATTTCTACGCAGGCGAGCGGCATGGCTTTCGCCAGGCGGCGAACCTGGCGCATGCGCTAGAGGAAGAGTGGAAGTTCTACTGCCGGTTGCTTGGCCGGTAGGGCAAACGTCGTTCCAGGCTTCAACCGGAACGGCGTGGGAGCGGGCTTGCCCCGCGAGGCGGTGCCTGGCAGCGGCTTCGCCGGTGTTCGCGGGGCCAGCCCGCTCCCACGCTGATCATGCTTGCAGAGCGGTCTTTGATCTCAGCGCTTGGCGATGATGTACACCGCATGCACGATCCCGGGGATATAACCCAGCAAGGTCAGCAGGATATTCAGCCAGAACGCCCCGCCGAACCCCACCTGGAGGAATACGCCCAGCGGCGGCAGGATGATGGCGATGATGATGCGGATGAAGTCCATGTGCTGCGCTCCTTGAGGGTGTATCAACACAGACTAGCCGTGCCTCGCAGAGGTTCCACCAGGCAAAAAAAACGCCCCGGGCCATGTCTTTCAGGCCAGGGGCGATGCGCAGGAACGCCAGACGGTTCGTTGAAATTCTGTTCGCCGGAGCAGCCGGTCAGGCCGGCACTTCGCGGCGGTTGTGCTGTTGGGCATGCAGGCGGGCGAACGCCCGGGCCAGGCGCAGGAGCATCTCGTCGATATTGCCCTTGCTCACCGTCAGCGCCGGCGAGAACCGCACCACGTCGGCCTGCGGCGCATTGAGCAGCAAGCCCTCCTGCAGCGCGGCCTCGACCAGTTGCGCCGCGCTGTCTTCACGCAGTTGCAGCCCCCACAGCAGCCCCTGGCCACGCACCTCGCCCTGGCCGTAGCGACCCGCCAGGCGACTCAGGCCATCGCGCAGGTGCCGGCCACTGTCCAGCACCTGCTCGAAGAAACCCGCCTCCAGCACGGTCTGCAACACGGCCAGCCCGGCGGCGCTCATCAGCGCGTTGCCATGGTGGCTGCCCTCCAGCTCGCCCGGCTCGGCGCAGCAGGCGCGGCCACGGGCCAGCAACGCCGCCAGCGGCACGCCACCGCCCAGGCCCTTGCCGAGGGTGATGATGTCGGCCCGCACGCCGTAGGATTCTTCTGCCAATAAGGCGCCACAGCGTCCTACACCGGTCTGTACTTCATCGAGGATCAGCAGAATCCCCAGCTCACGGCACAGGCGCTCGACACCCTGGAGGTAATCACGGGTGGCCGGGATCACGCCGGCTTCGCCCTGGATCGGCTCGAGCATGATCGCCACGGTGCGCGAGTCGACCGCCGCGTGCAGCGCCGCCAGATCGTTGAACGGCACCTTGCTGAAGCCCGGCAAGCCGGGCTCGCAGCGGTTGCACGGCAGCGGATCGGAAGCCGACAAGGCCCCCAGGGTGCGGCCATGGCAACCCTGGCTGGCGGTGATGATGTGATAGGCGCCGTTGCGGTGCAGCTGGCCCCACTTGCGCGCCAGCTTGATCGCGCCCTCACAGGCTTCGGCACCGCTGTTGAGCAGGTAGGCCTGGTCGCTGCCGGTGCGCTGGCACAATAGCTCGACCAGGCTCAGCAGGCCGCGGCTGTGATAGCCCGCACCGGGGTTGATCAGCGCCTGGGCCTGGTTGCCCAGCGCCTTGACCAGCACGCTCGGGCTGTGGCCCAGGCTGTTGACCGCGCAACCCTGGGTGAAGTCCAGGTAGGCGTGCCCCTCGCTGTCCCACAGCCAGGAACCCTGGCCACGCACGAACACCTGCGGTGCACGCTCGGTGCTGGACATCAGCCGCTCGCGGGAGAGCTGCGCGCCGGCCGGCTCGATCACCGGAGCACGCTTGGGCTCGGCGACGGCTGGCGCCGAGCGGCGCAGGTTGAACAGGTTCATCGGGGCTCCGGCCAATCACGGGTGGGCGGTCAAGGTTCCGGTCTGGCGCCGGAATCGGATATTTTGCCTTGCCTATCAAAAGTGTTTTTCATCCGGGGTAACAATCGCCTTTATGACCGCTGTAACCCGTTGGAATACGGCGATAGACTAGGCTTCCGGCCGATTCCCGGCCATTTCGTTTTTCCAGCTTTTTCGATAAGTATTACTTATGGATTTTCGCCAACTGCGTTACTTCGTCGCGGTCTACGAAGAGGGCCATGTGGGCCGTGCCGCCGAGCGTCTGTCGCTGTCACAGCCGGCCCTGTCGCAGCAGATCCGCCAACTGGAACACAGCCTCGACCTGAGCCTGTTCGAGCGCAGCAACAAGCGCCTGCTGCCCACGCTGGCCGCTCACACGCTGTACAACCATGCCGTGCCCCTGCTCGACGGCCTGCAACGGGCCCACGAGGCCATGGGCAACTTCAAGGGCCAATCGCTGCGCACCCTGGCCATCGGCGTGCTGCAGACCGTGCGGCCGAGCCTGGTGCCGCAGTTGCTGGAGCGGGTGCGCAAGGCCCAGCCGCATCTGGTGGTGCAGATCTATGAACTGTCGGGGTCGGAGATCGAGCGGCGCCTGCTCAATGGTGGCCTGGATATCGGCATCAGCTACCTGCCACCGCGCCAGCCCGGGTTGCACGGCCTGCTGCTGTACGAGGACGAACTGCAGCTGGTGATCCCCAGGACCCACCCGCTGAAAGACTTCAAGAAGGTCTCGATACGCCAGGCGGCGGAGCTGCCGATGCTGATGCTCGGCGAGGAGTTCCAGATCCGCCAGATCTGGAAGGCGCAGCTGGCCAGCCAGGGCCGCAGGCCGCAGGTGCAGGCCGAGATGAACAACATGGCGGGGATCCTCGACAGCCTGGCGCACACGGCGCTGGCAACCATCCTGCCGGGCCGGGCCAAGGATGCCGCGCAGGACGACCAGGAACTGCTATGGAAGCCCCTGAGCGAGCCGCGAGTGCCACTCAAGGTCGGCCTGGTGTTCCGCGATGCCCAGCGCCAGCAGGCGTCGGTGGAGCTGCTGCGGACCTTGCTGGAAGAAGAAGCCGACCCGCGTCAGCTGGGTGTCTCGCCACTGGACGTGCTCGGCTGAAAAATACGCGCACAAAGAAAACCCCGCCTAAGCGGGGTTTTCCAGACTGTTTCCCTTCGACATCCCTATCATCCCGCCATCCTGGCAGGAAATCCTTCGTGTCCCTGTTCTATCTTTTCGCGCTTCCTGCGCTACTTCCGTGTAAGGCGTCCTGCTCTGTCCATTGCGCGTCCTGCGCTACGTCCATGTAAGAAAGAGTAACCGTGGATCCAATCTTAGGAAAGAGGCGAAACGTCACCACGTCGTGTAAGCCAAAGCTTACAAAAGCAGCCCATTCGCAAACACGCCGCCCTGACAAAACAAAAGGCCGCCCCTACAGACGGATTGCATCCCCCTGTAGGAGCGGCCTCGGGCCGCGACGGGCTGCAACGCAGCCCCGCAAAGGTCAGAACTGCGCGGCGTCCAGCAGGTACAGCGACTCGCTCCCCGCCTTCACCGATGCCACCAGCGAGTGAACCCGTGGCAGCAGGCGTGCGAAGTAGAACCGCGCCGTGCCTAGCTTGGCACCGTAGAAGTCGGCATCCCCTTCACCGGCCTTGGCCGCACGCGCCATCAGTGCCCACATGTAGGCGTAGGCGACGTAGCCGAACGCGTGCAGGTACTCGACCGAGGCCGCGCCGATTTCGTTGGGGTTGCCCTTGGCCTGGTCCAGCACCCAGGCGGTCAGCTCGTCGAGCTGCTCAAGGGATGCCGCCAGCGGCTTGGTGAACTCACCCAGCTCGCCGCCGGCGGTGGCGATGAACTGGCGGATCTCGTCGGCGAACAGCGTGTAGTAGGCGCCGCCGCTGGCCACCACCTTGCGACCTACCAGGTCCAGCGCCTGGATACCGTTGGTGCCTTCGTAGATCTGGGTGATGCGCACATCACGCACCAGCTGCTCCTGGCCCCATTCGCGGATGTAGCCATGGCCGCCGAAGACTTGCTGGCCGTGCACGGTGCACTCCAGGCCCAGGTCGGTGAGGAAGGCCTTGGCCACCGGAGTCAGCAGCGCCACCAGCTCCTCGCTGCGCTTGCGGACCGCGACGTCTTCGCTGTACTTGGCGCTGTCGAGCTGCATCGCCACATAGGTGGAGAACGCGCGACCGCCTTCGGTCAGCGCCTTCATGGTCAGCAGCATGCGGCGCACGTCCGGGTGGACGATGATCGGGTCGGCCACCTTGTCCTTGGCCTGCGGGCCGGTCGGTGCACGGCTCTGCAGACGGTCGCGGGCGTACTCCACGGCGTTCTGGTAGGAGCGCTCGGCCGAAGCCAGGCCCTGGATACCGACACCCAGGCGCTCGTAGTTCATCATGGTGAACATCGCCGCCAGGCCCTTGTTCGGCTCACCAACGATGTAGCCGACCGCTTCGTCGAAGTTCATCACGCAGGTGGCCGAGCCCTGGATGCCCATCTTGTGCTCGATCGAGCCGCAAGTGGCCGGGTTGCGTGCGCCGAGGCTGCCATCTTCGTTGACCAGGAACTTGGGCACCAGGAACAGCGAGATGCCTTTCGGACCTGCCGGGGCATCCGGCAACTTGGCCAGCACCAGGTGGATGATGTTCTCGGTGAGATCGTGCTCGCCACCGGTGATGAAGATCTTGGTGCCGCTGACCTTGTAGCTGCCGTCGGCCTGGGGGTCGGCCTTGGTGCGGATGATGCCCAGGTCGGTACCGGCGTGAGGCTCGGTAAGGCACATGGAACCGGCCCAGACACCGGCGTACATGTTCGGCAGGTACTTTTCCTTGAGCGCTTCACTGGCGTGGGCGTTGATCGACAGGCAGGCGCCGGCGGTCAGCATCGGGTACAGGCCGAAGGCCAGGCTCGAAGCGTTGACCATCTCCTCGACCTGGGCCGAGACGACCTTGGGCATGCCCATGCCACCGAAGAGCGGATCGCCACCAACGCCGACCCAGCCCCCTTCGGCGTAAGTCTGGTAGGCCTCGATGAAGCCCGCCGGGGTGCGCACCGAACCGTTGTCCCAGTGGCAACCCTCTTCGTCGGCGGCGCGGCTCAGCGGCGCGATGGTCTTGCCGGTAACCTTGCCGGCCTCCTCCAGCACGGCCATGGCCGTGTCCACATCGACCGCCTCGGCCAGGCCGGGCTGTTGCGACCAGAGCGTGGCCACGTCGAAGACTTCATTGAGGACGAAGCGCATATCGCGCAGGGGCGCTTTATATTCAGCCATGACAACCTCTCGCTATCGGGGTCGGGGCGGCCCGTCGGGGCCGCGGCACTGGGATGACCGCAGTGTAACCGAACAACTTTTACGAGACATAGGGTCATCATGCGACCGAATAGTCTTATATAGTCACATGATAATTCACGCCATGCGCACGGCCCCGCGCCGCGATTGCTGACCGAAGGTCATGACACAGTTGCGCCCCGCGCCCTTGGCGCTGTACAGCGCCTGGTCGGCGGACTTGAGCACTTCGTCAGGATTGCGGTGCTCGACCTGGCGCTCGGCGACGCCGATGCTGATGGTCACCGACACCGTGGTATTGGCCCCTCCGCCACGACGCTGGCGCCCGGTGGAATCATCCTGCGGACGGCTGTTCTGGTCACGTAGCTGGATGGCGTAGTTGGCAATCATCTCGCGCACCGACTCCAGGTGCGGCAGGCACTCTTCGGCAGTCTTGCCGGCGAACACCAGGGCGAACTCCTCGCCGCCGTAACGGTAGGCGCGCCCGCCGCCGGTCACCTTGGACAGGCGGCTGGCGACCAGGCGCAATACCTGGTCACCGACGTCGTGGCCGTGGGTGTCGTTGAATTTCTTGAAGTGGTCGACGTCGGTCATGGCGATCACATAGTTGCGCCCCAGGCGCTGCATGCGCTCGTTCAGGGCGCGCCGCCCGGGCAGGCCGGTCAGCTCGTCGCGGAAGGCCATCTGGTAGGCCTCGTGGGACACCGCGGCGGCGATCATCAGCATCACCTGGCTGCACATGATGTTCAGGGTGAAGGGCAGGATGAAGGTCTTGGGCAACATCCAGAAGATGCCGATCAGGCCGATGATCTGCGCGGCATGCAAGGGCCTTGGCTCACGCAGGTACTGCACCACCAGCAGGATGAACACCGCCAGGAACAGGGGGTAGGCCAGCTGGATCAGGCTCATCCACTGGCCATGCAGCGCGGGCCAGCGGATCTCGGCCAGCCAGCCCAGCAGCGCCTCGGGAAAACTCTGCTCCAGCGCTACCGCCACGCTGCTCACGGCGAACAGCACGGCGAAGCGCGCCAGCAGGTCCTGGGCCAGGTGGGTGCGTTCCTGCCACGCCCCGTACAGGCCGAACAGCGCCGGCAGCAGCAGGCACACCAGGTGGAAGATCACCGCCGCATCCTCGCGGACCCGGCCGTTGTCGCGGTAGAAATCGGTCTGGGTATCGAGCAGGAAATAGGCGATGTACACCGTGACCATCAGGAACAGCTCACGCTGGCGGCGGTACACGGCGCAGTAGGCGCCACCCAGCAGCAGCACCAAGGTGGGTAGAACGTTGAACAGCGATGTGAAGAAGACGCTGAGGTCCCTCACATAGGCTGCCGCAAGCCCTGCCAGCAACAGAATCAGCGAAGGCAGGAAGTGGCTCGCGCGTACAGCGGATAGACGAAACAAGGGTAATCTCCGACCCGGCAGATCAATAATGGCATTGTGCCCCTACTTCATCGGCAGTGCACATGAATAGATGAATACAGATGCCCGCTTTAACGGCAGATCAGGGGCCAAGCTTGAGACTTTCTCGTTACTGGATGCGACATTCCTGATTTCACGCGATCCCTGTAGGAGCGGCAGGCGTGAAAGTCCGGGCGAAAAAAAACCGCCTGCCGGTAAGGGCAGGCGGTTTTTCGTACAACCAACCGGCTTAGATGGACAGACCGAAGTCTTCTTCCTTCATCGCCATCAGGTTGTCGGCGCCGGACAGGATCGCCGCGACGTGGCTGCGGGTACGCGGCAGGATGCGCTGGAAGTAGAAGCGCGCAGTCTGCAGCTTGGCGGTGTAGAACGCCTCTTCGCTGGTGCCGGCTGCCAGTTTCTCGGCGGCCAGGCGGGCGATGTCGGCCCAGAAGTAGGCCAGGCACGCGTAGCCCGAGTACATCAGGTAGTCCACCGAAGCGGCGCCCACTTCCTCGCGGTCTTTCATCGCGGCCATGCCGATCTTCATGGTCAGCTCGCCCCACTCCTTGTTGATCGCCGCCAGTGGCTCGACGAACTCCTTGGTGGCGGCGTTGCCTTCCTGACCCTGGCAGAACTTGTGAACGATCTTGGTGAAGCCCTTGAGCGCCTCGCCTTGGGTCATCAGCACTTTACGGCCGAGCAGATCAAGAGCCTGGATGCCGGTGGTACCTTCGTACAGCATGGAGATACGGCTGTCGCGTACGTTCTGCTCCATGCCCCACTCGGCGATGAAGCCGTGGCCGCCGTAGATCTGCACGCCGTGGTTGGCGGCCTCGAAGCCGACTTCGGTCATGAACGCCTTGGCGATCGGGGTCAGGAAGGCCAGCAGGGCGTCGGCCTTCTTGCGCTCTTCCTCGTCCTGGCTGTACTTGACGATGTCCACCTGCTTGGCGGTGAAGTACACCATCGCGCGGTTGCCTTCGGCAAAGGCCTTCATGGTCAGCAGCATGCGACGCACGTCCGGGTGGACGATGATCGGGTCAGCGGCCTTGTCCGGCGCTTTCGGGCCGGTCAGCGAGCGCATCTGCAGGCGATCACGGGCGTACTTCAGGCCACCCTGGAACGCCACCTCGGCGTGGGCCAGGCCTTGCAGCGCGGTACCCAGGCGAGCGGTGTTCATGAAGGTGAACATGCAGTTCAGACCCTTGTTGGCCGGGCCGATCAGGTAGCCGGTGGCAGCGTCGAAGTTCATCACGCAGGTGGCGTTGCCGTGGATGCCCATCTTGTGCTCGAGGGAGCCGCAGCTCACGCCGTTGCGCTCGCCCGCACCGCCTTCGGCGTTGGGCAGGAACTTCGGCACGATGAACAACGAGATGCCCTTGGTGCCGGCCGGAGCGTCGGGCAGGCGGGCCAGGACGATGTGGACGATGTTGTCGGCCATGTCGTGCTCACCGGCCGAGATGAAGATCTTGGTGCCGGAAACCTTGTAGCTGCCGTCGGCCTGAGGTTCGGCCTTGGTGCGCAGCATGCCCAGGTCGGTGCCGCAGTGCGGCTCGGTCAGGCACATGGTGCCGGTCCACTCGCCGGACACCAGCTTGGTCAGGTAGGTGTGCTGCTGCTCGGGGGTGCCGTGGGCGGAGATGGTGTTCATCGCGCCATGGGACAGGCCCGGGTACATGCCCCACGACCAGTTCGACTCACCGACCATTTCGCTCAGGGCCAGGCCCAGCGACTCGGGCAGGCCCTGGCCGCCGTGGTCGACATCGTGGGCCAGGCTCGGCCAGCCGCCTTCGACGAACTGCTGGTAGGCTTCCTTGAAACCGGTCGGGGTCTTCACGCCCGACTCGCTCCAGGTGCAGCCTTCCAGGTCGCCGACGCGGTTCAGCGGGGCCAGCACCTCTTCACAGAACTTCGCGCCTTCTTCCAGGATCGCGTCGACCATGTCGGGCGTGGCGTCCTGGCAGCCCGGCAGGCTCTGATAGTGCGCCTCATAGCCGAGCAGCTCGTCGCGGACGAAGCGGATATCACGCAAGGGGGCTTTGTAATCAGGCATTGCGATGAACCTCTGTGATGAGTTCGGTGGGGAGACCGCGGATACCGACCAGCTCTTGGCGGCTTTCGGTCAAACAGTTGTTTGAAACTTACGTTTAGGTGGCCTCGCTGTCAAGGTGGACAAACAATGGCATTTATGCCGCCGAATATGACATTTACGCCAAGCACCCTCAAACGCATCGCGGGGCAAGCCCGCTCCCACGAATGGAAGCGGGCTTGCCCCGCGATGTAAGCGAATGTGATGCAGCGGGTCAGACGTAGGTGTCGATGAACCGACCGAGCATTTCATCGGAAGCCTTGGCGACTTTGGCACCGAGTTCGACTTCGTGCTTGCCCAGGGCCAGTTGCACGGTGCTGGTGGCCAGGTCCAGTTGCTGGCTGCGGTCAACACCGCGCAGGCGCTCGGCCTGGTATTCGGTGGACTGCCCGCTGGTGCCACGCTCGACAGCGCCGCTGGCGATCTGCTGGGCGGCCTGGTCGACACGGTTCTGGCCGTTCTGGATGGCACCCAGGCCCGCGTAGAAGGCGGAGCTCGCATTGATTTCCATGTCAGGACTCCATGACGCTGGATGAGGAACAGGCCTTATTAAAGCAGCACAGCAGGAAAAAGGCCCGTTTAAATCCCTAATAGCCTAGTGCCAGCTAATAGGCAAAGGCCTAATCCAGCAGGTCCAGTTGCAAATGCGCAGCCACCGCCTCCGCGCCAGCCTGCTTCAACCAGGGCACCCGCCCCAGGCAGGGCGCGGGCAGGCGCTCGGCCAGGCTGGACAGGTTTTCTTCCAGACGCGATGTCCGCGGATCGACGATGTTCGCCACCCATCCCGCCAGTTGCAGGCCGTCCCGGGCGATAGCCTCGGCACTGAGCAGGGCGTGGTTGATGCACCCCAGGCGCACCCCCACCACCAGGATCACCGGCAGCTTCAAGGCGATGGCCAAGTCCGACAGGTTGGCATGGTCGGACAGCGGCACGCGCCAGCCACCGGCGCCTTCGATCAAGGTGAAGTCGGCGTGCTGCGCCAGCACCTGCTGCATGGCATCGCGCAGCGCCGGCACGCTCAGCGCCACCCCGGCCTCGCGGGCCGCCACATGCGGGGCGATGGCCGGCTCGAAGGCGAAGGGATTGACCGCTTCATAGGACAGCTTGACCGAGCTTTCGTCGATCAGCGCCAAGGCATCGCTGTTGCGCAACCCCTTGGCCGTCACCACGCACCCGGACGCCACCGGCTTGGCCGCCAGGGTGCTCAACCCCAGTTGCCGCGCCGCATGCAGCAAACCCGCGGCGATGGTGGTCTTGCCGACATCGGTGTCGGTGCCGGCAATGAAATAGGCCTGGCTCATGTCACTGCTCCCCGTCCAACGGCTTGCGCAGGACGCCGTAGACCACCTGGTATGTGGCTGGCAGGCCTTGCGCCTGGCGGTACTGTTCGTAGGCCTGCAACAGGCCATGCATCCGCGCCCGCCCGGTGAGCCCCGACGGACGCCCCGGGTTGAGGTTGTGCGCACCCAGCGCCTTGAGTTCATGGGTCAGGCTGCGCACATCGGGATAATGCAACACGTGGGGGCGCCGCTCCAGGTCGATCAGCTCCAGCCCGCTGTCACCGCACAGGCGCTGGTAATCCTCGAAACGCCGGAAGCGATTGACGTGGACCATGCCATCCACGGCCTGCCAGCTGGCGCGCAATTCATCCAGGGTGCCGACGCACAGGCTGCTGAAGGCCAGCACACCGCCGGGGCGCAGCACCCGCCGCGCCTCGCCCAGTACGCTGGCGAACTGGCCACACCACTGCACCGCCAGGCTGCTGAACAACAGGTCGACGCAACCATCACGCAACGGCAGGCGCTCGGCGTCACCCGCCACATGGTGCCGGGCGCCACCCTGATCGCGGGCATGGCGCAACATGCCTTCGGCGATATCCACTGCCACACCACTCGATTGCGCGAAACGCTCGGTCAGCACCCGGCTGAAGTGGCCGGTACCGCTGCCCATGTCCAGCCAGCGCGCAGGCACAAGGTCGCTGGGCAGCTTTTCCAGCAGCGCCATGCCTACCGCGCGCTGCAAGGCCGCGACGCTGTCGTAGCTGGCCGCGGCGCGGGAAAACGAAGCCGCCACCTGGCGCTTGTCCGGCAAGGTGCCGGGCAGGGTGGGCTGGGAAAGGTCAGTCATCGCCACTCTCATGCAGGAAACTCTTGATGCCCGCCGCCAGCTCCTGGGGATATTCCAGCAGGAAGGCGTGGGAACTGTCTTCGACCAGGCCGACTTCCACGTCGGGCAGCAGGTCGCTCAGGGCCTTGGCTGCTTCCACCGGCACCAGCGCGTCACTGCCGGCGAACAGGTGCAGCTGCGGGCCGCCGTATTGCTCCAGGGCGGTGCGGGTATCGAGTCTGGCCAGTACTTCCAGTCCGGTGGCCAGGTACAGCGGATCGGTGTCGGGCACGCCCACCCCCAGCTGCCGCAGCAAGGTGCGCGGTTGCTGCGCGCCCTCGCTGCACAGGGTGCGGAAGCGCTTGAGGGTGACATGGGTGTGGCTGCGGCAGCCGTCGAGGAAGGTGCCGAAGGTGTCGGCGGGCATGCCGTGCGGCCAGTCCGGCCGGGCCACGAAGCTGGGGTTGCTGGCCAGGGTGAGCAAGCCGCAGCAGTGGTCGCCGCGCTTGTGCGCCAGGGCGCTGGCGAGCATGCCGCCGAGCGACCAGCCGCCCAGCCACACGTCGGTCGGCAGCTTGCGGTCCAGATGGTCGACCCAGGCCTGGACATCGCTGTGGGCCAGTTCCGGCAGCGGCATCAACTCGACCTGCAGGCGTGGATCCTGGGCGCGCAGGCTGGCGGCCAGCGGCTCCAGTGAAGCGGTGCCCAGGCCCCAGCCGGGCAGGAGGATCAGTCGGTTACGCATCGGCGGACTCCAGCTGTGGATAACACTCGGCCAATGCATTCAACAATAGCTGCACCTGCGCCTCACTGTGGGCGGCGCTCAGGGTCACCCGCAGGCGGGCGCTGCCGGCGGGCACGGTGGGTGGGCGAATCGCCGTGACCAGCAACCCGCGCTCGCGCAGCAGGCGGGACAATGCCAGCGCCCGCCCCGCATCGCCGATCAGGATCGGCTGGATCGCGGTGTGGCTGTCCATCAGGGTCAGGCCGATCTGCTCGGCGCCCGTGCGGAACTGCCGGATCAGCGCGGCCAGGTGCTCGCGCCGCCAGTGTTCGCGGCGCAGCAAGTCCAGGGCCTTGAGCGTGGCGCAGGCCAGCGCCGGTGGCTGGCTGGTGGTGTAGATGTAGGGCCGGGCGAACTGCACCAGCGCCTCGATCAGCTCCTCGCTGCCGGCGACGAAGGCGCCGGAGGTACCGCAGGCCTTGCCCAGTGTGCCGATCAGCACCGGCACGTCCTCGACACCCAGGCCGCAATGCTCCACCAGGCCACCGCCGTTGGCGCCCAAGGTTCCCAGGCCATGAGCGTCATCGACCATCAGCCAGGCACCGCGTGCGCGGGCCTCCTTGGCCAGGGCCGGCAGGTCGGCGCAGTCGCCGTCCATGCTGAACACGCCGTCGGTGACCACCAGGGTGTTGCCGCTGGCCTTGTCCAGACGGCTGGCCAGGCTGGCCGGATCGTTGTGCAGGTAGCGGCTGAAGCGAGCACCGCTGAGCAGCCCGCCGTCGAGCAGGGAGGCGTGGTTGAGGCGGTCCTGCAGCACCGTGTCGCCCTGCCCGACCAGCGCGGTGATCACGCCGAGGTTGGCCATGTAACCGGTGGAGAACAGCAGCGCGCGCGGGCGCCCCGTCAGCTCGGCCAGTGCCTCTTCCACCTCATGGTGCGGGGTGCTGTGGCCAATCACCAGGTGCGAGGCCCCGCCGCCGACACCCCAGCGCTCGGCGCCGTCGCGCCAGGCCTTGATCACCTCGGGGTGATTGGCCAGGCCCAGGTAGTCGTTGCTGCAGAAGGCCAGCAAATGCTGGCCATCGACCACCACCTGCGGCCCCTGCGGGCTTTCAAGCAGCGGTCGCTGGCGATACAGGTCGGCGGCACGCCGTTCGGCCAGCCGCGCGGCGAGATCGAAGGCCATGCTCAGGCCGAGGCTGCGTCGTAGAACAACTCGCTGCTGCGCTGCTCGACCAGCGCCTGCTCGATGGCGGCCTGGTGCACTTCGTCGGCGTGCTCCTCACGGGCTTCCGGCTGGATACCGAGGCGGGCGAACAGCTGCATGTCCTTGTCGGCCTGCGGGTTGCCGGTGGTCAGCAGTTTCTCGCCGTAGAAGATCGAGTTGGCGCCGGCCATGAACGCCAGGGCCTGCATCTGCTCGTTCATCTGCTCGCGACCGGCCGACAGGCGCACATGGGACTTGGGCATGAGGATCCGGGCCACGGCCAGCATGCGGATGAAATCGAACGGATCGACGTCCTCTTCATCGGCCAGCGGCGTGCCGGCGACCTTGACCAGCATGTTGATCGGCACCGACTCCGGGTGCTCGGGCAGGTTGGCCAGCTGGATCAGCAGGCCTGCGCGGTCGTCCAGCGACTCGCCCATGCCGAGGATGCCGCCGGAGCAGATCTTCATGCCGGCATCGCGCACGTAGGCCAGGGTCTGCAGGCGCTCGCTGTAGGTGCGGGTGGTGATGATGCTGCCGTAGAACTCCGGCGAGGTGTCGAGGTTGTGGTTGTAGTAGTCCAGGCCAGCCTGGGCCAGGGCCTGGGTCTGCTCCTGGTCGAGCTTGCCGAGGGTCATGCAGGTTTCCAGGCCCATGGCCTTGACCCCTTTGACCATCTCCAGCACGTAGGGCATGTCCTTGGCCGACGGGTGCTTCCACGCCGCGCCCATGCAGAAGCGGGTAGAGCCGATGGCCTTGGCCCGGGCGGCCTCCTCCAGCACCTTCTGCACTTCCATCAGTTTCTGTTTTTCCAGCCCGGTGTTGTAGTGGCCAGACTGCGGACAATATTTGCAATCTTCCGGACAGGCGCCGGTCTTGATCGACAGCAGCGTGGAAACCTGCACGCGATTGGGGTCGAAGTGCGCGCGGTGCATGGTCTGGGCCTGGAACAACAGGTCGTTGAACGGCTGCTGGAACAGGGCCTTGACCTCGGCCAGGGACCAGTCGTGACGTGTGGTTGCAATTGCGCTGGCGCTCATCGGCGTTTCCTTATCTATGGTCTGACTGACGCCGGGACAGGAAAACCCACCAGCGCATCACGGATAGCTCGCATAGTTACGGAAGGCCTCATGCACTGTCAACCAATCAAGAACATGCTGGTTTACATCTGTACAAATAACGATCAGAGCTGTTTGCTCTGCGACGAGCCTGCCGAGCAGCCCTATCCGTTGTGCAGCGCCTGCGAACAGGCACTGCCATGGCTGGACGAGCAGTGCCGCCGTTGCGCGCTGCCCCTGGCCATGGACGGCCTTCTCTGCGGTGGTTGCAGCCGCCGAGCCCCGGCATTCAGCCGAGTGATCGCGCCCTGGCATTACGGGTTTCCCATCGACACCCTGGTCAGCCGTTTCAAGCACAACAGCCAGTGGCCGCTGGGGCGATTATTGGCGCAGTTGCTCGGCCACAGCCTGATGCACCACTACGACGAAGGCCTGCCACGCCCCGACCGCCTGTTGCCCGTGCCGCTGGCCAGGCGTCGACTGCGCCAGCGCGGCTTCAACCAGGCGGCGATGCTCGCCCGCTGGCTCGCCAGGCAACTGCGCCTGCCCTGTGACGAGCGCCTGCTCCAGCGTGTGCGCGATACCCCGGCGCAGCAGGCCCTCGGCGCCCGGGCCCGGCAACGCAACCTGCGCCAGGCCTTCGCCCTTGCCCCCGGCAGCGAGCTCGACGGCCTGCACCTGGCACTGGTCGATGACGTGCTGACCACCGGGGCGACCGCCCAGGCCATCGCCCGGTTGCTGCGCCAGGCCGGCGCCCGGCGGGTCGACATCTACTGCCTGGCGCGCACGCCCAGGCCGGGCCAGGCTTGACTTGCCCCGGTGACGGCGGCAACGTCGCGGGACCTACACCACACCCGATGCCCGCCCATGTCCCTGCCTGCCTTGCTCACCCAGCACATCGTCCGCCGTCCACAGCGCATCGCCCTGTTGCAGCATGTCGCCGAACAGGGCTCGATCACCCGCGCCGCCAAGGCCGCGGGCATCAGCTACAAAGCCGCCTGGGACGCCATCGACGAACTCAACAACCTGGCGGCGCAGCCCCTGGTTGAACGCAGCACCGGCGGCCGCGGCGGCGGTGGCGCTAGGCTGTCCGCCGAAGGCGAGCGGGTGCTGCGCCTGTACCAGCGCCTGCAGGCACTGCAGGCGGAAATTCTCGAATCCGCCGAGGACAGCAGCGACCTCGACCTGCTCGGCCGCCTGATGCTGCGCACCAGTGCGCGCAACCAGTTGCAGGGACGGATCAGCGGGCTGCGCCGCGAAGGCCGGCATGATCGCATCAGCCTGGACCTGGGCGGCGGGCTGGAGATCGAAGCCCTGATCACCCGGGGCAGTACCGAGCGCCTGGAGCTGGCGCTGGGGGGGACGGTGGTGGCGCTGCTCAAGGCCGGCTGGGTACGGTTGCTGGACGCGGATGAGACGCCGGAGCCTGGGAGCAACTGCCTGAAGGCCAAGGTCGAGGAAGTGCTGATCGAAGAGGGTGGGCCGGGCGAAGTGCGCCTGGCGCTGGGCAATGGCCAGACCTTGTGCGCCATCGCCGAGGCGGCCTGGCTGGAGCTGCAGCAGGTCCAGCCGGGGAGTGCCCTGCGGGTGCAGTTTCATCCGTCGTTCGTATTGCTGGGAGTGCCGGTCTAGTCTGGCCGAGAAGCCTGCTCCAGCAAAGGCCGGCTTGGCCCAGGGTTTGGGGTAACATGCAGGCCGCAGTCCCAGCGACCGGAGCCTTTCATGTCCCACCCCTTCGACACCCTCACCCCCGACCTCGTGCTGGACGCCGTGGAAAGCCTCGGCTTTCTCAGCGACGCCCGGGTGCTGGCGCTCAACAGCTACGAGAACCGCGTCTACCAGGTGGGCATCGAGGACGCCCAGCCGCTGATCGCCAAGTTCTATCGCCCTGGGCGCTGGAGCGACGCGGCGATCCTCGAGGAACATGCCTTCACCCGCGAGCTGGCCGAGTGCGAAGTGCCCGTGGTGGCGCCACTGCTGCACGAAGATCGCTCCCTGTTCGAGCACCAGGGTTTTCGCTTCACCCTGTTCCCCCGCCGGGGCGGCCATGCCCCGGAGCCGGGCAACCTCGACCAGCTCTATCGCCTCGGGCAACTGCTCGGGCGCCTGCACGCGGTAGGCGCAAGCAAACCCTTCGAGCACCGCGAAGCCCTGGCTGTGGACAACTTTGGCCATGCCTCGCTCAAGACCCTGCTCGACGGCGACTTCGTGCCCCGCGAGCTGCTGCCGGCCTATGAATCGGTAGCCCGCGACCTGCTCAAGCGGGTCGAGGATATCTACGCCCGCACCTCGTACCAGACGATCCGCCTGCATGGCGACCTGCACCCCGGCAACCTGATGCACCGCGACGACATCTACCACGTGGTCGACCTCGACGACTGCCGCATGGGCCCGGCGGTCCAGGACCTGTGGATGATGCTCGCCGGCAGCCGCGAAGAGCGGCTCGGCCAACTGGCCGAACTGATCGACGGCTACAACGAGTTCCACGACTTCGACCCGCGTGAGCTGGCCCTGATCGAGCCGCTGCGCGCCCTGCGCCAGTTGCACTACAGCGCCTGGCTGGCACGGCGCTGGGACGATCCGGCGTTCCCGCCGAGCTTCCCCTGGTTCGGCCAGCCGCGCTACTGGGGCGACCAGATCCTCGCCCTGCGCGAGCAGATCGCCGCGCTCGATGAACAACCGTTGAAATTGTTCTAGGTCAACGCCGCGCTCTGTCTACAATAGGCGTCGCTTTATTTAGCTACCTAAGCAAGGATTCTGCATGCACGCCGCCAACCCGCGCCGCGGGTACCTCCTGGGCCTCGGCGCCTACATCATCTGGGGCCTGTTCCCCCTGTACTTCAAAGCGATCCAGAGCGTTCCGGCGGTGGAGATCATCGTCCACCGCGTGCTCTGGTCGGCGCTGTTCGGCTCGCTCCTGCTGCTGGTGTGGAAACACCCCGGCTGGTGGCGCGAACTGCGCGACAACCCGCAGCGCCTGGCGATCCTCGCGCTCAGCGGCGCGCTGATCGCCGGCAACTGGCTGACCTACGTGTGGGCTGTGAACAACGGGCGCATGCTCGAGGCCAGCCTGGGCTACTACATCAACCCGCTGATCAACGTGCTGCTGGGCATGCTGCTGCTCGGCGAGCGCCTGCGCCGCCTGCAATGGCTGGCGGTGGCCCTCGCGGCCCTGGGCGTAGCGCAGCAGGTGTGGCAGGTCGGCAGCCTGCCCTGGGTGTCGCTGGCGCTGGCGCTGTCGTTCGGCTTCTATGGCTTGATCCGCAAGCAGGCACCAGTGGCGGCGCTGCCGGGACTGGTGGTCGAGACCTGGATGCTGGTGCCGCTGGCCATCGGCTGGTTGCTGCTGCACCCGGCCGCCAGCAGCGCCAGCCCTGAGTTCTTCATCAGCAGCGAAGCGCTGTGGCTGATCGCCGCCGGCCCGGTGACCCTGGTGCCGCTGGTGTGCTTCAACGCCGCTGCACGCCACCTGCCCTATACCACGCTGGGCTTCCTGCAGTACCTGGCACCGACACTGGTGCTGCTGCAGGCAGTGTTGCTGTTCGACGAACACCTGTCGTCGAGCACCTTGGTGGCGTTCGCCTTCATCTGGGCGGGGCTGGCTGTCTACAGCGTCGATGCCTGGCTGAGTTTGCGCAAGCGCACCTGATCAAAAAATGATCATATTGCTGCAAGCCACGGGGGACGTGGCCTGCAGCAAGCGCTCCAAAGGTTATCCACACCCTCGTCCCCGACGTTTGTGCACAAGCTACTGAATAGTGGACGTTTTTTGCTCAAATCTCGCCAGGCCTTGCTGTTACTGGCCTCCAGCGTAGCGCCCCCAGCTTATCCACAGGGGCTTCCCCGTAAAATCGGGATAACCACCTGAGGGCCGCTTCGCGCCCCGGCGGTCTCGAATCACTCTTCCGGCCGCAGCCGCAACTCCACCATCAGATCATCCGCCAGGCTCTCCAGTCGCGCCTGCAGATCGTCCAGCGACAAGGTCAACGGCAACGCCAGCAACGCATCGGCATGGAACAACGGCTCGCTGCTCATCGGCGCCGGCCGCACCTCGGTACTCAGGCGCTCGACGTTCACCCCTTGCTCGGCCAGCAAACGGGTGATATCACGGACGATACCCGGCCGGTCGTTGCCCACCAGCTCCATGGCGATCGGTTTCCAGGTGCAGGACGGCTCGATCCCGCTTTCGGCAATGAGCACACGGATGCCGTGGTCTCCCAGTTTCTGCAGCGACTCGACCAGCTCGGCGTAGTTCTCCGCCGGCACCGCCACTCGCAGGATCCCGGCGAACTGCCCGGCCATGCGCGACATGCGGCTTTCCAGCCAGTTGCCATTGTGATCGGCGATGCACTGGGCGATACGCTCGACCTGCCCGGCCTTGTCCGGGGCGATCACGGTGAGTACGAGATGGTCCACGGGCCACTCCTTCATTCGTCTGCGAAGGCCGCCCCAGGCGACCGGAATACGGGGATCGAATCAGTATAGGCAAGGCGCGGCAACCTGCCGCAGGACAGTCACGGCAATCAATCGTGTACTGTTTCAAGATTTATCTGGAACAATCCACCTGTTTTTTGCGAACATGTCGTCTCCCAGCGTGACCCCATGCGACCAACCGGTCGCAGAGCGACGCTTTTAGTCTGATGTTCACCTGCCTGCTGCTTCATGTAGTATGCGTCGACGCGGACTACAAAACGTCGTTTCGATGTCTGCCAAGGCGCCTGTGAAAATACGCCAACAGCCCGCCGGCCCGTCTGGCGAGCCGCACCCAGCCGCCCCCGGAGCACGCGGGCATGCACTGGTGCCGTGTTTAGAGAAGCGCTACAGGCTTAATACAGAAGAGCGAAAGCGAAATAGCTGAGCAGAGGTGAGGCAAGCAATGACTGGATACGTTCAAGTCGGTGGCCTTCAGGTCGCCAAGGTCCTGTTCGACTTCGTCAACAACGAAGCCATTCCGGGGACCGGCATCAACGCCGAGCAGTTCTGGGCCGGTGCCGAGAAGATCATCAACGACCTCGCTCCCAAGAACAAAGCCCTGCTCGCCAAGCGCGACGAGCTGCAAGCGAAGATCGACGCCTGGCACCAGGCACGCAAGGGCCAGGCCCACGACGCCGCGGCGTACAAGGCGTTCCTCGGGGAAATCGGCTACCTGCTGCCGCAGGCCGAGGACTTCCAGGCCACCACCCAGAACGTCGATGAAGAAATCGCCGTCATGGCCGGCCCGCAGCTGGTGGTGCCGGTGATGAACGCCCGCTTCGCCCTGAACGCCGCCAACGCTCGCTGGGGTTCGCTGTACGACGCCCTCTACGGCACCGATGTCATCAGCGATGAGGGCGGCGCCGAGAAAGGCCAGGGTTACAACAAGCTGCGCGGCGACAAGGTCATCGCCTTCGCCCGCGCCTTCCTCGACGAAGCCGCGCCACTGGCCGCCGGCTCCCACGTCGACTCCACCGGCTACCGCATCGAAGGCGGCAAGCTCGTTGTCGCCCTCAAGGGCGGCAGCAACAGCGGCCTGCGCGACGACGCCCAGCTGATCGGCTTCCATGGCGACGCCAAGGCGCCGACCGCCGTGCTGCTCAAGCACAACGGCCTGCACTTCGAGATCCAGGTCGATGCCAGCACCCCGGTCGGCAGCACCGACGCTGCGGGCGTGAAGGACATCCTGATGGAATCGGCGCTGACCACCATCATGGACTGCGAAGACTCGGTCGCCGCCGTCGACGCCGACGACAAGGTGATCGTCTACCGCAACTGGCTGGGCCTGATGAAAGGCGACCTGGCCGAGAGCGTCAGCAAGGGCGGCAAGACCTTCACCCGCACCATGAACCCGGACCGCGAGTACGCCGCGCCCAACGGTGGCAGCGTCACCCTGCACGGTCGCTCGCTGCTGTTCGTGCGCAACGTCGGTCACCTGATGACCAACCCGGCGATCCTCGACGCCCAGGGCAACGAGATCCCCGAGGGCATCCAGGACGGCCTGTTCACCAACCTGATCGCCCTGCACAACCTCAACGGCAACACCAGCCGCAAGAACACCCGCAGCGGCAGTGTGTACATCGTCAAGCCAAAGATGCACGGCCCGGAGGAAGTGGCCTTCGCCGCCGAGATCTTCAGCCGCGTCGAAGACCTGCTGGGTATGAAGCGCAACACCGTCAAGGTCGGCATCATGGACGAGGAGCGCCGCACCACGGTCAACCTCAAGTCCTGCATCAAGGCGGCCGCCGAGCGCGTGGTATTCATCAACACCGGCTTCCTCGACCGCACCGGTGACGAGATCCACACCTCCATGGAAGCCGGCGCCGTGGTGCGCAAGGGCGCCATGAAGAACGAGAAATGGATCGGCGCCTACGAGAACAACAACGTCGACGTGGGCCTTGCCACCGGCCTGCAGGGCCGCGCGCAGATCGGCAAGGGCATGTGGGCCATGCCCGACCTGATGGCCGCCATGCTCGAGCAGAAGATCGCCCACCCGCTGGCCGGCGCCAACACCGCCTGGGTACCGTCACCGACCGCCGCCACCCTGCATGCCCTGCACTACCACAAGGTCGATGTGCAGGCGCGTCAGCGCGAGCTGGCTTCGCGCACTCCGGCCTCGGTCGATGACATCCTGACCATCCCGCTGGCCGCCGACACCAACTGGTCGGCCGACGAGATCCGCAACGAGCTGGACAACAATGCCCAGGGCATTCTCGGCTACGTGGTGCGTTGGATCGACCAGGGCGTGGGTTGCTCGAAGGTGCCGGACATCAACGATGTCGGCCTGATGGAAGACCGCGCCACCCTGCGCATCTCGGCCCAGTTGCTGGCCAACTGGCTGCGCCATGGCGTGGTCACCCAGGAGCAGGTGCTGGAAAGCCTCAAGCGCATGGCCGCGGTGGTCGACAAGCAGAACGCCGGTGACGCCCTGTACCGCCCGATGGCGCCGAACTTCGATGACAACATCGCGTTCCAGGCCGCCGTGGAGCTGGTAGTCGAAGGCGCCAAGCAGCCGAACGGCTACACCGAGCCGGTGCTGCACCGTCGTCGTCGCGAGTTCAAGGCCCGCAACGGGCTGTAAGCCGCCAGCAACGCATCGCGGGGCAAGCCCGCTCCCACGCCAGATGCCAACCGGCGTGGGAGCGGGCTTGCCCCGCGATCGTTTTCAGCCCTGATCCATTCTCAACTCACGTCGCACCAGCTCCAGAAGCTTCCCCAGGTCCACCGGCTTGAGCAGGAAATCCACAACCCCCAGGTGCATCACGTCCACCGCCTCTTTCACATCGGTGTCGCCCGACACCACGATGATCGACAGCGCCGCCCGCTCCGACTCACGAACCTGGCGGATCAGTTCCAGGCCATCCTTGGGCTCCATGCGCAGGTCGGTGATCATCAGGGCGATACGCGGCTCATAGTGCAGCTTCAACATCGCCTCCTGCGCACCGTCGGCCGTCATGCAGGCGATGCCCCGGCTCTTCAGGTACAGGCTTAGCGCTTCGCTGTTCACCGGGTTGTCGTCCACCACCAGTACCACGGGTTTGGGCGCGACGGGTGCACTCACCACGGCCAACGCCTCTCGCTCGGCGTCGCTCAGGATGTCGTCATGCTCTGCCATGGTCGTCTCGTCAAAAAAACCCCGTTATTCAAGTTCAGACCGCAAAGCCCCCGCATGCAAACTGCCTTTCGTCGGCTATTTGACACCCGGGACAAGCAGCGAAACGTCCGTCGCGCCTTATAGACTTACGTCCAATGGGCACCGCAGAGCCGTCGTCCGACCATGGAGCCCTAGAACAACAAGGTCTGCGCTACATATGCAGACATACTTATCGCGGTCGGTTCCATGAGCAAAAAGGACGCCTACAGCCAGGCGGGCAGAACAGCAGTGCTGCAAAACATCCAGGGTACCCTGCAGTTCCTGCAGCGTTTCCCGCCGTTCAACCAGATGGAACACAACCACCTGGCCTACCTGGTGGAGCAGTGCCAGCTGCGTTTCCACGCGGCCGGCGAAAGCATCATCAAGCCTGCCGACGGCCCGGTCGAGCACTTCTACATCGTCAAGCAGGGCCGCGTGGTCGGCGAGCGCCACCATGTCACCAAGCCGGGCACCGAGACCACTTTCGAGATCGCCAGCGGCGAATGCTTCCCGCTGGCGGCATTGCTCGGCGAGCGGGCCACCCGCACCGAGCACCTGGCCGGCGAGGACACCTTCTGCCTGCAACTGGACAAGGCCGCGTTCATCCGCGTGTTCTCCATGTCCGAGGTGTTCCGCGACTTCGCCCTGCGCGGGGTCAGCAGCCTGCTCGACCAGGTCAACCAGCAGGTGCGCCAGCGCGCCGTGGAAACCCTGGGCACCCAGTACTCGCTGAACACCCCGCTGGGCGAACTGGCGCTGCGCCATCCGGTGGTGTGCGCGCCGGACACGCCGCTGCGCGAGGCGGTGGGACTGATGCACGAGCAGCAGGTCGGCAGCATCATCATCGTCGATGGCCAACGCCATCCCCTCGGCATCTTCACCCTGCGTGACCTGCGCCAGGTGGTGGCCGACGCCAGTGCCGAGCTGACCGCGCCGATCGAACGCTACATGACCGCCCGGCCGTTCCACCTCAGCCCCCAGGCTAGCGCCTTCGATGCCGCCATGGCCATGACCGAGCGGCACATCGCCCACGTCTGCCTGGTGGACAACCAGCGCCTGTGCGGGGTGATCTCCGAACGCGACCTGTTCTCCCTGCAGCGCGTCGACCTGGTGCACCTGGCCCGCACCATCCGCCATGCGCCACGCCTGGACAGCCTGGTGTCGCTGCGCGGCGAGATCGGCCAGCTGGTCGAGCGCATGCTCGCCCACGGCGCGTCCTCGACCCAGATCACCCAGATCATCACCCTGCTCAATGACCATACCGTGTGCCGGGTGATCGAGCTGGCCATCGCCGAACGCGGCGACCCGGGCGTGCCATTCAGCTGGCTGTGCTTCGGCAGCGAAGGCCGTCGCGAGCAGACGCTGCACACCGACCAGGACAACGGCATCCTCTTCGAGGCCCGCGACGCCGCCGAGGCCGAGGCCATCCGTGCCCGGCTGCTGCCGCTGGCCCAACAGGTCAACCACAACCTGGCCCAGTGCGGCTTCACCCTGTGCAAGGGCAATGTGATGGCCGGCAACCCCGAGCTGTGCCTGTCGCGCAGCGAATGGGCACGACGCTTTGCCGGCTTCGTGCGCGAGGCAAGCCCCGAGAACCTGCTGGGTTCGAGCATCTACTTCGACCTGCGCGTGGTCTGGGGCGACGAGCAAGGCTGCGAACAGCTGCGCCAGGGCCTGCTGGAGCAGGTCGCCGACAACCGTATCTTCCAGCGCATGCTGGCCGACAACGCCCTGCGCCAACGGCCACCGGTCGGGCGCCTGCGCGAGTTCGTGCTGACCCGCCAGGGGGACGACAAGGCCGCCACTCTCGACCTCAAGGTGCAGGGCCTGACCCCGTTCGTCGATGGCGCCAGGCTGCTGGCCCTGGCCCATGGCATCAGCGCCTGCAACACCTTGGAGCGCCTGCGCCAGCTGATCGCCAAGGGCATCATCGACCCGCTCGACGGCGCCGCCTATGAAGAGGCCTATCACTTCATCCAGCAGACCCGCATGCAGCAACACCAGCGCCAGACCCGCGAGAACCAGCCCTACTCCAACCGGCTC
Source organism: Pseudomonas sp. BW16M2 (assembly GCF_014268865.1). Classification (NCBI taxonomy): domain Bacteria; kingdom Pseudomonadati; phylum Pseudomonadota; class Gammaproteobacteria; order Pseudomonadales; family Pseudomonadaceae; genus Pseudomonas; species Pseudomonas sp. BW16M2. The sequence goes on along the minus strand of NZ_JABWRI010000003.1, from coordinate 159,270 downwards.
GACCCGGACAGCCTCAACCACCTGGACCGGCGCATCCTGCGCGAGTCCCTGCGCCAGGCCCAGCGTCTGCAAAGCAGCCTGGCGCTGCGGTACCAGCTGTGAACCTGTTCGCCTGGTGGCGCCCCGCCGCCCCCGAACTCGACGCCCCGCTGCGTCGGCGTCTGGCCATGCTGCCAGGGCCGGCGCCACTGGGCGTGTGCTCGTTGCGTGAACAGCGCTGGGTGGTGCTGGACCTGGAAACCAGCGGCCTGAACCCCAATCGCGACCAGGTGCTGTCGATCGGCGCGGTGGCCATCGAGGACGGCGCCATCGCCCTGGGTCGCCCGTTCGAACGCACCCTGCACCGGCCCACGCAGAAGACCAACGCCAGCGTGCTGATCCATGGCCTGGGCCCCAGCGCCCTGGCCGCCGGCAGCGACCCGGCCGAGGCGCTGCTCGACCTGATGGACTTCATCGGCGACAGCCCGGTGCTGGCGTTCCACGCCCCGTTCGACCAGCGCATGCTGGCCCGGGCGCTGAAGGACAGCCTGGGCCTGCGCCTGCAGCATCCGTTCCTCGACGTCGCGGAACTGGCGCCGATGCTCAACCCCGACACCGTGTTGCGCGAAGCCGGGCTGGACGACTGGATCGCCCGCTTCGGCCTCGAAGTCCAGGCCCGCCACCATGCCAGCGCCGATGCCCAGGTGACTGCGGAGCTGGCGTTGATCCTGTTCAGCCAGGCCCGGCGCCAGCAACTGGACAGCCCGTTGCAGCTGGAGCAGCGAGTGCGCCAGTGGCGGCGGCGCAAGGCGCACCATCACGGCCTTTGACCTTTATCGCGGGGCAAGTCGGGTCGCCGCATCGCCGCTCCCACGCCGAACGCACCTGGTCATGCTCACGCGCGATCCTTGTGGGAGCGGGCTTGCCCCGCGATGAGGCCCTCGAAATCATCCCTGCCATGCTGGCAATCCGATAAGCGTCAATTGCGCCACCACCCCCGCCTCTGCCACAATCGCGAATAATTATCGTTAGTTAACGCATTCTTCCCCGGGGATCGCTTCTTGACGCCTGCGCACAGTCCACATGCCGAGCTGGTCGGAGCGCTGTATCGCGACCATCGCACCTGGCTGCTGGCCTGGTTGCAGCGCAGCACCGCCTGCCGTCAGCGCGCCGAAGACCTGAGCCAGGACACCTTCGTGCGCCTGCTCGGCCGCGAGCGCCTGGACGCCCCCCGCGAACCCCGCGCGTTCCTGGTCGCCGTGGCCAAGGGCCTGTTGTTCGACCACTTCCGCCGCGCCGCCCTCGAGCAGGCCTACCTCGCGGAACTGGCCCTGCTGCCCGAGGCCGAACACCCGTCGCCCGAGCAGCAGCACCTGATCCTCGAGGACCTCAAGGCCATCGACCGCCTGCTGGGCAAGCTTTCGAGCAAGGCCCGCGCGGCCTTCCTGTACAACCGCCTGGACGGCCTGGGCCACGCCGAAATCGCCGAGCGCCTCGGAGTGTCGGTGTCACGCGTGCGCCAGTACCTCGCCCAGGGCCTGCGCCAGTGCTATGTCGCCCTTTACGGAGAGCCGACATGAACCACGCCCCGGTCTCCAGCCAGGTGCTGGAGGCGGCCATTGCCTGGAAGCTGTGCCTGGACGAAGGTAGCGGTACCCCGGACGAACGCAACGAATTCATGCGCTGGCACGCCGCCCACGAAGAGCACGCCCGCGCCTGGCTGCAACTGGGCATGCTCGACCAGCGCGTCAACGCCGCCGCCGGCCCGGTGCGCCACACCCTGCTGCAATCACGCGCCGGGCTGCGCTATCGCCTTGGCGGCCTGGCCGGCATGCTGCTGCTCGGCGGGCTGCTCGCCTGGGCCGCAGCGCCGACCCTGTCGCCGACCTACTGGCTGGCCGACCAGCGCACCGGCACCGGCGAACTACGCACCCTGCGCCTGGAAGACGGCACCTTGCTGAGCCTGAACAGCCAGAGCGCGGTGGATATCGACTTCCGCGGCGAGCAGCGGCTGATCGTGCTGCATCGTGGCGAGATCTCGGTTGAGACCGGCCACAAGGACAGCCGTCCGCTGCTGGTGCGCACCGAGGATGGCCGCCTGCGCCCGCTGGGCACGCGCTTCCTGGTCAAGCGCGAGGAAGCCGGCACGCGCCTGGAGGTGCTGCAAGCCTCGGTGGCCGCCAAGCCGCAGAACAGTGGCGACGAGCAGGTGCTGCGCGAAGGTCAGCAGGTGCTGATGAGCGCCGACGGCCTGGGCCGGGTCGGCTCCGTGGCCGTCGGCAGCGATGCCTGGACCCGCGGCATGCTGGTGGTGGACAACGTGCGCCTGGCCGATCTAGTGGCCGCGCTAGGGCAGTACCGCAGCGGCCATCTCGGGGTAAGCGACGAGGTCGCCGACCTGCGCGTGAGCGGCAGCTTCCCGCTGACCGACACCGACCTGGCCCTGGCCTCGCTGCAGCCGGCGCTGCCGGTGAAGATCGAGCGGCATACGCCGTGGTGGGTGACAGTCTCCGCCAGATAGGCGTCGCGTGCCGCCTTTCGCGGGTTTACCCGCGAAGAAGCCAAGGCGATTCAGCGCTGACCGCCGCTCGTGCCAACCCCGTCAGATTTTTTTTCAAAAGACCCCTGTCACTTTCCCAATCTCGCTCGGCAAGGAAGCAGTCAGCACTATTTCGTCGAGGAGCCGCTGCATGTCCCGTGCCGTTGATGCTTTGCTTCGCCCCAGCCTGATGGCCCTGGCCATCGGCCTGGCCGCCCCGTTGGTCAGCACCACCCTGTTCGCCGCCGAACAGGCGGCCCCGCGTGCCTACAACCTGCCCAGCGCGCCGCTGGCCAGCACCCTGAACCAGATCGCCAGCCAGGCCGGGATCGCCCTGGCGCTGGATCCGGCACTGGTCAGCGGGCGCAACTCGACGCCGGTCAGTGGTCAGTACGATGCGGTCGGCGCCCTGCAGGCCGCCCTGCGCGGCACCGGCCTGCAGCTGCAGCAGAGCAGCGCCGGCAGCTACAGTCTGGTGGCGGTGAGCGAAGGCACCCTGGCGCTGCCGGAAACCAACATCAATGCCAACAGCAGCTACGAAAGTGCCTGGGGCCCGGTCGAAGGCTACACCGCCAAGCGCACCGCCGCCGGCACCAAGACCGACACCGCGCTGGTCGAGGTCCCACGCTCCATTTCCGTCGCCACCCGCCAGCAGATGAGCGACCGCGGCGTGCAAAGCCTGGACGACGCGGTGAAGTACATGCCGGGCATCGTCTCGGCCAGTTTCGGCAGCGACACCCGCTATGACTGGATGCGCGTGCGCGGCTTCGAGCCAACCCAGTTCCTCGACGGCCTGCCCCTGCCCCGCGGCGTGTATGCCAACCCGAAAGCCGAAACCTGGAACCTCGACCGCCTTGCGCTGCTACGTGGCCCAGCCTCGTCGGTGTATGGCCAGACCCCGCCCGGCGGTCTGCTGGACATGGTCAGCCGCCGCCCCCAGGCCGAGAGCAGCCACGAGATCCAGCTGCAGTACGGCAGCGACAACCACCGCCAGATCAACTTCGCCAGCACCGGCAAGCTCGATGAGCAGGGCCAGTTCCTCTATGGCGTCAGCGGCGTGGTTCGCGACAGCGGCACGCAGATCGACCATATCGATAACAAGCGCTACAACATCGCCCCGAGCCTGACCTGGAACATCGACGAAGATACCTCGCTGACCTTCCTCAGCCAGTTCACCCGCGACGACACCGGTGCCACCAGCCAGTTCTATCCGATCCAAGGCACCAAGATCGACATGCCGTTCGGCAAGGTCTCCCGCCACAAGAACCTGGGTGACCCGGATTACGACTACTACGACCGCACCTATTACGCGCTGGGTTATGCCTTTGAACATCGTTTCAACGATGTCTGGCAGTTCCGCCAGAACCTGCGTTACACCAAGTCGGAGCTGTCGTTCCAGACCATTACGGTCAGCAGCTACAACAAAGACTACCTCCCGGTCACCGATGACGGCATTGCCAACCGCATGTCCACCAACACCGAGGAAAATATCGGCCAGTTCGCGGTCGACAACAACTTCCAGGCCGACTTCGCCACCGGTGCCGTCAGCCATACCGTGTTGATTGGCCTGGATCACCAGCGCACCAATCACGACTACCTGGCGATCTATGGCTTCGATGTGCCGCCGATCGACGTCAGAAACCCGGCTTATGGCCTGCCGATTACCCGCCCCGCGCGCTCCTCGGCCTATTACGATTACAACCAGAAGACGGTGCAGACCGGCCTCTATATCCAGGACCAGATGGCACTCGACAACTGGCGCCTGACCCTGGGCGGGCGACAGGACTGGGTCCACACCGGCACCAAGTTCTTCAACAAGGGTGATGCCACCAACACCCAGCGCGACAGCAAGTTCAGTGGCAACGCGGCGATCAGCTACGTCTTCGACTCCGGCCTGGTGCCCTACCTGTCCTATGCAGAATCCTTCCAGCCGGCCAGCAGCGCGGACGCGGACCCGGAAAAGACGTTCAAGCCGACCGAAGGCGAGCAATGGGAGCTGGGCATCAAGTACCAGCCACCGGGCTCCAACACCCTGCTCTCTGCCGCGGTGTACGACCTGACCCAGAAGAACGTCCAGGTCACCAACAACATCGGTGGCACGCCGGTCACCAGCCAGACCGGTGAAGTGAAAGTCCATGGCCTGGAGCTTGAGGCTGTCTCCGACGTCACCGACAACCTGAAGGTGATCGCCGCCTATACCCTGGCCAAGTCCGAAGTCCAGAAAGGGCCGTACAAAGGCAACCGCCTGCAACAGATGCCCAACCAGCAGGCCTCCCTGTGGACCGACTACACCTGGCATACCGGTGTGCTTGACGGCTTCGGCATTGGCCTGGGCGCACGTTACACCGGCAACCGCTACGGTGACGAAGCCAATACCTGGCTCGGCAAGAGCAAGGCCTACACTGTGTTCGACGCCGCCGTGCACTACGACCTGGGCCGCCTGGACAACAGCCTCAAGGGCGCCTCGGTGGCGATCAACGCCAGCAACCTGCTGAACAAGGACTACCTCTCGACCTGCGACGGCTACTACTGCTACTACGGCGACCAGCGCAGCGTCGTCGCCAGCGCCACCTACAAGTGGTAAACACCCATCGCGGGGCAAGCCCGCTCCCACGCCGAGACAGAACGGCGTGGGAGCGGCGGTGCGCCGACGCGACTTGCCCCGCGATGGCGTAAGGAGCCGTGATGAAAAGCCAAACCATCCGCCGCTGGTCAGCGATCCACACCTGGAGCAGCCTCGTCTGCACGCTGTTCCTGTTGCTGCTGGCCCTCACCGGCCTGCCGCTGATCTTCCACCACGAGCTGGAGCACCTGCTCGGCGACGCGCCGCAGCTGCGCGAGATGCCCGCCGACACCCCGCACCTGGACCTGCAGCAGCTGGTGCTCAAGGCCGAACAGCACCGCCCCGGCGAGGTGATGCAGTACTTCGGCTATGAAGACGACGAGCCCAACGGCGTGGTGGCGATCATGGCCGCCACCGCCGGCACCCACCCCGACGACTCGCACACCTTCATGCTCGATGCGCGCACCGGCGAGGCCGTGGCCATGCCGGCGGCCAACGGCGGCTTCATGATGCTGATGCTGCGCCTGCACGTGGACATGTTCGCCGGGTTGCCCGGCAAGCTGCTGTTGGCGTTCATGGGGGTGCTGTTCATTGTCGCCATCGTCTCCGGCACCGTGCTCTACGCGCCGTTCATGCGCCGCCTGGACTTCGCCACGGTCCGCCACGACAAGTCGCGGCGCTTGCGCTGGCTGGACCTGCACAACCTGATCGGCGTGGTCACCCTGACCTGGGCCCTGGTGGTCGGCGTCACCGGGGTGATCAGCGCCCTGTCCGACCTGGTGATCGCCGCCTGGCGCAACGACAGCCTGGCGGCGATGGTCGCGCCCTACCGTGACGCCCCGCCGCTCACCGAGCGCGCCCCGGCCACGCAGTTGCTGAAGATCGCCGAACAGGCCGCGCCCGGCATGCGCCCGGACTTCATCGCCTTCCCCGGCACGCGCTTCTCCAGCGAGCACCACTACGCGGTGTTCATGAATGGCGCCACGAACCTGACCTCGCACCTGTTCACGCCGATCCTGATCGACGCGCGCACCCTGGAGGTGACCGCCGTTGGCGAGCGCCCGTGGTACATGGACGCCATGGGCCTGTCGCAACCCCTGCACTTCGGCGACTACGGCGGCCGGCCGATGCAGATCCTCTGGGCCGTGCTCGATGTGCTGACCATCATCGTGCTGGGCAGCGGCCTGTACCTGTGGTGGGGCAAGCAACGCAAACCACGGGAGGGGCGGGCATGAGCCACAAGTCGCAAAGCACCCGCAGGATCTTCGCCTGGCCGGCGTTGATCGCCGTGCTCAGTGCGGCCGGGCTGTTTGCCGCACTGCTCGGGGATGGGATATGGGATGTGCTGGCCTGGGTAGGGTTGGGCCTATCAGCAGGGCTGGGCCTGAGTGGGTTCTGGCGGCGGTAGGCCGCCCTCATGGAAAAAAACGTAACTAGCAGATTTAACTAGCCCGCTCCCACGCAGGTGATGATCAGATCTCTGTTCCCTGCGCGTCAGCACAGCCTGAAAGGTTGGGCTACCGCGCAGTTAGTTGGTCATTCAATCTGCCAACCGAGGCAACACCTGGTCCAATCGCTGGTGCAACGCACTGCCGCTTGGCCAGTTGCGCAGCAGCCGCGCCCGGTCTCGGGCGAAGGCCGGGGCGAAGCTGAGCTGGGTGGCATGCTGGCACATGGCGTCGAGGTCGATCAGCGACCACTGGCCGTCCTGCCAGAACAGGTTGTGGCCCTTGAAGTCGCCATGACTGATACGCTCGCGGATCAGCTGCTGCATCACCCGCACCAAGGCCTCAACCTGCTCGTCGGGCGCCTCGCCGCTCTCCACGTAGGGCGCGAAGCACTCGATCAGGTCTGGCCCGTCGGCGTACTCGGTCACCAGGTAGGCCGTGCTGCGCAGCCCCATCACCCGCTGCTCCAGCACCGCCAGGGGCCGAGGCGTGGCGATGTCGAGAAACTCCAGGCGGTGGCCCTCGATCCACGAATGCCAGGCCCGGCTCGGGCGCCAGAAGCGCTTGAACCAGTGGGCGGTGTTCTTGATGTTGTAGCGCTTGAGCACCAACTTGCGCCCGGCCACCTCGATACGCGCCACGCTGGCCGCGCCACCGGTCTTGTACAGGTGCCCCTGGTCGATCAGCGCATCGGCCTGCTCCAGCACCGGGCGCATCGCTTCGACCTCGTTGCGGCGGATGGCCCGCAGCCCGGACAGGCTCCGCTCGACGCTGAACAACGTGCATTCGCGACCGGCCTTGTCCAGGTAGTCCTTCAGGCGCCAGGCGCGCACCTTGTCCACCTGCTTGTGCAGCGCTTCCAGCGGCAGCGCGTGCTCGGCGTTGGCCAGCACGTAGTGCACCAGCGCCTCCTCGATGAACGGTTCCAGGCGCTTGGGCAACTGGGCGAAGAACACCCCGAGGTTTTCCAGCACGCGCTGGCGCGACAGCTGCTGACCAGGGCTCTCGGCCTTGATGCCGGCACCGTCGATCAGGTACAGCTGGCCATCCTGGCGCAGCAGGTTGTCCAGGTGCAGGTCTTCCTGCCACAGGCCCTTGGCGTGCATCTGCGCCACGGCGGTGAGGGCCTCGCCCAGCACCAGGTGCTGCTCGTCGGCCAGCATCGGCAGCTGCTCCACCCGGGCCCAGGCATCGCCCAGGCTTTCGGCATGGTCGAGGTATTCGAACAACAGCCAGCCGCCCTCGCCTTCCTTCAGGCCATCGGCCAGCAGGCGTGGAGTGGTCAGGCCTTGCTCGGCCATCAGCAGGGCGCCATCGCGCTCACGCTGGAAGTGCCGGGCGGCATTGCCACCGACCAGCAACTTGGCCAGCACCTTGGTGCCACGCCAGATACCCGCGCCGACATAACGCTGGCCCGGCAGCACGCGCAACAGGCTGAGCAGCTGCAGGTCGGCGCTGCCCGCGGCGTCGGCGAGGGTGACGGTCAGCGGCAGGCTCGGGCTGCGCCCGGCCTCCTTCAGTTCGGACAGGCGCATCAGCGGGCCTCTTTGTGGCGACGGCGTTGGGTCAGGCGTTGCAGCCAGGTGGATACCAGGGCGCTGTCCGCCGGCTGCTCCAGGTAAGCCGCCAGCAGCACGCGCACGTCCGCTTCGTCCCAGGCCCGGGCGCGGCGCAGCAGCGGTTCCAGGTCCTTCACCCGGTCACGCATGCCGAACAGCAGCGGACGGGTCTTTTCCAGGTCGATCAGCTGGGCCTGCCAGCCCTCGCGGCGCTCGCGCAGGAAGATGTGCTTGGGGTAGAAGCAGCCGTGCATCTGCCCGGCGCCGTGCAGGGTACGGGCCAGCCGTCCACAGGCCTGGAGGATCGCCTGGCGCTGCGGCGCATCAATCTGCGGCCAGCGGCCGAGCAGTTGCTCGAGGTCGGTCCACTCGTCCAGCGCCCGGGTCATGAGGATCGCCCTGTGCTCGCCACCTTGCTTGCGCTCGCCATAGAACACCGCCTGCAGGGCGGGGATGTCGAGCTTCTGGTAGCGGCTGATGTTGCGAAACTCGCGGGCGAAGGTCGGCTCGCCGAAGGGCCGCTGCAGGCTGCGGGTGAAGTAGTCGCTCTGGCGCTTGAGGTAGAACCCCTTGCCCTCGAGCTCCAGGCGGAACACGCTGCTCCAGCCGCCACGGCCGGTATTGGGTTCGTCCACGGCGTCCAACTGCAGGGTCCACAGCGCCTCGAAGTCGCTCAGCCCGTGGCGTTGCAGCAGCGCCTGGTCGGCACTGGCCAGGTAATCGGTCATTCCCTTCCCTCGAAAAAGCCCAGCACCTGGCGAATGCGCTTCTTGTCACGGGCGTTCAGACGCGCGTGTCCGCGGTACTGCAGGTAGAAGCGCAGGCGCTGGGTCGCCGACAGGTGGTACTTGGCCACCTTGTCCAGGCACGCCAGGTCCTTGATCAGCCTGTGGCGCAGCATGAAGCCGCGCCAGAAGTCGCCGGTCGGGCAATCGATGAAGAATAGCGTGCCCTGGTCGTCGACCAGCAGGTTGCGCCACTTAAGGTCGTTGTGGGCGAAATGGTGATCGTGCATTACCCGGGTGTGGCGTGCCAGCTGGCGGCTGACGTGATCGACCCAGGCGCTGTCGCGCAGGCGCGGATCATTGCGTTCGGCCAGCGCCGAGAGGTCTTCGGTACGCGGCAACTCGCGGGTGATCATCGCCCCGCGGCCGAAGGCCAGGCCCTGGCGCTCGAGCCCCCAGGCGACCACATCGGCGGTGGGGATGCCCCACTTGGCGAACTGCTTGAGGTTCTGCCACTCGGCCTTGACCCGCGGCCGGCCCAGGTAGCGGCGCATGTGCTTGCCGGCGCCGGTGTAGCGTTTGACGTAGTAGTTGACGCCATCGCGCTCGATGCGGATGACCTCGCTCAGCGGGTCGCGGGTCAGGCGCTCGCCCTGAATGGCGAACACCGCGTCGATACTGCCGAAATCGGCCGCCAGGTGCGCATACTCGGGCGCCAGGTTCCAGCTCGCCATCAGAGTGCGTCCCCGTAACGTTGCTTGCGGTCGTAGAGTTTCTGCGCCTTGCGCTCCAGCCAGGCGAGCAGCGCGGCTTCGTCCTTGAGCACCTGGCGCAACGGACGCTGGAAGTAGCCGCGCAGGAAGCGCAGCTTGTCGCGGCGGGTCAGGCCGATGTCCAGCGCCGAGAAGTACAGGGCGGCCAGGTCCTTGTCGCGCCAGCGACGGGTGATCTTCGCCCGGGTCTGGGCGCGGTGCAGGTCGATCACCGACAGTTTGAAGTCTTCCGGCGTCACCGGGCGGTCGGTGTGCAGCAGGAAGTGGCAGATGTAGCAGTCGCGGTGGTTGACTCCGGCGCGATGCATGCCACCGGTCATCTTCGCCACTTCGGCGATCAGCGCGCGCTTCAGGCGCGGCGCTGGCGGCTGCTTGACCCAGTCGATGCTGAAGTCTTCCAGGCTGACGGTGGGCGCCAGTTCCTTGGTAACGATGAACGAGTGCTGGGTGGCCGGGTTGCCGCCACGCTCGCCGTAGGCCACCGCGGTCATGGTCGGCACACCGGCTTCATGCAGGCGCTGGATGGCCCGCCATTCCTGGCCGGCGCCGAGCACCGGCAGCTTGGCGCTGAACAGGTTCTTGAAGATCTCGCCCCAGCCGATGCCGCGGTGGATCTTGACGAAGAAGCCCGCGCCATCGACCTCGGTGCGCAGGGTGCGGCGGCCTTCCAGCTCGCGGTACACCTCGCCCTGCAGGGCCTCGACGGCCTCGAAGGGGTCGCGCCCGGCCCACAGGCGCTTGAACGGTTCGGCCAATATCAGCTTCATGCGGTCTCCTGACCGAGGATCACGTCGGCGGCATGCTGCGGCATGCTGTACAGGTCGGCGGTCTCGGCGAAGGCCACACCGTTGTCCGACCAGGCCGCACGGGCCCCGGCGTCTTCGAGCATGCGTTGCAGGTAGCGGTTCAACTGCTCCTGCTCGAACGGCTCGTCCAGCACCAGGCCGCTGTCGGCCTCGGCGATGTAGTGGGCATAGCCGCAGACCTTCGACACCAGCACCGGCAACCCGGCGACCAGCGCCTCGAGCAGCACGGTGCCGGTGTTCTCGTTGTAGGCCGGGTGGATCAGCAGGTCGGCACCGAGCAGGAAACGCGGAATGTCGCTGCGCCCCTTGAGGAACTGCACCTGCTCGCCCAGGCCAAGCGCCGTGCTCTGCACCTGGAACAGCTTGGGGTCGTCCTGGCCGATGACCATCAGCCTGGTACGCTTGCGCAGGGCCGACGGCAACGCCGCCAGGGCCTTGAGGCTGCGGTCCACGCCCTTGGTCTTGAAGCCCGAGCCGATCTGCACCAGCAGCAGTTCGTCGTCGGCCACGCCGAACTCCTGACGGAAATCAGCGCGGATGGCCGCGGCGTCGGCCGGGCGGCGGCGGTCCTGGGAAATGCCCGGCGGCAGCAGGTGAAAGCGCGCCTCAGGCGTGCCGTAGTGCTTGATGAACAGCGGCTGCTGCACCTCGGAGATCATCAGGATCTCGGTGCGCGCGTCCCTGGCGAACACCGCCCGCTCGTATTCGGCGAAATGGCGGTAGCGACCCCAGCGGCGGTACAGGCCGCCGCGCAGGGTCTGGGCCTTGTCCTCGAAACAGCCGTCGGCGGCGTAGTAGACGTCCAGGCCGGGCATCTTGTTGAAGCCGATCAGGCGATCGACCGGACGCTTGGCCAGGTCGGCTTCCATCCAGGCGCTGAGCTTCTCGTTGCGGCGGTGGTTGAACAGCGCCTTGACCGGCGCCACCAGCACCTCGAAGCCCGGCGGAATATCACCTTCCCAGATCAGCGTGTACACGCGGATCTGGTGACCCCGTTTCTGGCACTCGAGGGCGATGCGCATGAAATCGCGCTGCAGCCCGCCAAAGGGGAAATACTTGTAGAGCACAAAAGCCAGTTGCATCAACGAACATCCTCAGCCAGCAGCAGCGCGCTCAAGCGGCCCGCCACATGCTCGGGATTCAGGCGAGTGAAGCACAGCGGCCACTCGCGTTTGAGATCGAACCGGCGCAGGTCCTCGGCGCTCGGTTTGTAGGTGCACTTCTTCTGCAGGCACGGGGCGCAGGGGAAGTCGCTCGCCTGGTGGATCTGGGCGCGTCCGTAGGCGCCAGTCAGACCAGGGTTGGTCGGGCCGAACAGCGAGATGGTCGGCACATCCAGGGCAGCGGCCAGGTGGCCGAGGCCGGTGTCCACCGCCACGCAGGCCTTGGCCGCCGCGAGCACGCGGGCGACGCCGGCCAGGTTCAACTTGGGGAGCACCTGGCAGTTGTTCAAGCCCAGGGCGATGCGCTCGGCACGGGCCTTCTCCGCCGGGTTGCCCCAAGGCAACATCACCTGCAGCTTGCGTCGGCCCATGCGCTCGGCCAGCTCGCGCCAGTAGGCCTCCGGCCAGTGCTTGGTGGCCCAGGTGGTACCGTGCAGGAACACCACGTAGGGCGCGGCAGGCGGCAGTTGCAGGCGGTTGAGGTCCAGGCCGTAGTCGCCCAGCCCCTCCGGCAGGTCGTAGGCCAGGGCCAGGGCGAACAGCTGGCGCACGCGCTCCACGGCGTGCTGGCCGACGGCGACCGACAGGCGCCGGTCGTAGAAGCGGCTGGCCCAGCCCTCGCGGGCCGAGTAACGGTCCAGGCCGGCCACCGGCGCTTTCACGTAGCGCGTCAGCCAAGCCGACTTGACCAGGCCCTGGGCGTCGATCACCAGGTCGTACTTGTGCTCGCACAGGCGTTGCTTGAAGGCTTTCCACTCACCGCTCTTGAGCGTCTGCCAGATGTTCTTGCGCCAGCGGCGGATCGCCACCGGGATCACCCGGTCGACCGCCGGATGCCAGCTGGGAATCTCGGCAAAACCTTCTTCCACCACCCAGTCGAAACGGATACCAGGGATGGCGTGGGCGGCGTCGGTGAGCGCCGGCAGGGTGTGGATGACATCGCCCAGCGACGATGTCTTGATGATCAGTACCCGCACTCAGTCGACCTCGGCCACGGTATCGATCAGGTTCGGCCCGCCCAGGCCCTGCAGCGCGGCAATGACCTTGGCCGGTTCCAGCAGGCGTAGGCAGTTGTAGTGGCCGAAGCGGCAGGTGCGCTCGAAGCAGGGGCTGCACTCGATACCGGTGCGCACCACTTCCACCTGGTCGGCCAGCGGCGGGGTGAAGCCCGGCGAGGTCGAGCCGTACACCGCCACCAGCGGGCGGTTGAGAGCGGCGGCCACGTGCATCAGGCCGGAGTCGTTGGACACCACCGCATCGGCGCAGGACATCAGGTCGATGGCCTCGGCCAGCGAGGTTTCACCCGCCAGGTTGCAGGATTCCTCGCGCAGCCCGGGGATCAGCCGGTCGCGGATCTGCTCGCCCACCGGGTGGTCGTTCTTCGAGCCGAACAGCCACACCTGCCAGCCCTGGCGGATCATCGCGTCGGCCACCTCGGCGTAGTGCTCGGCCGGCCAGCGCTTGGCCTCGCCGAACTCGGCGCCCGGGCACAGCGCCAGCACCGGACGGTCCAGCGCCAGGCCGAACTTGGCCAGAGCCGCTTCGCGGCTGGCGGCTTCGATCTGCAGGCTCGGGCGCGGGTAAGGCTTGGGCAGCTCGGCATCCGCTGCGTAGGCAAGAGCCATGAAGCGCTCGATCATCAGCGGATAGCGGGCCTTGTCCAGCTTGCGCACGTCGTTGAGCAGCAGGTAGCGCATCTCGCCGCGCCAGCCGGTACGCTTGGGGATACCGGCGAAATACGGCACCAGCGCCGACTTGAGCGAGTTGGGCAGCAGGATCGCCTGGTCGTACTGGCCGGCCAGCGACTTGCCGATGCGCCGGCGCGTGGCCAGCTCCAGCGCGCCGTGGCCGAGCGGGAAGCTCAAGGCCTGGCGCACCTCGGGCATGCGCTCGAGGATCGGCCGGCTCCACTCGGGGGCCAGGACGTCGATCACGCAGTCGGGGTGCTGCTGTTTGAGGCACTGGAACAGGGTCTGCGCCATCACCATGTCGCCGACCCAGCTGGGGCCAATGATCAGTATTCTCATGCTTTATCCAGAAACATTCGGGGAGGCTGCAGGCTGCGCTACAACCTGGCCTCCCCTCTTTATATTCAGGCTATGTGGCGGACAGTGTACCACCGGTGGTGAGGCATGAACCTTTGGGGCTGCTTTGCAGCCCTTTCGCGACACAAGGCCGCTCCTACAGGGAACGCAATCCCTTGTAGGAGCGGCCTTGTGCCGCGAAAGAGCCGCACAGCGGCCCCAACAATTTCAAGTCAGACCCAGTTCACTCCAGATCCGCCTTACCTCACGACGCTCATCGACAAACTGCGCCGCATCGATCACCCCGGCCTGCTTCTGCAAGGCCTGGCGGTGCGACGCCGAGCGGAACGCCTTGTACACCTCGCGCAGCAGCACGGCGTCGGCGGCGGGCATCAGCCCGGCCTGTTCCAGCTCTTCGAGGATGCGGATGTTATCGGTCCAGCGCAGTATGGCCGGATGGTCGTGGGACCAGGCCAAAGCGGCGTATTGCACCATAAATTCGATATCCACGATACCGCCGGCATCCTGCTTGATATCGAACGGCTGGCCGGCCTCGAAAGCGTTGCCCGCAGTGCCGGCGGCAGTGGCCTTGGTGCCCAGGTTGTCGCGCATCTTGGCGCGCATTTCGCTGACTTCGACGCGCAGCTTGTCGAGGTCGCGGGGCTGGCCGAGAACCTGCGCCCGCACCGCTTCGAACGCCGTCGCCACCTGCTTGCAACCCACCAATACGCGGGCCCGCACCAGGGCCTGGTGCTCCCAGGTCCAGGCCTCGTTCTGCTGGTAGCGCTCGAAGGCGCCCAGCGAGCTGACCAGCAGCCCCGAGGCGCCGGAGGGGCGCAGGCGCATGTCCACGTCGTAAAGCTGGCCGGAGTTGGTCTGGGTGGTCAGCAGGTGGATGATGCGCTGGCCCAGGCGGGTGTAGAACTGCGCGCTGTCGATGGGTTTGGCGCCGTCGGTTTCGGCATTCGGGTCGCCATCGTGGATGAACACCAGGTCCAGGTCCGAACCGTGACCCAGCTCCAGGCCGCCGACCTTGCCGTAGCCGACGATGATGAAGCCCGGGTCGCACAGGCTGCCGTCGCTGCGCTTAGGCTGGCCATGGCGCGCCACGGTCTGGCGCCAGGCCAGGGCCAGCACCTGGTCGAGAATCGCCTCGGCCAGCCAGGTCAGGTAGTCGCTGACCTTCATCAAGGGCAGGTTGCCGCTGATCTCCGAGGCGGCCACGCGCAGGTTGTGGGCCAGCTTGAAGTGGCGCAGGGCCTCCATCTGCTGTTCCAGGTCGTCCTCGGGGATGCGCGTCAGGCGCTCGCGCAGCTCGGCGGCCAGCTCCGGCGCCAGCGGCGGGCTGAACAACCGGCCCTCGTTGAGCAGTTCGTCGAGCAGCAGCGGGTAGCGGGCCATCTGCTCGGCGATCCATGGGCTGGCGGCGCACAAGGTCAGCAGGCGGCGCAGGGCGCCGGGGTTCTCGGTGAGCAGCACCAGGTAGGCCGAGCGCCGCGCCACGGCCTCGACCAATGGCAGCACCCGCTCCAGCACCAGGTCGGGGTTGTCGTGCTCGACCGCCTGGGCCAGCAGCCGCGGAATGAAGGCGTCCAGGCGCTCGCGACCGATGCGCTGCATCGAGCGCAGGGTCGGGCTGGCGCGCAGCGCGGCCAGGCGGCGCAGGGCCTCGGCCGGCTGCCGGAAGCCGGCTTCGTCCAACTGGCGGGAGGCGGCGTCTTCATCCTGGGCTTGCTCCCACAGGGGTGACCACTCGCCGCCGACCACCAGCTCGCCCTCGGCTTCATCTTCATCCGGGTCGGCGATGACCTGACGAAAGTGCCAGTCGATGCGCCCACGCCAGTGCACCAATTGCCCGTGGAAGCTGTCCCAGTCGGCGAAGCCGAGCATGTAGGCGATGCGCTCACGATCGGTCGGATCGTCCGGCAGCATCTGGGTCTGGCGATCGGCGATGGCCTGGATCGCGTGCTCGGTGTAGCGCAGGAATTCATAGCCGTCGCGCAGCTCGGCGACCACGGCCGGCGGCAGGTAGCCCTGCCCTTCCAGGGTGGTCAGCACCTTGAGCAACGGCCGCTGCTGCAGGCTCAGGTCACGCCCGCCGTGGATCAGCTGGAACGCCTGGGCGATGAACTCCACCTCGCGAATGCCGCCGGCACCGAGCTTGATGTTGTCGGCCATGCCCTTGCGCCGCACTTCCTGCTGGATCAGCTGCTTCATGGTGCGCAGCGCCTCGATGGCGGAGAAGTCCAGGTAGCGCCGGTAGACGAACGGCCGCAGCATCTCCTGCAACTGCGCGCCGGCCACCTGGTCGCCAGCGACCACCCGCGCCTTGATCATGGCGTAGCGCTCCCAGTCGCGCCCCTGGTCCTGGTAGTACTGCTCCAGGGCATTGAAGCTGAGCACCAGTGCGCCGGCCGAGCCATAGGGGCGCAGGCGCATGTCGACGCGGAACACGAAGCCGTCGACGGTGACCGGGTCGAGCGCCTTGATCAGGCGCTGGCCCAGGCGGGTGAAGAACTCCTGGTTATCCAGCGAGCGCTTGACCCCTTCGGTTTCGCCGCCCTCGGGGAAGGCGAAGATCAGGTCGATGTCGGACGACAGGTTCAGTTCCACCGCGCCCAGCTTGCCCATGCCCAGCACCACCAGGTGCTGGGGCTGGCCGCTGCGGTTGCCGATGGGCGTGCCGAACTGCTGGCAGTGGCGCGGGTACAGCCATTGATAGGCTTCGTCGATGCTGGCGTCGGCCAGGTCGGACAGGTCGCGGCAGGTTTCGGGCAACGAAGCCTGGCGGGTAATGTCGCGCCAGATGATGCGCAACTGCTGGCGGTTGCGCTCGCGGCGCAGATTGCGCGCCAGCTCGTCCTCATTCTGGGCAGCCTGGGCCACGGCGTTGATCTGCGCGCGCAGCTGGCCAGGCGCGAACGCCTGGTCCATCACGCCGCTGGTCAGCAGCTCGAACAGCATCGCCGGCTCACGCTGGGCCTGGGCCAGGACGAAGTCGCTGGCGGCGGCGACCTGGTCGAACTGGTTTCGGTGCTCGGCACTCAGGCTGTCCAGATCCAGGTCAGGATGACCTGCCAGGGCATCGCGCAGGAATTGCTGGTTGCGAGCGACCAGCGGTTGGAGGGCGGCAGGCAGATCGAGCGGCAAAGGCAGGCGCATGGTCTATCCTTGATCGGCGTGAAAGAGAGCGGTTGCAGAGGTCAAACGGGGGTTGGACCACGGTTGGACTGTCGTACAAAAGTTGGAAATAGCTGAAATAATCAAAAATTTGGCAAAACCCATCAAGATTCACCTGCTAGCGACACACCACCAACCAACATGAACGTTTTTCCCCACAACCCGGGATGCGACCAAACGTCGCATTTGTGTAGTTTTACTACTACTCATGACCTGCCAAAGCATGAAATGAGAAAGCATTTGTAGTAAAACTACACCGCGCCGGATGACTGTCCGGTAATCCAAGAATTCACGACGTCTGCCCATAAGGCCAGTCGCAAACTCAGGCCATCGATTCTGGTGGCCTTTCCGCCCTGGAGCAAGCCATGCAAGACCTCGATCCAATCGAAACCCAGGAATGGCTGGATGCCCTGGAGTCGGTCCTCGACAAAGAAGGCGAAGACCGCGCTCATTACCTGATGACCCGTATGGGCGAGCTGGCCACCCGTAGTGGCTCGCAGCTGCCGTATGCCATCACCACGCCGTACCGCAACACCATCCCTGTCACCCACGAAGCACGCATGCCTGGCGACCTGTTCATGGAACGCCGCATCCGCTCGATGGTGCGTTGGAACGCCCTGGCCATGGTCATGCGCACCAACCTGAAAGACTCGGACCTGGGCGGACACATCTCCAGCTTCGCCTCCAGCGCCACCCTGTACGACATCGGCTTCAACTACTTCTTCCAGGCCCCGACCGACGAACACGGCGGCGACCTGATCTTCTTCCAGGGCCACGCTTCGCCAGGCGTCTACGCCCGCGCCTTCATGGAAGGCCGCATCAACGAAGAGCAGATGAACAACTTCCGTCAGGAAGTGGACGGCAAGGGCCTGTCTTCGTACCCGCACCCCTGGCTGATGCCTGACTTCTGGCAGTTCCCGACCGTATCGATGGGTCTGGGCCCGATCCAGGCGATCTACCAGGCTCGCTTCATGAAGTACCTGGAAGCGCGCGGCTTCATCCCGGCCGGCAAGCAGAAGGTCTGGTGCTTCATGGGCGACGGCGAGTGCGACGAGCCGGAATCCCTGGGCGCGATCGCCCTGGCTGGCCGCGAGAAGCTGGACAACCTGATCTTCGTCATCAACTGCAACCTGCAGCGCCTCGACGGCCCGGTTCGCGGCAACGGCAAGATCATCCAGGAACTCGAAGGCGTGTTCCGCGGCGGTGGCTGGAACGTCAACAAGGTCGTCTGGGGCCGCTTCTGGGACCCACTGCTGGCCAAGGACACCAACGGTGCCCTGCAGCGCCGCATGGACGAGGTCATCGACGGCGAGTACCAGAACTACAAAGCCAAAGACGGCGCGTACGTTCGCGAAAACTTCTTCAACACCCCAGAGCTCAAGGCCATGGTCGAAGACCTGTCCGACGACGAGATCTGGAAGCTCAACCGTGGCGGCCACGACCCGTACAAGGTCTACGCGGCCTACCACCAGGCTGTGAACCACAAAGAGCAGCCGACCGTCATCCTGGCCAAGACCATCAAGGGTTACGGTACCGGTGCCGGCGAAGCCAAGAACACCGCGCACAACACCAAGAAGGTCGACGTCGACAGCCTGCGTCACTTCCGTGACCGCTTCGACATCCCGGTCAAGGATGCGGATCTGGAGAACCTGCCGTTCTTCAAGCCCGAAGAAGGCTCCGCCGAAGCCAAGTACCTGGCCGAGCGCCGCGCCGCCCTGGGCGGTTTCGTGCCACAGCGCCGCGCCAAGAGCTTCAGCGTGCCGACCCCGCCACTGGAAACGCTGAAAGCGATCCTGGACGGCTCGGGCGACCGCGAAATCTCCACCACCATGGCCTTCGTGCGTATTCTGGCGCAGCTGGTCAAGGACAAGGACATCGGCCAGCGCATCGTCCCGATCATCCCGGACGAAGCCCGTACCTTCGGTATGGAAGGCATGTTCCGCCAGCTGGGCATCTACTCGTCGGTCGGCCAGCTCTACGAGCCAGTCGATAAAGACCAGGTGATGTTCTACCGCGAAGACAAGAAGGGCCAGATCCTCGAGGAAGGCATCAACGAAGCCGGCGCCATGTCGTCGTTCATCGCTGCCGGTACCTCGTACAGCTGCCACAACCAGCCGATGCTGCCGTTCTACATCTTCTATTCGATGTTCGGCTTCCAGCGTATTGGCGACCTGGCCTGGGCCGCTGGCGACAGCCGCACCCGTGGCTTCCTGATCGGCGGTACCGCCGGCCGTACCACCCTCAACGGTGAAGGCCTGCAGCACGAAGACGGTCACAGCCACATGATGGCGGGCACCATCCCGAACTGCCGCACCTACGATCCGACCTACGGCTACGAGCTGGCGGTGATCATCCAGGACGGCATGAAGAAGATGACCGAAGAGCAACAGGACATCTTCTACTACATTACCGTGATGAACGAGTCGTACCAGCAGCCAGCCATGCCGGCCGGTGTCGAGGACGGCATCATCAAGGGCATGTACCTGCTGGAAGAAGACACCCGCGAAGCCGCGCACCACGTACAGCTGATGGGCTCCGGCACCATCCTGCGCGAAGTCCGCGAGGCCGCGAAGATCCTGCGTGAAGAGTTCAACGTCGGTGCCGACGTGTGGAGCGTCACCAGCTTCAACGAACTGCGTCGCGACGGCCTGGCCGTGGAACGCGCCAACCGCCTCAAGCCTGGCCAGAAGCCTCAGAAGACCTACGTCGAAGAGTGCCTGGCCGGTCGCAAGGGCCCGGTCATCGCCTCCACCGACTACATGAAGCTGTTCGCCGAGCAGATTCGCCAGTGGGTGCCGAGCAAAGAGTTCAAGGTCCTGGGTACCGACGGTTACGGTCGCAGCGACAGCCGCAAGAAGCTGCGTCACTTCTTCGAAGTCGACCGCCACTTCGTGGTGCTGGCTGCCCTGGAAGCCCTGGCTGACCGTGGCGAGATCGAACCCAAGGTTGTGGCTGACGCCATCGTCAAGTTCGGTATCGATCCGGACAAGCGCAACCCACTGGACTGCTGAGGAGTATTTTTAAGTGAGCGAACTCATTCGCGTACCTGACATCGGCAGCGGTGAAGGTGAAATCATCGAGCTGTTCGTCAAGGTCGGTGACCGTATCGAGGCTGACCAGAGCCTGCTGACCCTGGAGTCCGACAAGGCCTCCATGGAGATCCCCGCGCCGAAGGCCGGTGTGGTCAAGGAACTGAAGGTCAAGCTGGGCGACCGCCTGAAAGAAGGCGACGAGCTGCTGGTCCTGGAAGTCGAGGGCGCCGCTGCGGCGCCTGAGGCTCCGGCCGCCGCGCCTGCCCAGGCTGCGGCTCCCGCGCCTGCCGCCGAAGCCGCCCCTGCTCCCGCTCCGGCCGCAGCCCCGGCTGCCGCCAGCGTGCAGGACATCCACGTGCCGGACATCGGCTCGTCGGGCAAGGCCAAGATCATCGAAGTGCTGGTCAAGGTCGGCGACACCGTCGAAGCCGACCAGTCGCTGATCACCCTGGAGTCCGACAAGGCCTCCATGGAGATCCCGTCGCCTAGCGCCGGTGTGATCGAAGCCGTGCTGTGCAAGCTGGAAGACGAAGTGGGCACCGGCGACCTGATCTTCAAGATCAAGGCCGCAGGCGCCGCCCCTGCTGCAGCGCCGGCTCCGGCCGCTGCTGCTCCGGCTGCCGCTGCTGCCCCAGCCGCTGCACCTGCCGCCGCCGCGCCGGCTGCTGCGCCTGCTCCAGCGCCGGTCGCCACCGCACCGGCCGCCGGCAGCAACGCCAAGGTTCATGCAGGCCCGGCCGTTCGTCAGCTGGCCCGTGAATTCGGCGTCGACCTGGGCGCTGTTGCCGCCACCGGTCCGCACGGCCGTATCCTCAAGGAAGACGTGCAGGTCTACGTCAAGGCCATGATGCAGAAGGCCAAGGAAGCTCCAGCCGCCGGTGCTACCGGTGGTGCCGGCATCCCGCCGATCCCTGCCGTGGACTTCAGCAAGTTCGGCGAAGTGGAAGAAGTGGCCCTGACCCGCCTGATGCAGGTCGGTGCCGCCAACCTGCACCGCAGCTGGCTGAACGTGCCGCACGTGACCCAGTTCGACTCCGCCGACATCACCGAGCTGGAAGCCTTCCGCGTCGCGCAGAAGGCCGTGGCCGAGAAGGCTGGCGTCAAGCTGACCGTGCTGCCGCTGCTGCTCAAGGCCTGCGCCTTCCTGCTCAAGGAACTGCCGGACTTCAACAGCTCGCTGGCGCCAAGCGGCAAGGCGATCATCCGCAAGAAGTACGTGCACATCGGCTTCGCCGTGGACACCCCGGACGGCCTGCTG
Organism: Pseudomonas sp. BW16M2; assembly: GCF_014268865.1. Lineage (NCBI taxonomy): Bacteria > Pseudomonadati > Pseudomonadota > Gammaproteobacteria > Pseudomonadales > Pseudomonadaceae > Pseudomonas > Pseudomonas sp. BW16M2. The sequence goes on along the minus strand of NZ_JABWRI010000003.1, from coordinate 138,221 downwards.
GTCCCGGTGATCAAGAACGTCGACCAGAAGAGCCTGCTGCAACTGGCTGCCGAAGCCGCTGCACTGGCCGAGAAAGCCCGCACCAAGAAGCTTTCGGCCGACGAGATGCAGGGCGCCTGCTTCACCATCTCCAGCCTCGGCCACATTGGCGGCACCGGCTTCACGCCGATCGTCAACGCGCCTGAGGTGGCGATCCTCGGTGTGTCCAAGGCCACCATGCAGCCGGTCTGGGACGGCAAGGCCTTCCAGCCGAAGCTGATGCTGCCGCTGTCGCTGTCCTACGATCACCGTGTGATCAACGGCGCCGCCGCCGCGCGCTTCACCAAGCGCCTGGGCGACGTGCTGGGCGATATCCGCACCATGCTGCTGTAATAGCTGCACGCTGCCCCTCACTCGAGGGGCAGCACCGTTTTCGAGCTGCCACGCTCGTACCTCAACCCCGCCAATTGGCGGGGCTTTTTTTTGCCCGGGATTGCTGGGACGGCTTTGCCCTCTTTTCGCGGCGCAAGGCCGCTCCTACAGGGGGATGCGATCGTCTGCCGCCCGCCGGTCCTACAGATTCTGCAAGAGCAGCCGACAACCTGTTCACAGCATCCCCCATGGCCGCTTGCCAGCCCACGGGACATGATGCAACCTTGCCCGATGCGCCGTGCTCCAGGCCGCGCCCCAGTTCAAGCGAGTCTTCGATGAAAAGCCAACCCGATGCCGCCAGCCGTGTGGCGGCCGAGGTCGTGACGCAGCTTCCCGTGCCCTCGCGGCTCGGCATGCTGCGTTTCGAGCGGCTGAACGAAGCCAGCTGGGCCATGCTTTACCTCGACCCGGCCTGCGACCGCCAGTTCGGCCTGCCCGCCGCCGAGCTCTGCGCCCTGATCGGCTCGCCCTACGCCAGCCTCATGGAGCCGGAAGCACGCTACAAGCTGCACGACGAGATCCAGCTGCAGCTGGCCCAGCGCGGCTACTACCGGGTGCGCTACACCCTGCACGCCTGCCCGGCGCCACTGCGCCTGCTGGAGGTCGGGGAAAGCTACAAGCAGCACAACCGTCAATTGCTGCGCGGCTACCTGACGGTGTTCGACGACCACCGCCAGGATACCCCGGACCTCGACGCCAACGACCTGGAGTCGCGCAACAGCCGCCTGCAACTGGCCCTGCAACTGAACCAGCGCGCCCAGCAGGAGCAGCTCGAGCACCTGGACAGGGTGCGCGCCCAGCAGGACCTGATCCTGCGCCTGGCCCGCCAGCGCTACAGCATCGGCAACTCGCTGCTCGAAGCCGCCGAGCTGATCACCCGCAGCGCCTGCGAGATCTACAAGGTCGACTGCGCCAGCATCTGGTACCTGAACGATCAGCGCCTGGAGCCGATCAGCGCCTGGTACAGCCGTGACCAACAGCACCGCATGCCCGAGGCGATCGACGCCAGCCGCTTCCCGGACTACCTGGAAGCCCTGCACGCCAGCCGCGCCATCGACGCCCACAACGCCAGCCACGACCCGCGCACCCGCGAGATGGCCGAATCGCTGTACAGCACCGACGACAACGCCATGCTCGATGCCAGTATCCGCATCGACGGCCAGGTGGTCGGCGTGCTGTGCCTGGAGCAGACCGGCCAGCCACGGGCCTGGCAATCGGACGAGATCGCCTTCGCCGGTGAGCTGGCCGACCAGTTCGCCCAGGTCATCAACAACCACAACCGACGCACCGCCGCCAGCGCCCTGCACCTGTTCCAGCGCGCCGTGGAACAGAGCGCCAGCGCCTTCCTGCTGGTCAACCGCGACGGCGTGGTGGAATACGTCAACCCCAGCTTCACCGCGATCACCCAGTACAGCACCGAGGAGGTCCAGGGCCATCACCTGGCCGAACTGCCGGCGCTGGAAAACCTGAGCGAGCTGCTGTTCGACTCGCCGTCGAGCCTGGCCATGGGCAACAGCTGGCAGGGCGAGTTCAAGAGCCGGCGCAAGAACCTCGAGCCGTACTGGGGCCAGCTGTCGATCTCCAAGGTATACGGCGACAACCGCGAGCTGACCCACTACATCGGCATCTACGAGGATGTCACCCAGACCAAGCTGGCCCAGCAGCGCATCGAGCGCCTGGCCTACACCGACAACCTGACCAACCTGGGCAACCGCCCGGCGTTCATCCGCAACCTCGACGAGCGCTTCGCCCGCGACAGCGCCAGCCCCATCTGCCTGCTGCTGGTGGACATCGACAACTTCAAGCGGATCAACGACAGCCTCGGCCACCAGACCGGCGACAAGCTGCTGATCAGCCTGGCCCGGCGCCTGCGCAACAGCCTGGCCAACGGCGGCAGCCTGGCGCGCTTCGCCAGCAACGAGTTCGCCGTGCTGCTGGACGACACCAGCCTGGAAGATGGCCAGGGCGTCGCCCACCAGCTGCTGCGCACCCTCGACAAACCGATGTTCGTCGACAACCAGCTGATCAACGTCACCGCCTCCGTGGGCCTGGCCTGCGCGCCGCTGCACGGCAGCGACCCGGCCACCCTGATGAAGAACGCGGGCCTGGCCCTGCACAAGGCCAAGGCCAACGGCAAGCACCAGGTCCAGGTGTTCACCGAAGTGCTCAACGCCGAGGCCAGCTACAAGCTGTTCGTCGAGAACAACCTGCGCCGCGCCCTGACCCAGAATGAACTGGAAGTGTTCTACCAGCCCAAGCTGTGCCTGCGCAGCGGCCGCCTGCTCGGCCTGGAGGCGCTGCTGCGCTGGAACCACCCCGAGCGCGGCATGATCCGCCCCGACCAGTTCATCAGCGTGGCCGAGGAAACCGGCCTGATCATCCCCATCGGCAAGTGGGTGGTGCGCCAGTCCTGCCGCATGAGCCAGCAGCTGCGCGAAGCCGGCTTCGGCAACCTGCACGTGGCCATCAACCTGTCGCCCAAGCAGTTCTCCGACCCCGAGCTGGTCAGCTCGATCGGCAGCATCCTCAAGGAGGAAGCCCTGCCGCCGCACCTGCTGGAACTGGAACTGACCGAAGGCCTGCTGCTGGAAGCCACCGAGGACACCCACCGCCAGCTCGACGAGCTCAAGGCCCTGGGCCTGACCCTGGCCATGGACGACTTCGGCACCGGCTACTCGTCGCTGAGCTACCTGAAGAAGTTCCCGATCGACATCATCAAGATCGACCGCAGTTTCATCAACGAGATCCCCGACAACCAGGACGACATGGAGATCACCTCGGCGGTGGTGGCCATGGCCCACAACCTCAAGCTCAAGGTGGTCGCCGAAGGCATCGAGACCCCCGAGCAGCTGGCGTTCCTGCGCCGGCACCGCTGCGACGTCGGCCAGGGCTACCTGTTCGACCGGCCGATTCCGGGGCGCGAGCTGAACGAGAAACTGCGCCGCTATCCCCGTGGTCCGGTGGACTGACAGCGGCGTAAAGCTCGGGCACTATAGAAGCCATTCGGTCCCCATCGCGGTGCGCCGATGCGACTTGCCCCGCGATGGGTCCAACACCTATCCCACTGAAAAACACAGAGGAACGGCCATGACCCTGCGTTCGGAAATCCTGGTGAACAAAAACGTCCTGCCCACCGCGGAACAGGCCCTGCCTGGCCGCGAAACCCCGATGACCCTGCCCGAGTTCCACTACGTGTTCGAAGGCACGCCGCTGCTCGGCCCGTTCTTCGAAGGCGACATCGACTTCGCCATCTTCGGCCTGGGCTGCTTCTGGGGCGCCGAGCGCCGTTTCTGGCAGCGCGAAGGCGTGGTCAGCACCGTGGTCGGCTACGCCGGCGGCTTCACCCCCAACCCCACCTACGAGGAAGTCTGCTCGGGCCTGACCGGCCACACCGAAGTGGTGCTGGTGGTGTTCGACAAGAACCGGGTCAGCTACCGCGAGCTGCTGGCGATGTTCTGGGAGCTGCACAACCCGACCCAGGGCATGCGCCAGGGCAACGATGTCGGTACCCAGTACCGCTCGGCGATCTACTGCACCTCGCCGCAGCAGCTGGATGAAGCCAACGCGAGCAAGGCCGCCTTCCAGGCCGAGCTGGGCAAGGCCGGCTTCGGCGAGATCACCACCGAGATCGCCCAGGCGCCGACCGTGTACTTCGCCGAGGCCTACCACCAGCAGTACCTGGCCAAGAACCCGCAAGGCTACTGCGGCATCGGCGGTACCGGCGTGTGCCTGCCACCCAGCCTGCAGGGCAACTGAGCCATGATCCTGTTCCATTCGCCGCTGTCGCCGTTCGTGCGCAAGGTGATGATCGTGCTGCACGAGACCGGCCAGCTGGGCCGCGTCACCGTGCAGGGGGTGAACATCAGCCCGGTGAACGGCGACGCGCAGCTCAACCAGGGCAACCCGATCGGCAAGATCCCGGCCCTGCGCCTGGACGACGGCAGCGTGCTGCACGACAGCCGGGTGATCTGCGAGTACCTCGACAGCCAGCACGTCGGCCTGCCGCTGATCCCCCGCGAGGGCTCGGTACGCTGGCGGCGTTTGACCCTGGCCTCCCAGGCCGACGCGATCATGGACGCGGCGGTGGCCACCCGCTACGAGACCTTCCTGCGCCCGGCGGACAAACAGTGGGACGGTTGGGTGCAGGCACAAGGCGATAAGATCCGCCGCAGCCTCGCGAGCCTGGAGCGCGAGCACCTGGCTGAGATCGCCTCGGGGTTCGATATCGCCGCGATCGGGGTGGCCTGTGCGTTGGGGTATCTGGACCTGCGCCAGCCTGAGTTCGATTGGCGTGGGCAGTATCCGGGGCTGGCGGCGTGGTATGCCGAGGTGAGCCAGCGGCCGTCGATGGTGGCTACCGCTCCGGTAGCCTGAGACGCCGCCGGCGAGGGCTGCGCCCTCGTTTCGCGGCACAAGGCCGCTCCTACAGGATTACGCGATCGTCTGTAGGAGCGGCCTTGCGTCGCGAAAGGGCTGCACAGCAGCCCCGGAGTTCACCGCGGTACCACAGGAAACAACAGACCAATCCTCACGGCCAACCACCGCCCGATCTCTCTATCCTCCCTCATACCCCCTTCCCCACCCGCGACCAGTCCAGCCGCCGGGTCAGCACCATGAACACGCCCAGCAGGCCAAAGCACAGCAGCGAGCCCATCAGCAGCGCATAGTCCTCGGCGCTGAGCAGCCCGTAGAGCATCGCGTACAACGCCGCCAGCCCCGCCGCAAAGCCAATCCCACGCCCCAGGCTGCGCAGCACATGAACCAGGTAAAAGCCAATCAGCAGCACGCACCCTGACGCCGACAGCCCATAGGCCAGGCCAAACCCCAAGTGCTCGGACAGCGACAGCAACAGCAAGTAGAAGAACGCCAGGGCCACGCCCACCAGGATGTACTGCACCGGGTGCACGCTGAGGTTCTTCAGTACCTCGAACAGGAAGAAGCCGGCAAAGGTCAGGGCGATGAACAGCAGCGCATACTTGATCGCCCGTTCGCTCTTGAGATACTGGTCCACCGGGTCGACGAAGCTGACGCCAAAAGCACGCTCGTTGAAGTCGCCACACTTGCCGACGGTCGCGCAAAGGCGCATGGATTCTTCCAGGTTGGTGGCGAAGAACGAGGTCTGCCAGTGGGCGCTGAAGCCCTTTTCATCGATGGCACGGCGGCTGGGCAGGTAGCTGCCGACGAAGCTCGGGTGAGGCCAGTTGGCGCGCATGTCCACCGTGGTGCTGCGGCCGACCGGCAGTACCGCCAGCTGGCCGGTGCCCAGCAGGGCCAGGTCGAAGGCGTAGTCGAACTCGCGGGCCTTCTGCTCGCTCAATTGCGGCAGGGCCACATGCACGCCGCCAGGCAACCAGTCGACGCCGCTGCCGGCCTCGAACGGCAGGCGCTGGTCATCCAGGGTAAGCTCCAGACTGTTCTCGATGCCGCGAATATCGCTGATGCCGACCATCAGGAACGGCTTGTCAAAGCGGTAGTCGTCGTAGTCCTTCTCGATACCCCAGCGCTCGGGCAGCTTGAAGCGACCGCTGATCTGGCTTTTGGCATGGAACAACCGCGCCTGGTAGATGCCGCGGGCGCGCAGCTCGGTATCGACGCCCACATCCATCGCGAAGGTTTCCGGCAGGAAGTAGAGGTTGCCGTGCATCGTGGTGGTCTCCTGGACGCTCGTGCCGTCCTTGTCGATCCAGCGCCGGTCGAACTTGCGATAGGGCACCACCAGCACCGGACCGCTGACCAGCTGGTCGAAGCTGGAGCTCGCGGCGATCTCGCCCAGCACGTTATTGCGTAGTTGCTGGCGCTCGTCGATCAGGCCGCCGATCATCAGCAGGGGAATCAGCAACAGCAGGATCAGCACGGCGATCAGGCCAAGCTTGAAACCTAGGGTCTTGTTCATGGGGTTGGGCTCCGTTTGCGATGTGGGCAGTGTCTGCCCGCCGCGTGGAGCCCTTGGGGAGGGAATGTGGAGATTGTGTGGAGATTGCTTGGATGGCCACACACCGTGGGAGCGGGCTTGCCCCGCGATAAGGCCCGATCAGGCAGTGATGTTGCCTGGGCTGGCCTTATCGCGGGGCAAGCCCGCTCCCACAGGGTACCTGCCTCTCAGCTGAGTCGACGCGCAGGCAGCCATAACCTCACCCGCACCCCACCCTCGACGTTGTCCACCGCCAGCGCCCCACCATGCAGTTGCATCACCTCAGCCACGAAGTTCAGCCCCAGCCCGGTGCTCTTGCGTCCGGTCCCGGGCCTCGGCAACGAATAGAACCGTTCGCTGACCCGCCCCAGGGCGTACTCGGGAATTGCCTGCCCCTGGTTGAACAGGCTCAGCGCCACCCGCTCGCCATCACGCTCCAGCTCGAAGGCCAGCGCGCCTCGCTCGGGGGTGAAATCCAGCGCGTTGTCCAGCAGGTTGGCCAACGCCTGGCGCATCAGGAACGGATCGCACAGCAACCTGACGCCCGGCGGAATGCGCTGGCGCACCTGCAACCCGGCGCCGTCGATCCGCGCGCCATGAGCCAGCAGCAGCTCGTCGATCAGCGCCGCCACCGCCACCTGCTGTTCATCTTCCAGTGCCTGCATCTGTTCGACCCGCGCGAGGTTGAGCAGCCGCTCGATCATCTGCTGCAGGCGCTCGCTCTCACGCTCGATATTGCCGGCGAAGCGCGCCCGCTGCTCTTGCGGCATGTCGCCCTGCAGCAGCTCCGAGGCGCCGCGGATCGCCGCCAACGGGCTCTTGAGCTCATGGGTGAGCGTATGCACATAGCGCTCGACATAGGCCTTGCCCTCCAGCTGGGTGCGCATGCGCTCCACCGCCGTGGCCAGTTGCAACAGCTCGCCGCCCTTGTAGTGCGGCAGCGCGGCGCGCTCGCCCTCGCTGACTGCCTGGGCGTAGTGGGTGAGCCGGCGCAGCGAGCGGGTCAGCCACCACGACAATGCCGCGCCGACCAGCAGCCCCAGCACGATCAACCCCAACCCAAGGGTGAGCAGGCGCCGCTCGGAGCGGTCGATGTAGGGCTGCAACGAGCTGTTGGGCTTGGCCACCGTGACCACACCGATGATCTGGCCCTGGTCGAGGATCGGCGCTGCCACATGCATGACCGAGGTGCTTTCGTCGTCCGGGTCGCTGCGGGTCGAGCGGGCGCCGTACTGGCCGCGCAGGGTCAGGTAGACATCGTTCCAGCGCGAGTAGTCCTTGCCCAGGTCCTGGCCGCTGGAGTCGAGCAGGACGATGCCCTTGGCGTCGGTCACGTAAATGCGGTGGCTGACCTGGTTCTTCGCCAGCCCCCAGATCTGCGCGCTGGGGCGCCGCTCGCCATAGGAGGCGAGCACCTGCGACAGGCGGCTCTGGGTCAGGGTACCGTTCTTCACATCGTCGTGCAGGATCTCGGCTAGCAGGTTGGCGGTGTCCACCAGGGTTTCTTCCGATGACTGCCGCACCACCGGGCGGATCTGCTCGCGCACCGTGTTGAGCAGGAAGTAGCCCGCCAGGCCGACGAACAGGAAGTACACCAGGAAAATGCGAATCCCCAAGCGCATCAGGCGTGTTCCGGGCTGTAGCTGTAGCCCAGGCCGCGGTGGGTCTGGATCGCCTCGGCGTCGGGGGCGACCTGGCGCAGCTTGGCGCGCAGGCTCTTGATATGGCTGTCGATGGTGCGCTCGTAGCCGACGTCCGAGGCCACGCCCAAGCCGTCGAGCAGCTGTTCGCGGCTGAATACCCGGCGCGGTTGCTCGAGCAGGCTCTGCAGCAGGCGGAACTCGTGGCGGGTCAGCGTCAGCGCCTGGCCACGGTAGCTGATGCGCATGGCCAGGGTGTCGAGCTGGAATGGCGTGCTTTCGCTGGTCGCGTCCGACCTGGGCGCCATGCGCTTGAGGATGGCCCGTACCCGCGCCGCCACCTCACGGGGGCTGAAGGGCTTGACCACGTAGTCGTCGGCGCCGATCTCCAGGCCCAGCACCCGGTCGATCTCGGCGTCGCGGGCGCTGAGGAACATCACCGGCACCTCGCTGAAGCGGCGCAGCTGGCGGCAGGTCTCGAAGCCACTGATGTCGGGCAGGCCGATGTCAAGGATCACCAGGTCGGCCGGACGCAGGCGCTGCTGCTCGACGGCGGCGCTGCCGAGGGTCACCCACTCGGTGCTGTGGCCGTCGGCCTGCAGCGCGTAGACCAGGGTGTCGGCGATGGCGGATTCGTCTTCGACGATGAGGATGTGGGGCATGGCGTCCGGCCTTGCTGGGGCAAAGGCTGGACTGTGAAGCAAGTCCGCCAGCCAGCGCAATCCTTGTGCCGCGAAAGGGGCGCGAAGCGCCCCCAATGCGAAATCAGCAGTCCGGCTTGCCCGCCGTGAACTTCTTCGCCGGGTTCACCGCCGCCTTGAACTCGCGCAGGGCCTTGGCGCCCACCAGCAGCGGGTAGTTGAAGCTGCTGCGGTCGACCAGGTTGACCTCCACGGTACGCTTCACGTCGCCCAGGCACAGCTCCAGGTCGACCACCGGGCGGCGTGACAGCTCGGGGGCTTCGCCTTCTTCTTCCTCGTCGGCTCGGTTCTTGATCTTGCTGATGCGCGCCAGCTTGTGTTCGTAGACCTTGCCGTCGGCATCCCTGGTGGCCAGGCGAAAACGCACCCAGTCCTCGCCATCGCGGGTGAACAGCTCGATATCCTTGGCCGACAGCGACGCGGTGTAGGCACCGGTGTCCATCTTGGCCTTGAGGGTTTCACCGATCTCCGGCAGGGCGATGTTCTCGTAGCGACCGTACAGGGTGGGCTCGGCGGCCATCACCGGCAGCGCCAGAAGGGACAGCAGGGCAAGCAGGGGTTTCACGGGGCAGGCTTCCTTGAGAGGGGTCAGTGCTTAGACTGCGCAGGCAGGATAGGTTCGTTGCAACAGGGTAAACAACACAATGTGAAACATTTGTCCCAGTTAATGGACGTACGACGTTTGGCGTAGGCCACTGCCCTGCTTATCATTAGCCACCGTTTACCTCACACCAACAAGAGTCTCCTTATGCGTCGCCTGCTGACCGGCACCCTCACCCTTACCCTGCTGCTGCTCAACACCCTGGTGATGATCGGCCCGTTGCTGGTCTTCGCCCTGCTCAAGCTGGTACTGCCCGGCCGTGGCCGCGACTACGCGTCGGCCGCGGTGATGTGGATCGCCGAGACCTGGTCGGAAGTCGACAAGGCCATCTTTGCCCTGTGCATCCCCACCCAGTGGGATATCCGTGGTGTCGACACCCTGCGCCAAGACACCTCGTACCTGTGCGTGAGCAACCACCAGACCTGGGTCGATATCCCGGCGCTGATCGAGAGCCTCAACCGCCGCGTGCCGTTCTTCAAGTTCTTCCTCAAGAAGGAGCTGATCTGGGTACCGCTGCTGGGCCTGGCCTGGTGGGGCCTGGATTACCCGTTCATGAAGCGCTACAGCAAGGCCTTCCTCGACAAGCACCCCGAACTCAAGGGCAAGGACCTGGAGATCACCAAGGCCGCCTGCGAGCTGTTCAAGCGCCAGCCGGTGACCGTGGTCAACTACCTCGAAGGCACCCGTTTCACCGAGGCCAAGCGCCAACAGCAGCAGTCGCCCTACCGCCACCTGCTCAAGCCCAAGGCCGGCGGCGTGGCCTTCGTCCTGGCGGCGCTGGGCGAGCAGCTGGATGCGCTGCTCGATGTGACCATCGTCTATCCGGGCGACAAGGCGCCGGGGTTCTGGGACCTGCTCAATGGCAGCATTAGCCGGGTGATCATCGACATCCGCGTGCGCGAACTGGACCCGGCGCTGAGCGAGGGCGACTACGAGAACGACCCGGCCTTCCGCCAGACCGTGCAGGCCTGGGTGAACCAGCTGTGGCTGGAGAAGGACCAGCGGATCGAGCAGTTGCGCGCCGAGATGCGCTGAAGCCCGCGCCTACAGCATTTCGCGGTCCCTTGTAGGAGCGGCCTTGTGCCGCGAAAGGGCCGCAGGGTTTCAGCGTTGATGCATCAATCCCGGGGCTGCTACGCAGCCCTTTCGCGGCACAAGGCCGCTCCTACCCTGCCCGCGTCTGGCGCTCAGACCGATGGCTGGCTCAACGGCGCAGGGCTATTCCACAAACTCCCCAGATTCTGCAACAACGACCCGGCAATCCCCTGCTGCCCCAGGTACTGCAGGATCAACGGCGCGAACTGCCCGATCATCCCGGTATCCATGCCCAGCGCCTTGAAGGCAGTATCCAGGTCGTTGCGGTTCTGGACCTCGCCGCCCAGCGCATTGCTCAGTGCAGAGCTGTTCTTGTCATTGCCGAGCAACTGCCCCAACCCGCTCAAACCACCCAGCGCATTGGTGCCGGACAGCAGGTCCAGCCCCGGCACAGCCTTGGTCAGTTGCCCATAGTCGTCACCGCTGAGGTTGTTGCGCGCCAGCCCCAGCATTGCCCCGGCGCCGCCGATGGCCTGTTCGGGGGTGATCTTCAACTCGCTGCCCAAGGTGTTGAGCAGGTTGGCCTGGCCGGCCGGCGCCTGCACCTGGCCCTGTTGATTCTGGTTCTGCATGGCCGAGACGGCATTGGCCGCGTCGCTGAGGTTGAAGGCGAACACCGGGCTTGCGGCCAGGGTCATCAGGGTTGCCAGGGTGAATGCTTTCATCGGGAGGGACCTCGTCGGCCGGAATGGCCGGGAAACGAGGGGTTGGACTGGAGTGCAGGGGGTTTGTTCCGGGCCGGCCATCGGTGTTCATTGCAAGGGCCATATCGCGGGGCAAGCCCGCTCCCACGCGGCGCTGGGTCATTCGTGGGAGCGGGCTTGCCCCGCGATGGACATTTACTGGCCAGCTCTGTTTTCCACCGCACTGGCCAGCGCATCCGCCTGCCCCCAGGCGATCTGCATGGCCCGCAGCCCAAGCTTGAGCAATTGCCGCGTCTCCTCGTCCTCGATGCGGTCCAGGGCCCGGTGGCTGTCGCTGAAGGCGAACATCAGGTAGTGGGAGACGTTGGCCAGCACGTACTCCATGGGCACGACACCGTCGTGGATGGCGCGGGCGAGGGATTTGTCGGGGGGTAAGGCGAATTGGTGGGGTGGGTCGGGGACGATCTTTTTCATGGCAGTCACCTGAATGCAGTGATGCTGCACCATTCGTTTCCACACAAAAGGGTGGCAGCTGTACACGGGGTGGAAACCCGGATGCATTCAGGAAAACCCGGTAGGCACAAAGCCTCCCGCGCACAGCTGCCATGACGACACGTTCCAGAATGCATATCCGGGTTTCCACACCCGATCGCTGAACCGACAGCGACGAGAAGAGCCTAGTGGGCAAGGCTTCCCCGAACAATCAGACACATATCGACTGAACACGAAGGATATTTCTCGTGATTTCATGAGGTAAGCAGGAAATGACCTACAAATACGTAGGAACACTCCAGAGACCTAGCATTTCTATCAGTTGCGGACTCTTAATCCGCCCCTCAGAGTAAGGTAGAAACAAGCTAAAAAATGGAGTCCCCATGTCACAGGCACGCACACCTACTCAAATTAATATGTTACTGACAACAGATACTTTAGGTTCCATCCAGCGCCACCAAACCGCCTCCAAAAGCAATGCTATTGTCTATACACCATATGGGTACTATCCCTTCGCTAACGCTTCTCCTGCATCAGGTTTCAACGGCTATATTCGCTATCACGCCGACATGTACTTACTTGGTACCGGATATCATCGCCCTTTCAGCCCTACTTTAATGCGCTTTCATTCACCCGACAATCTAAGCCCATTCGACGAAGGCGGCCTTAACAGCTACTGCTATTGCTTTAACAACCCAATCAACATGAAGGACGACACTGGACATATTGGAGAAAACTTCATAGCACGCAGAATACTCCGGATCAAATCATATAAAGAATCTTACAAAAACAAACGGTACAACCACTACAAAAATAAGCTAGAAGATCTGACTTCAAAACAAAACGATAGTCTTTCCATCGGACTTACCAATGAGCCTTACAACCAAAACACGAACTACCACATCTCCAGTATAAATACGAACGGTGGTATTTCACCAAGCCGCATGCGCGAACAGTGGGGCGTTTTTACAATGCTTGACTCAGAGACAATAACAACTAAAAATAAAATTGAAAAATATTCTAATGACGAAAACAGCCAGCTGGATGCGGCAGTTGACAAAACACTTAAAGCAACCTTCAACCTAGTACTAAGCAGTATAAAAACAAGCGTCACACCCAACTCCCTTCCCGTTCAGACAGTCAAAGAAACAAGAGAAACTGAGAGATCTAAACTAGGAAATCTTTTGGGTGAGAACCGATCAAACAAATGGAAAGAGTATGACTAAATAGCTAAAGCCAAGCCCTCTTAAACCGAGGGCTTGGTTTTGCTTGATCATGCAATACTAAACATTTTATGCGGATCAATCACAAACTTCTTCGGCACCCCAGCATCAAACTCCCCATACCCCTCCGGTGCTTGGTCCAAACTAATCACCTGCACCCCCACCACCTCAGCGATATTAATGCGGTCCCACATGATCGCCTGCATCAGTTGGCGGTTGTACTTCATGGTCGGGGTCTGCCCGGTGTGGAAGCTGTGGGACTTGGCCCAGCCCAGGCCGAAGCGGATGCTCAGGGCACCGATCTTGGCGGCGGCATCCACCGCGCCTGGGTCTTCGGTCACATACAGGCCCGGAATACCGATCTTGCCGGCCACGCGGGTCACCTGCATCAGCGAGTTGAGCACGGTGGCCGGGGCCTCGTGCTTGGCGCCTTCATGGCCATGGCCACGGGCCTCGAAGCCGACGGCATCGACGGCGCAGTCCACTTCCGGCTCGCCGAGGATATCGATGATCTGCTCGTGCAGCGGGGTGTCCTTGGACAGGTCGACCACTTCGAAACCTTGCGACTTGGCGTGAGCCAGCCGGGCCGGGTTGAGGTCGCCGACGATCACACAAGCAGCACCCAGCAGGCGGGCGGACGCGGCGGCAGCCAGGCCGACCGGGCCGGCACCCGCGACGTAGACGGTGCTGCCCGGGCCAACGCCGGCGGTGACGGCGCCATGGTAACCAGTGGGGAGGATGTCGGACAGACAGGTCAGGTCGCGGATCTTCTCCATGGCCTTGTCGCGGTCGGGCAGTTTCAGCAGGTTGAAGTCTGCGTAGGGCACCAGCACATACTCGGCCTGGCCGCCGGTCCAGTCACCCATGTCGACATAGCCGTAGGCGCCACCGGCACGGGCCGGGTTGACGGTGAGGCAGACGCCGGTGTGCATCTCTTTGCACGAGCGGCAGCGGCCGCAGGCGACGTTGAAGGGTACCGACACCAGATCGCCGATTTTCAGGCGTTCGACGTCACGGCCCATTTCGACGATTTCACCGGTGATTTCGTGACCCAGGACCAGGCCGACCTGTGCGGTGGTACGGCCGCGGACCATGTGCTGGTCGGAGCCGCAGATGTTGGTGGAGACCACCTTGAGGATGACGCCGTGCTCGATCTTCTTGCCGCGCGGGTCCTGCATCTTGGGGTAGTCGATCTTCTGCACCTCGACCTTGCCCGCGCCGAGATACACCACTCCACGGTTACCAGACATGCTTCTTACCTCGCTTGATTTGTATTTATGCAGCGGTGGTGGAAAGCGCCGCCTTTCCGTGGGCGGCCTGTGTTACTGGAATGAAGGGGATTGTGGGCTGGATGGGCGGTGGGGCGGTGACTGGATGCGACAGGGGGATGCCTGTTTGCGGCGCACTATCTGTCGTAAAGAAGCATCGCGGGGCAAGCCCGCTCCCACGCTGTATACGTGGGAGCGGGCTTGCCCCGCGATGGCATCGGCTCAGAGAACAACAGTACGATTGGCGTTCAAAAACACCCTTCTTTCGATGTGATAACCGACAGCCCGCGCCAGAGTCAGGCACTCGATATCGCGCCCCTTGGCGATCAAATCCTCGGGATAGTGCGCATGGTCCACCACCTCCACGCCCTGGGCGATGATCGGCCCTTCGTCCAGGTCGTTGTTGATGTAGTGCGCCGTGGCGCCAACCATCTTCACGCCCTTGTTGTAGGCCTGGTGATACGGCTTGGCGCCCTTGAACCCGGGCAGCAGCGAGTGGTGGATGTTGATCGCCCAGCCATCCAGCCGCCGGCACAGCTCCGGCGACAGCACCTGCATGTAACGGGCAAGAATGACCAGTTCGGCGCCGCTTTCCTCGATCACCTGCAGCACCTTGCGCTCCTGCGCCGGCTTGTCGTTAGGGTCGAGGGCGAAGTGGTAGTAGGGAATCTTGTGCCAGTGCGCCAAGGGCTCGAGGTCAGGATGGTTGGACACCACCGCGACCACGTCCATAGCCAGCTGGCCGATGCGCTGGCGGTACAGCAGATCGTTCAGGCAATGATCGGCCTTGGACACCATGATCACCACCTTGGGGCGGTGATTCGGCGCGACCAGCTCGAAGGCCATGCCGAACGCCTCGCTGCGCTCGGCCAGCCCCGCACGGAAGGCATCCTCGTCGAAGCCATCCGGGACGCGGAACTCCACGCGAATGAAGAACCGCCCCGACAGCCGGTCATCGAAGGAATGGTGCTCGGTGACGTAGCAGCGCTGCTCGTAGAGATGACGCGTCACCACATCGACCGTGCCGAGCATGCTCGGGCAGTCGGCAGTGAGAATCCAGGTGTCCGGTGCCCGACTCATGGGTAATGCTCCTTACGCTTCGATGGCCAGGCCGTATTCGGCCGACGCGTCCTGCAGCCACAGCCACCAGTAGTCGGAGAAGCTGCGGCGGATCACCAGCTCCCAGGTGTCCTCGGCGGTGCGGCGGATCACCAGCTGCGACTTGGCGAACACGGTGCCGACGGCCTTGCCCACCGGGAAGTTGTTCGGGTGTACATCATAGCTGGTGGATTTCATCAGCACGTCGCGCACGTTAGGGCCGCGCAGTTCAAGCAGGGTCTGCCCGCCGCTGACGTTGACCACCTGGATGTGCTGGCCGTCGAGGGCATCGCGCAGCTTCTGCTCGACGGCGAACTCCTGGCCGCCGGGGACGATCAGCAGCCACTCGTCCGGGCCCACCCATTGCAGCGACATCTCGTTGTTGGCGACCACGGTGAGGGCCACCGGCAACTCCAGGCCCAGGGCCTTGTGCACGCCGCCGGCGAAGGCCTGATCATGGCCATTGCCACGGATAGTGAGGTGGCCGAGGAGTTTCTTCTCGCGCAGGGTTACGCCTGCGTTCTTGCGGCCCTTGCCGACCAGGCTGGCCAGGTCGGCGTGGTGTAGCGGCGACTGGGCCTTGGCGTCGGCGCCGGGGTTTTGCTGGAAGACGTTGATAGCGCTCATTTCTTACCTGCCTTGAATTCTTGTGCGAGGAACCACTGACCTCGTGGGAGCGGGCTTGCCCCGCGATAGCGGCATCAAGGCCACCATCGCATCGCGGGGCCAGCCCGCTCCCACAAAGATCGCGTCATCCTGATATCAAACGTTCTGCCGCTCGCCCTTCGGATCGAAGAACACCGAAGACACGATCTCGGCCTCGATCACGCTGCCGTCGGCCTGGGGCGAATACACCCGCTCGCCCAGGCGCTTGAGACCGCCCTTGACCACACCCATGGCGAACGAATAGCCCAGGGAGTTGGCCGCGTAGCTGGAGGTGACGTGGCCGACCATGTCCATCGGGATCGGCTGTTTCGGATCGAACACCAGCTGGGCGCCTTCCGGCAGCCACACGTTCGGGTCCACAGGCTTGAGGCCCACCAGCTGCTTGCGGTTCTCGCGCACGGTGTCCTCGCGGTTCATGCCACGCAGGCCGATCCACGAGAACGGCTTGTTGCGGCCCACGCACCAGCTCATGTTGAGGTCGTCCGGGGTCATCGAGCCGTCGGTGTCCTGGCCGACGATGATGAAGCCCTTCTCGGCGCGCAGTACGTGCATGGTCTCGGTGCCGTACGGGGTCAGGTTGTACTTCTTGCCCGCCTCGACGATCTGCTCCAGCACGCCCATGGCGTAGTTGGCCTGGACGTTGATCTCGTACGACAGCTCGCCGGTGAACGAGATACGGAACACCCGCGCCGGCACGCCGCCGACCAGGCCTTCCTTCCAGCTCATGAACGGGAAGCCTTCCTTGTCCAGGTCGATGTCGCTGACCTCGGCCAGCAGCTTGCGGCTGTTGGGGCCGGACAGGGTCATGGTCGCCCAGTGGTCGGTGACCGAGGTGAAGTACACCTTCATCTCCGGCCATTCGGTCTGGTGGTACAGCTCCAGCCACTGCAGCACGCGGGCGGCGCCGCCGGTGGTGGTGGTCATGATGAAGTGGTTGTCGCCGACGCAGGCGGTCACGCCGTCGTCGAAGACCATGCCGTCTTCCTTGCACATCAGGCCGTAGCGGGCCTTGCCCACGTCGAGCTTGGTCCAGGCATTGGTGTAGATGCGGTTGAGGAACTCGCGGGCGTCCGCGCCCTGGATATCGATCTTGCCCAGGGTCGAGGCGTCCAGCAGGCCGACGCTGTCACGCACGGCCTTGCACTCGCGGGCCACGGCGGTGTGGATATCTTCGCCGGGCTTGGGGAAGTACCACGGGCGCTTCCACTGGCCGACGTCCTCGAACTCGGCGCCGTTCTTGATGTGCCAGGCATGCAGGGCGGTGAAGCGCACCGGCTCGAACAGGTGGCCGCAGTGGCGGCCAGCCACCGCGCCGAAGGTCACCGGCGTGTAGTTGGGGCGGAACATGGTGGTGCCCATTTCCGGGATGCCTATTCCGAGCGAACGGGCGGCGATGGCCAGGCCGTTGATGTTGCCCAGCTTGCCCTGGTCGGTGCCGAAGCCCAGGGCGGTGTAGCGCTTGACGTGTTCGACCGACTCGAAGCCTTCGCGGGTGGCCAGCTCGATGGCGGCGGCGGTGACGTCGTTCTGCTGGTCGACGAACTGCTTCGGCGCACGGGCGGTGCCCTTGTCGTGGGGCACCTGGAACAGCGCCACGGTGGCCTCTTCCTTGCGTGCCAGGGTTTTCGGCAAGGTGCCGGCGCTGGCCTTGAAGCCGGCCTCGGTGGCGGCACGTACGCCGCCTTCAAAGCCGTCGGCGATCACATCGCCCAGGGCGTAGACGCCATTCACGCCACCGACGCACACGCGCTTCTGCGGCGCATCGCCCGGCACGAAGCCGAGGATATCTTCACGCCAGAGCGGGCGACCGCCCAGGTGCGAGGCCAGATGGACCACCGGGCTGTAGCCGCCGGAGGTGGCGATCAGGTCGCACTCGAGGGTTTCGCCAGGGCTGGTGACCTTGTGCGCCTGCACATCAATGGCGGCCACGCGGGCGCCGGTGACCTGTTTGCTGCCCTTGGCCTCGATCACGGCGCTGGAGGTGAGAATACGGATACCTTTGGCGCGGGCCTCTTCGACCAGCGAGCCACGCGGGTTGTGGCGGGCATCAGCGATGGCGACCACTTGCAGGCCGGCATCGTGCCAGTCCAGCGCGCAACGGTAGGCGTGGTCATTGTTGGTCGACAGCACCAGCTTGCGGCCCGGAGCCACGCCGTAACGGCGCACATAAGTCGAGACCGCGCCAGCCAACATGTTGCCCGGCAGGTCGTTGTTGCCATACACCAGCGGACGCTCGTGGGCGCCGGCAGCCAGCACCACACGATTGGCCCGTACACGGTGCACGCGTTGGCGTACCTGGCCGATGGGCGCACGGTCGCCGAGGTGGTCGGTGAGGCGCTCGTGGATGGTCAGGAAGTTGTGGTCGTGATAGCCGTTGACGGTGCTGCGTGGCAGCAAGGTGACTTCCGGCAACGACTCCAGCTCGGCGACGACGGCGTTGACCCAATCGGCGGCCGGTTTGCCATCGAGGGTTTCGCGGCTGTCGAGCAAGGTGCCGCCGAACTCTTCCTGCTCATCGGCCAGGATCACCCGAGCACCGCTACGGGCAGCAGCCAGCGCGGCGGCCAGGCCGGCAGGGCCGGCGCCGACGATCAGCACGTCGCAGTGCTGGTTCATGTAGTCGTAGCTGTCCGGGTCGTTCTGCAGCGGCGCACGGCCGAGGCCCGCCGCCTTGCGGATGTACTTCTCGTAGGTCATCCAGAACGACTTGGGGTACATGAAGGTCTTGTAGTAGAACCCGGGCGGCATCATGTTGCCGCCGACCTTGCCGATGATGCCCATCATGTCGTTGTTGACGTTCGGCCAGCCGTTGGTGCTGGTGGCCACCAGGCCTGCATACAGGGCCTGCTGGGTGGCGCGCACGTTGGGGATCTGGGTGGCTTCGCTGGAACCGATCTGCAGGATCGCGTTCGGCTCTTCGGTGCCGGCGGCGATGATCCCGCGGGGACGCGAGTACTTGAAGCTGCGCCCGACGATGTCGACGCCGTTGGCCAGCAGCGCGGCGGCCAGGGTGTCACCGGCATAGCCCTGGTAGGTCTTGCCGTTGAAGCTGAAGTTCAGCACCTTGCTGCGGTCGATACGGCCGCCGCTGGCGAGGCGATAGGTCTGGCTCATACTTTTTCCCCTTGGCCCTTGGCGGTCGCTGGCGCGGTGCTCTGTTTCGAGGCGGCGGTGACCTGAGGCTTCTCGCCGATCTTGTAGGTTTCCAGGATCTCGTAGGTCACGGTGTCGCGGGTGACGTTGAAGTACTGGCGACAGCCGGCGACGTGGTCCCACAGCTCATGGTGGATGCCGCGCGGGTTGTCACGGAAGAACATGTAGGTGCCCCACTCCTCGTCGGAGCAGGCGTTCGGGTCCAGCGGGCGGGCGATGTGCGCCTGGCCTGATGCGTGGAATTCTTCCTCGGAGCGCAGCTCGCCGCAGTGGGGACAGAAGATTTGCAACATGACGGTTGTCTCCGGGTCAGTGGGCGACGGCAGCGGCGCCGTGTTCGTCGATCAGCGCGCCGTTGTAGAAACGGTCGATGGAGAAAGGCGCGGCCAGCGGGTGCATCTCGCCCTTGGCCAGGCTCGCGGCGAACACGTTGCCCGAGCCCGGGGTGGCCTTGAAGCCGCCGGTGCCCCAGCCGCAGTTGAAGAACATGTTCTTCACCGGGGTCTTGGAAATGATCGGGCAGGCATCCGGCGTGGTGTCGACGATGCCGCCCCACTGGCGGTTCATGCGCACGCGGGAGAGGATCGGGAACATCTCGACGATCGCCTGCAGGGTGTGCTCGATGACCGGGTAGGAGCCGCGCTGGCCGTAGCCGACCCAACCGTCGATACCGGCACCGATCACCAGGTCGCCCTTGTCGGACTGGCTGATGTAGCCATGCACCGCGTTGGACATGATCACGCTGTCGATGATCGGTTTGATCGGCTCCGATACCAGTGCCTGCAACGGGTGCGATTCCAGCGGCAGGCGGAAGCCCGCCAACTTGGCCATGTGGCCGGAGTTGCCGGCGGTGACCACGCCGACGCGCTTGGCGCCGATGAAGCCCTTGTTGGTTTCAACGCCGATCACGGCGCCATTCTCTTTACGGAAGCCAATCACCTCGGTCTGCTGGATCAGGTCCACGCCCAGGGCGTCGGCGGCACGGGCAAAGCCCCAGGCCACGGCGTCGTGACGGGCCACGCCGCCACGGCGCTGCACGGTGGCGCCGAGGATCGGGTAGCGGGTGTTCTTCGAGCAGTCCAGGTACGGGATCTCGGCCGCGACCTGCTCGGTGCGGATCAGCTCGCCGTCGACGCCGTTGAGGCGGTTGGCGTTGACCCGGCGCTCGGAGTCGCGGATGTCCTGCAGGGTATGGCACAGGTTGTAGACGCCGCGCTGGGAGAACATCACGTTGTAGTTGATGTCCTGGGACAGCCCCTCCCACAGTTTCATGGCGTGTTCATACAGATGCGCCGACTCGTCCCACAGGTAGTTGGAACGCACGATGGTGGTGTTGCGGGCGGTGTTGCCGCCGCCCAGGTAGCCCTTCTCGACCACCGCCACGTTGGTGATGCCGTGCTCCTTGGCCAGATAGTAGGCCGTGGCCAGGCCATGGCCGCCACCGCCGACGATAACCACGTCGTAGACCTTCTTCGGCGTCGGCGTGCGCCACATGCGCTGCCAGTTCTCGTGGTGGCTGAGGGAGTGCTTGAAGAGGCCGAAGCCCGAGTAACGTTGCATGGTGTTCTGCTCCACTCAGCGGTAGACCGGGAAGTCGGCGCACAGCGCGGCGACGTTCTTGGCCACATCGGCCTCGACATCGGCGTCGCCCAGGTTGTCCAGCACATCGCAGATCCAGCCGGCCAGCGCCACGCACTGGGCGACCTTGAAGCCGCGGGTTGTGACGGCCGGGGTGCCGATGCGCAGGCCCGAGGTGACGAACGGCGACTGCGGGTCGTTGGGCACGGCGTTCTTGTTGACGGTGATATGGGCGCGACCGAGGGCGGCGTCGGCGTCCTTGCCGGTCAGGCCCTGGCGGATCAGGCTGACCAGGAACAGGTGGTTGTCGGTGCCGCCGGAGACCACGTCGTAGCCGCGGTCGACGAACACCTGGGCCATGGCCTGGGCGTTTTCGATGACTTGCTTCTGGTAGGCCTTGAAGCCAGGCTCCAACGCTTCCTTGAAGCACACCGCCTTGGCGGCGATCACGTGCATCAGCGGGCCGCCCTGGGCGCCGGGGAACACGGCGGCGTTGAGCTTCTTCTCGATCTCTTCGTTGCTCTTGGCCAGGATCAGGCCGCCACGCGGACCGCGCAGGGTCTTGTGGGTGGTGGTGGTGACCACGTCGGCAAAGGGGATCGGGTTCGGGTACAGGCCGGCGGCGACCAGGCCGGCGACGTGGGCCATGTCGACGAACAGCAGCGCGCCGACTTTGTCGGCGATCTGGCGGAAACGTGGAAAATCGAGGGTCTTCGAGTAGGCCGAGAAGCCGGCGACGATCATCTTCGGCTTGTGCTCGACAGCCAGGCGCTCGACTTCGTCGTAGTCGATCAGGCCGGTGTTGGTGTCGATGCCGTACTGCACGGCGTTGTACAGCTTGCCCGAGGACGACACCTTGGCGCCGTGGGTCAGGTGGCCGCCGTGGGCCAGGCTCATGCCCAGGATGGTATCGCCAGCCTGCAGCAGGGCGAGGTACACGGCGCCGTTGGCCGAGGAGCCGGAGTGCGGCTGGACGTTGGCGTAGTCGGCGCCGAACAGCTGCTTGGCGCGCTCGATGGCCAGCGCCTCGACCTTGTCCACATGCTCGCAGCCGCCGTAGTAGCGCTTGCCCGGGTAGCCTTCGGCGTACTTGTTGGTCAGGCCGCTGCCCTGGGCCTGCATCACGCGCTTGCTGGTGTAGTTCTCCGAGGCGATCAGCTCGATGTGATCTTCCTGGCGCTGCTCCTCGGCATTCATCGCCGCCAGCAGTGCGTCGTCATAACCCTGGATCTGGTCTTGCTTGCTGAACATCGTGTATCTCCCGGCAGCGATCGTTTCTTGTCTGGTGAGGGTTTTCCCACCCTTTGCAGCGATGGTATGACCGGGCACCGGGGCACAGATGCCTGCGCGCGCCTTGCAATGGCGCGTTTACGACATTGCTCAGGTCGCAGTGGAAGGTAGCGTGGGAGCGGGCTTGACCCGCGATGGCCTCATCCCGGGGCAAGCCCGCTCCCACGAGACCGCATCCAGTTCAAACAGCCTGTATAGGCAACCGCCAAAACGATGGTTTAGAGTGCGTTCCTGCGTCGTACAAAAGGACAGACGTCATGACAGACAACAACCAACAATTCGCCAGCGACAACTACTCCGGCATCTGCCCCGAAGCCTGGGCCGCGATGGAAAAGGCCAACCAGGGCCACGAGCGCGCCTACGGCGACGACCAGTGGACCGAACGCGCCTCGGAATACTTCCGCAAGCTGTTCGAGACCGACTGCGAGGTGTTCTTCGCCTTCAACGGCACCGCCGCCAACTCCTTGGCCCTGGCCTCGCTGTGCCAGAGCTACCACAGCGTGATCTGCTCCGAGACCGCCCACGTCGAGACCGACGAATGCGGCGCGCCGGAGTTCTTCTCCAACGGCTCCAAGCTGCTGACCGCCGCCAGCGTCAACGGCAAGCTGACGCCTGAGTCGATCCGCGAAGTGGCGCTCAAGCGCCAGGACATCCACTACCCCAAGCCGCGCGTGGTGACCATCACCCAGGCCACCGAGGTGGGCACGGTGTATCGCCCCGACGAGCTCAAGGCGATCAGCGCCACCTGCAAGGATCTGGGCCTGAACCTGCACATGGATGGCGCACGGTTCACCAATGCCTGCGCGTTCCTCGGCTGCTCGCCGGCCGAGCTGACCTGGAAGGCCGGGGTTGATGTGCTGTGCTTTGGCGGCACCAAGAACGGCATGGCGGTCGGTGAGGCGATCCTGTTCTTCAACCGCGACCTGGCCGAGGACTTCGACTACCGCTGCAAGCAGGCCGGGCAATTGGCGTCGAAGATGCGTTTCCTGTCGGCGCCTTGGGTTGGTCTGCTCGAAGACGGTGCGTGGATGCGCCACGGCAAGCATGCCAACCACTGCGCGCAATTGCTGGCGTCGCTGGTGAGCGATCTGCCGGAAGTCGAGCGGATGTTCCCGGTGGAGGCCAACGGGGTGTTCCTGCAGATGCCGGAGCATGCGCTGGAAGTACTGCGCAACAAGGGGTGGCGTTTCTACACCTTCATTGGCAGCGGTGGGGCGCGGTTCATGTGTTCGTGGGATACCCAGGAAGCCCGGGTGCGTGAGCTGGCGGCGGATATCCGCGCCATCTTTGCTGCCTGATATATCGTCATCGCGGGGCAAGCCCGCTCCCACGAGCATTCCAAGCCTCTTGTGGGAGCGGGCTTGCCCCGCGATCAGCTAGAGGCGGAACCCACCCATCTGCCGCGCCAGGTCATCGGCCAGCCCACGCAACGCCTGGCATTCGTCGCGACACCCCTGCACTTCGCTGGCTGTCTGCCGCGCCAGATCGGAAATCCCCTGCACCGTCCGGTTGATCTCCTCGGTCACCGCCGATTGCTCCTCGGTCGCCGTGGCCACCTGCTCGTTCATGCCGCTGATGCGCTCGACCTGATCGGTGATCGCCCCCAGCGAAGCCCCTGTACGCTGGCTCGACTCGACCCCGTTACCGGTCGCCTGCTGCCCCGCCTGCATCGACGCCACGGCGGTGCCCGCACCCTGCTTGAGACGGTGGATCATCTGCTGCACCTCGTCGGTGGACACCTGGGTCCGCCGCGCCAGGGTCCGTACCTCATCGGCCACCACGGCGAAGCCCCGGCCCATCTCGCCGGCCCGCGCCGCTTCGATGGCGGCGTTGAGCGCCAGCAGGTTGGTCTGCTCGGAAATACTGCGGATCACCGCCAGCACTTCATCGATCGAGGCAACCTCGTCGGCCAGCTGCGTCACCGCCTCGGCGGCGCGACCGATCTCCCCGGACATGCCTTCGATGTTGTGGATGGAGCGGCGCACCACCTCCCGCGCCTGCAGCGCCTCGTCGCGCGCCGACTGCGAGGCATGGGCGGCGGTGCCCGCGTTCTGGGCGATGTCCTGCACGGTCAGGCCCATCTCGTGCACGGCGGTGGCGACCATCTCGGTCATCTCCTGCTGACGGCCCGAGCGCTCGGCGGTGTTGTCCACCACCTGGGTCACCTGCTCCACCGACAGGTGCAGGCGCTCGGTGGTGCGCAGCACTTCGCCGATCAGGCCGCGCTGGCTGTCGAGGAAACGGTTGAAGCCACGGGCCAGGTCGCCCAGTTCGTCCTGGCGCGAATCGTCCAGGCGATGACTGAGATCCCCCGCCCCCCCGCCGATCTGCACCAATGCGGCGGTGACCTGGCGAATGGGGCGTACCAGCCCACGCGCCAACAGCACCACCAGCAATAACGACAGCAGCGCCACACCGCCGCCGATCAGGCAGGTCTGCCAGATGGCCTGGCGGGCCTGGGCGTAGATCTCAGCCTCCGGCACCTCAGCCACCAGGGTCCAGTTCAGGTCTCGCAGGGGCAGGCCTAGGGCCAGGTAGTCCTCGCCATCACGCTGGAAACGGCTGCTGCGCAGGCCTTCACCGCCCACTAGCACGGTCTTGGCCGCCTCGACGTCCAACTGCTCGGCAAGTTGGCGCTTACCACTGAACTGCTGGTCGGGGTGGACTTGGATCAGGCCGTCATTGCGCACCAGGAACACTTTGCCGTGCTCGCCGAAACTGAAGTCGTGGATCAGCTTCGACAGCTCGGTCATGCGCAGGCCCATGCCGGCCACGCCGACCAGCTGGCCGTCCTTCTCGACCCGGTAGTCGATGAACAGCGCCAGCTCGCCGGTGGAGCCGTCGATATCGATGTTGATCAGGCGCTCGGCACCGCTGTCGATGTAGCCGTAGAACCACTTGTCCTTGGGATTGGCGCGGCTGAGGGTGCGGTCCAGGCCCTTCTCGTTGTAGTAGTGGCCGGTAACGGTCGAGGCGAACAGGGTGGTGAAGGCGTGGTTACGCTGCTTGGCCGCGTCCAGGTATTCGATGAAGCGGGGCAGCTCGGCTGGAGATTCACCGGCGGCCAGCCAGTCACGCAGGAGGGTGTTGCCGGCAATGTCCGCCGCCGCCACCAGCGGCTGGCCGAGCATGCGCTCGATATCGTTGCGAATGGCCTCGACGCTGGCCGGCAACGCCGTGTCCACCAGGTAGCGCTCGGTCAGGCGGTTGAGCGCCATCGTGTAGATCGCCACCACCACCAGGATGCTCGCCAACAGGGCGGCGCCCATGCTTGCGATCAGTTGCCACTGGATACTCCGCCGCCAGATGCGCATGTTCCACTCCCCGATAATTATTGTTTTTCGGGAAGTGTATACACTTAAGTATCCAGTTGTTCCAGTGATCCGCGACACAACGGTCGCCCTCGTCGCGGGGCAAGCCTGCTCCCAATCGCCGCGCGATGGCGTCAGTCAGACGTCGGAGACAGCCTTGCTGATGGCATCGACCGTGGCGTCGATCTGCGCCTGGGTGCGCTCGAGGGTGCGGTCGTGTTCGCGCTGCAGTTCGATCTGCTTGGAGCACAGGTTCAGGGCGGCCAGCACCAGCAGCTTGTCACCGATCAGGGTCGGGTAGTTGCGCTTGGTTTCGGCCAGCGCGACGTTGAGCATGCGCACGGCCTGGGAGAGGGTTTCTTCCTGGCCTTCGGGCGCCTTGAGCGAATAGTCGTTGCCCAGGATCGACACGACATTGACCGGCTGCGCTTGCAGTCTCATGCGTTCACGACACCTGCGCTGGCGCGCTCGACCAGGGCCTGGATGCGGGCGGCGGTGGCGCCGTGCTTCTCTTCCTGCTCCATCAGCGACAACTGCAGGCTGTCGTTCTCTTCCTTGGCCTGGGCCAGTTCCTGGCCGAGGCTGGCGTTCTGCTCGGCCAGTTGCGCGTTCTTGTGCATCAGGTCGCTGACCAGTTGCTCGAGTTGATTCAGGGAAGTTTCCAACATGCGTCTATCTCGGGTTGTTGCAAAGGGCGCACACGATAAGGAAAAACCGCCGCCCCCGCCATTAAATATCGGATTCAAAAGGTGTTTGCCTGGTTCAGGTTGACCCAGGATCGGCCCCCTTGTTCCGACCTGGATCAACCGCTGGTCAGGAAAATAGTTAGCTGCCTCACAATTTTTGCATGACGGACTCAAGACTGGCCGGTCACGACCGATAGGCAGGCAGGTCTTCTTCCGTCGCATGGATCGCGGCACCTCTTCTGCCTTGGGAACTGCCTCCATGTCCTTACGCAATATGAATATCGCGCCGCGCGCGCTGCTCGGGTTCGCCGTGATCGGCCTGCTGATGCTGGGCCTCGGTGTGTTCTCGCTGATCCAGATGGGCAACATCCGCCAGGCCGGGGTGACCATCGAGGAAATCAGCGTGCCCAGCATCAAGACCCTCGACGAGCTGACCGCGCTCAACCTGCGCCTGCGCACCCTGTCCTACCGCCTGCTGCTCAACCGCGAGCCGGCCACCCAGCAGGACACCCTGCGCCTGCTCGACGAGCGCAACGCGCAGATCGACAAGGCCCGCCGCGCCTACGAGCCGCTGGTAACCGCCGCCGACGAGAAAGCCGCCTTCGACCAGTATGGCCTGCTACTCAACCAGTACCGCCAGCTCGAGGCGCGCATGCGCACGCTGAGCCAGGCCGGCGATCTGGACGCCCTGCGCGACCTGCTCAACCGCGACCTGCTGGACAACTCCGAGCAGATCAACAAGATCATGGACACCCTGGTACGCATCAACACCGACCAGACCAGCGCCACCAACGCCCAGGCCGCCGCGCAGTACAGCGGCGCCTTCGGCCTGGTGATCAGCCTGCTGGTGGCCGCCACGGTGCTGACCCTGCTGTTCGCCTTCCTGCTCACCCGCAGTATCGTCAAGCCCATCGATGAGGCGCTGAAGTCCGCCGAGCAGATCGCCGAAGGCGACCTCACCCACCACATTGATGCCGAGGGCACCGACGAAGCCGCGCGCCTGCTCAAGGCCATGGCCAAGATGCAGGACAAGCTGCGCGACACCCTGCAGCTGATCGCCGGCTCCGCCACCCAGCTGGCCTCCGCCGCCGAAGAGCTGAACAGCGTCACCGACGAAAGCGCCCGTGGCCTGCAGCAGCAGAACAACGAGATCGAGCAGGCCGCCACCGCCGTCACCGAGATGACCAGCGCGGTCGAGGAAGTGGCGCGCAACGCGGTAAGCACCTCCGAGGCCTCCAGCGAAGCCAGCCGTTCGGCCGGCGATGGCCGTGACCTGGTGATGGAGACCGTGGGCGCCATCGAGCGCATGAGCGGCGACGTGCAGTCCACCGCCAAGCTGATCACCCACCTGGCCGAGCAGTCCCGCGATATCGGCAAGGTACTGGATGTGATCCGCGGCCTGGCCGACCAGACCAACCTGCTGGCGCTCAACGCCGCCATCGAGGCCGCCCGCGCCGGCGAGGCCGGTCGTGGCTTCGCCGTGGTCGCCGACGAGGTGCGCGCACTGGCGCATCGCACCCAGCAGTCCACCAGCGAGATCGAGCGGATGATCGGCAGCATCCAGGGCGGCACCGAGCAGGCCGTGGATTCGATGCGCACCAGCACCGAACGCGCCGAGTCGACCCTGAACATCGCCCGTGGCGCGGGCCTGGCGCTTGATACCATCGCCGGCGCGGTGGCGCAGATCAACGAGCGCAACCTGGTGATCGCCAGTGCCGCCGAAGAGCAGGCCCAGGTCGCCCGTGAAGTGGACCGCAACCTGGTGAACATCAACGACCTGTCGGTGCAGAGTGCCACTGGGGCGCATCAGACCAGCGCGGCGAGTGCCGAGCTGTCGCGGCTGGCAGTGGACCTCAGTGGCCTGGTAGCGCGGTTCCGTACCTGACCGTCAACACCATCGCGGGGCAAGCCCGCTCCCACGCCAAACCTGGATCTGGCGTGGGAGCGGGCTTGCCCCGCGATGCTTTGCAGTGCCAGATCAATACTCGATCCGCACATCACCCTTCGGCACGCTGCAGCACGACAGGATGTAGCCCTCGGCCTCATCCTCTTCGGTAATCCCGCCGTTGTGCTCCATCTCCACCTCACCGCCGAGCTTGAGCACCTTGCAGGTGCCGCAGATGCCCATGCCGCAGGCCTTGGGAATCATCAGCCCGACCTTGGCCGCCGCCGCATGCACGGTCTCGCCCGGGGCCACGCGGATGCTCTTGTCGCTGCCGACGAACTCCACCAGGTTGAGGTCGGCCACATCCACTTCCGGCGCATCGGCAGCCGCCTCGGCATGCTCCACCGCGTCGGCCTTGGCCTCAGGCGGCGTCGCGCCGAACGATTCCTCGTGATAGTTCTTCATGTCGAAGCCGACCGCCTCGAGCATGCGCTTGACCGCGCTCATGTACGGCGTCGGGCCGCAGCAGAAGATCACGCGCTCCAGGTAGTCCGGGGCGATCAGCTCCATCAGCCGCTGGTTCAGGTAGCCGCGATAACCCGCCCACGGCTCGCCCAGCCCGTGCTTCTCGCAAATGATGTGCAGGCTGAAGTTGGGGATGCGCGAGGCCATCTGCTCCAGCTCGCGGTGGTAGATGATGTCCTTCGGCGAGCGGGCGCTGTGCACGAAGACCATGTCGACGTTGGCGTTGGTGTCGTAGAACCAGCGGGCCATGGACATCACCGGGGTGATGCCGACGCCGCCCGAGAGGTACAGCACCTTGCCCGCCGGAAAGTCGATGGCGTTGAACAACCCCACCGGCCCGTGCACGGGCAGCTCAGCGCCCTCGTGCATGGTGTCGTGGAGGAAGTTCGACACCAGCCCGCCCGGCACGCGCTTGACCGTGATGGAGAAGCTGTAGGGCACCGACGGCGAGCTGGAGATGGTGTACGAGCGCATCACAGGCTTGCCTTCGATCTCCAGCTCCAGGGTGACGAACTGCCCGGGCTTGAAGAAGAACATGATCGGCTGGTCGGCCATGAAGCAGAAGGTGCGCACGTCCCAGGTTTCCTGGATGACCTTGACGCAACGCACGATGTGGCGGCCATTGGCCCAGGTCTGGGTGGTAACCGGATTGAGGAAGGTATCGGACATGTTCATCTCCAGCAGCCGACTGTCGGCCATTCTTATGGCTCCGATAATGCGCAAGCGCACCGCGCCGTACATTCCCATCCGCGACATCGGCGTGCTTATCGCGACCAGCCCCGCGCTACAAGGGCTGGCGCGTCGGAATTCGATGCGGCCATGTCGCCCGTGGATATGGTCCTTTCCCGGCCCGGACGCACACTCCTCGGCAAAACAACAGGCTGTTTATCGCGAACAACAGCCTTGCGGCACTACAACAACGATTAGCCACTTCAGCCGGCCGCACGCGGCCCCGAGGACCACACGATGGACGTCACCGCAACCCTGAGCCTGGGCGATCCACTGGAACCTGCACGCAAGGCTACCGCCGAGATGCTGCAGACCCGCGAGCGCACCTACTCGCTGCCGCAACCGTTCTACTGCGACGAGCGCCTGTTCCAGATCGACATGCAGGAGATCTTCCACAAGGAGTGGCTGATTGCCGGCATGGTTTGCGAGATCCCGACCAAGGGCAACTACATCACCCTGCAGATCGGCAAGAACCCGATCATCGTGATTCGCGGTGCTGAAGGTAAGGTGCATGCCTTCCACAACGTCTGCCGCCACCGCGGCTCGCGCCTGTGCGTCAGCGACAAAGGCAAGGTGGCCAAGCTGGTCTGCCACTACCATCAGTGGACCTACGAGCTCGACGGTCGCCTGCTGTTCGCCGGCACCGAGATGGGCGCCGACTTCGACATGAACCAGTACGGCCTCAAGCCCGTGAACGTGAAGGTGGCCGGTGGCTACATCTTCATCAGCCTGGCCGAGAACCCGCCGGCCATCGATGAGTTCCTGGCAACGCTGGACCACTACATGGAACCCTACGACATGGAGAACACCAAGGTGGCGGTGCAGACCACCTTGATGGAGAAGGCCAACTGGAAGCTGGTGCTGGAGAACAACCGCGAGTGCTACCACTGCAGCGGCTCGCACCCGGAGCTGTTGAAGACGCTGCTGGAGTGGGACGACACCAACGACCCTCGCGCCAGCCAGGAATTCAAGGATCACGTCGCCGCCTCGGCCGCCGCCTGGGAAGCCGAAAAGATTCCATACCTGCACAAGAGCCACGGCCTGCGTAACCGCATCGTGCGCATGCCGCTGCTCAAGGGCACCGTGTCGATGACCATGGACGGCAAGCAGGCCTGCCAGAAGCTGATGGGCCGCATCAAGAACCCGGACCTCGGCTCGATGCGCATCCTGCACCTGCCGCATTCGTGGAACCACTGCATGGGCGACCACATGATCGTGTTCACCGTGTGGCCGATCAGCGCCCAGGAGACCATGGTCACCACCAAGTGGCTGGTGCACAAGGATGCGGTGGAGGGCGTCGATTACAACCCCGAGGACATGCGCAAGGTGTGGGACGCCACCAACGATCAGGATCGGCGGCTGGCGGAGGAGAACCAACGCGGCATCAACTCCACGGCGTATCAGCCGGGGCCTTACTCGAAGACCTATGAGTTTGGGGTGGTGAACTTCATCGACTGGTATAGCCAGCGGCTGTTGAACAATCTGGGGGCGGAGCCGGCGGCTTATCTGAGGGAAGTGCAGGCCCAGTAAACTGCATGGTGTTATTAATCAAAGGGCTGCAATGCAGCCCTTTTTTATTCTGCCCATAGACAAACCAAGAAATACATTCGTGCGAGATATACAGCAGTCAATCACTGTGATCGTGATTGGTTTCCCTGCGAACAATAGTATTCTTGTTACCAGGAAAGAACCTGTCGCTCAAAGCAAACGGAGTCGGAGGTGGGGTATCAGGTGGAGTGCGAGACGAATCAGATTCAGAGTCGCTCGAAGATCCGCTGCCTCGATACCTAAGCCCATCAGGCCAACCAGAAGAAGCACTCGAAGAAGCGTCCGAATCAATATTGATTGATACGCTGCCACCCTTAACGCTGGAGGGCGTTACGGGATCTGTCGGTGCAGCTGGCAATCCACCTATCAGAACTCCAAGTGTTTTCCTCGCCTTTCTGAATGACTCTTTTCCAGAGGTCGAAATTGCCTTGACCACCCTCGCCCCACTGGCGGTGGCACCGATGCCGGTAAACGCCACCTCCGCTACCGTGAGCGCATCTTTGGCTGGCCCAGGAGGAACGAACTGCTTCGCTACCTTGGTTAGCCCTCCTCCTACCCCCCCCGTAATCATTCCTCTAGCAACGCCAAGGTCGAAGCTGGTTTCGGGGGTTTTCCCGAAAATCGCCCAACTCACTGTAGCAGCATTACTTAGCGCCCCGGCGTAAGGCCCTAGCATGGTCGCAGTCGCTATCACATGGCCGCTAGGATCACGTCGATTGACCGGGTCCCCCGCGCAGTACGCATAGGCATTGAGTCCCCCGCCACCAAAAGGGCTCCACGAATCCGCACTGAGAAAGCGCATGAGCTTGGTGCTGTAGACGCGATAACTGCCCAGCACATAGCCACACAGTGCTTGCTCAAATGGCTGGCCGGTGAAGCCCAGTGCCGTGGGGAACGACGCTGGCGACCTTTGTCCATATGGCGTGTAGGCCGCGGCCAAGCTGTCAGCGGAGCCCTTTGCCAGGCAAGGACTTTGCAACCTGTCGCTCGCCAGTAGCGTTTGCGTAGCCATTCGACGCACCTTTATTGGGGTGTTTGTGCTTAATCTAACAATCTGATGAGGTAAGCGAACCTGGTAAAAATGTCAGGTCATCTGGCTGCTCATATCTACCTGGATAGTTGGCAAGCCTGCACAGGATGGCAAATAATTGTTTGAGAAAATTAAAGAGTGCTAGCCGCAGATTGCAAATTATTGATCAAACTTTCCAGCTCACGAACATCCGCCACTTGATCATTGGCATGAGTTACTGACCTCGTGGTAGGACTGGTAGGGAGAGGACTACTCGCGTCCACCGTTCGCTGAAGCACTCCACCCGCGAACACCCCAGCAATTTTTTGTTTAGAACTTTGGGTGGAACCGCTGGATGATGTACTGCTAGCAGAGGGCGTTGGGGGTGGAATCAACTCACTCGATGGTGACGCGCTGCCAGCCCTTGAAATATTTGACGCATGCCTCTGTGCGCCCGGCCGATTACGCCACATGCTTCTGAGGCCATCCCCCGTGGCTACCGTGCCTCCAATGTTCATCAAGACGACGCCGGAAGTCGCAATAGCAGACCCGGAGGGTTGCCCCAGCGCTTCCATGCTGCGCCCGGCAGTATAAAGTCCGCCCCCAAGGACGCCGGTTACAACCGACCCCACGGATGTCCGGGAAAAAGGCTGTTTCAGCCACCAACTCGCGAACAGTACCCCAATACCGGACGCTGCTGGCAAGAAGCCCGCATAGTCATTCATCGCATCGGAAAATCCATACCCACCTGGTGTACTGGTTTCAAGCGGCAACAGGGTTGTATGGGGTCGAGGGCGCCGTCCACCGCGGTCATGCTTATTGACAGGGTCACCTAGGCAATAGGCATAGCAATTCACTCCGCCTCTCCCAAATGGACTCAACACATCAGCGGAGAGAAACCGCATCAACGACGGGCAAAAAACGCGGTGGCCATTACCCAACAGGTACCAACCCCGCTCGACTTCGCGAAGTTGGCCAGTGAACCCCGTTATCGAAGACCCTTCCGGCGCGGGGCGCAAGCCATAGGGTGTGTAGGCGACCGATAGTCGGCCTGACGAAGTCATGATCGAATGCGGGCTTTGCGACCTGTCTGTGGCGAGCAAACATTCCCTGGCCATGTGCTTGAGCTCTATGGGCTGATTAGCGCCAAGCTAGCATTGCCGTTGTGTTGTGATAACTGACAAAAATGCCAGGTCTCCATGACCGGAAGTGCCTGATTGAAGGTTTTTATCCACAGCCCCTCAAGTAGACTGGACGACATAGTTTGAATGACAGGGATTTTTGGAATGGTCAAAAAACAACCAACCTCCTGTAGTCCTTTGAAAGCGAGGGGTTGAGACAAGACCAAACACGTTTTCCACAGATGGACCAACAGGGAATGTTGATAAGGCTGACCCAGAATCTTGCAGGCCTGTGGATAGCGTCATGAAGCGCTTACATTCCAGGACTTTAGCCACAATGACGAAGGATTGATCAAAAAACATACAACACTATCCAACCCAATGGATTCAATGCCTGTAGAGAAATCCAAACATGTTGTCCACAGGACCACCAACAGCGATTGTGAGCAACTTCGCTGGAACCTGGCACTGCGGTTGGGTTGTGCGTCTCACCGAACTGATCATTTTTTGATCTGCCCCCTGTAGGCCTTTAATTTCAATGCCTCTGGCAATGCACGAACATTTTATACACAGCCTGGCAAACAGATTCAGTGGGCAAGTGACGGCGCGGGTTCGAATCGATGTCAGCCGTGCTGGATTCCGAGGATAGTTATGCACAGGGATCAGCACGGCGATGGCGGAGCGCAAACTGAACTGGCCCAATGATTTTGGACACCGTCATCAGGCGTTATGAGCTTGTGGATAGTGGGTTCCGCAAGTCAGCGCAGGACACCCTCCTCCACCAGCAACTTCAGGATCGCCTCGGCGCCCTCCTGTGGCGACACATCCTTGAGCACCTTGCCGCCCCCGCCACTGGCCTTGGCCGTGGCGGCTTTCATGCGGTCCGCACCACTCTTGGCCTTGATCACCTTGAGCCGTTTGGGCC
The DNA here is from genome assembly GCF_014268865.1 of Pseudomonas sp. BW16M2. NCBI lineage: Bacteria > Pseudomonadati > Pseudomonadota > Gammaproteobacteria > Pseudomonadales > Pseudomonadaceae > Pseudomonas > Pseudomonas sp. BW16M2. Next base: position 104,711 of record NZ_JABWRI010000003.1, on the reverse strand, counting down.
GTGGCCTGGCCGGTTGCAGGGCATCCTCGAGCAGTAGCGGATCCTCGATCAGCGCCACGTTGCGCGCCGCCAGTACACCACGCCGGGCCGGGCCGAACGCCGACTGCCGAGGCTTGGGCGCAGCGTTATCCACAGTCGCCAGCAACGGCAGGCGCACCTTCAGGCGGCGCCGTTGGCCCCGTGGCAGAGCCTGCAGCACCTGGGCGGTGCCGTTGTCGATGGATTCGACCTCGGCCAGCCCCACCACCAGCGGCCAACCCAGCTTCTCGGCCAGCAGGAATGGCAGCATCCCCGAGCCTTCGCCGGTTTCAGCCTGGCTGCCGGTCAGCACCAGCTGGGCGCCCGCATCACGCAGATAGTCGCCAAGCACGCCCAACACATCGGCGCCGGCAGGCTGTTCCAGCACATCCAGATGGTCCAGCCCCATGCCCAGGTAGGCACGCAGCGCCTCTTCGCGAGGATCGCCGGCATGCACCACCTGCAAGTTATCCCCAGCCAGTTGCAAGCCCAGCTCAACGGCGCGGGCATCCTGCTCGGCGCGGCGGGCGCGGCCGGAGCTTGGGTGGGCGCCGATCGAGACCAAGCTGATGACTTTCGTACTCATGCTCGCTGCCCCTATGCCGCGTCGCGCTGGCCGCCGCTGCGGAAGTTGTCCACAGCCTCGATCAGCGCCTTGAGAATCGCCGAGCTGTCGCCAATCACCGACAGGTCGGCCCGCTTGATCATGTCGCAGCCCGGGTCCATGTTGATCGCCACCACCTTGTCGCAGGCGCCGATGCCCTGCAGGTGCTGGATGGCGCCGGAGATACCCACAGCCACGTAGACCCGCGCCGTGACCCAGGTGCCGGTGGCGCCGACCTGGCGGTTGCGCGGCATGAAGCCGTCGTCCACCGCCACCCGCGAGGCGCCTTCAGTGGCGCCCAAGGCCGCCGTGGCCCGGTGGTACAGGTCCCAGTCCTTGACGCCGTTGCCGCCGGAGACGATGAACTCGGCCTCGGCCATGGCGATGGCGGCCGGGTCCACGGCCACCGAGCCCAGGTCTTCGATACGCGACAGGCTGCGCGCCACGCCTGTGGACAACTCCACCGGCAGCGCTTCGTGACGGGTTTCGCTGACCGGTTCGGCGCATTCGGCGGCGGCCAGGATCAACCGCGGCACGCTACGCTGGATATCCTGCTGGCCGGCACCGGCACGGCCGATGCACTGGCCATCCTTGATCTGCCACACCCGCGTCGCCGGGCGCTCGCCCAGTGCGGCGGCCAGGCGGCGGCCCAGTTCGCCGCCGCCAGTACGGCTGTCGGGCAACAGCCAGTGGCGCGGCGCGAACTGGTTATCCACAGCCCGCAAGCCCTGCACCAGTTGCTCCGGTGCATAACCAGCGAAGGCCTCGCCCTCGATGACCAGCAGCCGGTCGACGCCGGCTGTGGAAAAGTTGCTTTCCTTGTGCTCGCCAAAGACGATGGCCAGCACCGCGCCGTCGCTGCCGGCAAGGCTGTGGGCAAGGCCCAGCAGGTCGCGGTCGTGGCTGCCCAGGCGGCCACCGACCATGTCCGGCACCACGGCGATGTAGAAGGCAGGATCCGCCACCTGATGCAGTGGCAACTGCACTTCGGCGGCCGCGCTGCGTCGCCCGCCGACACCGGTGCCCTGCTGGACGCCGCTGCGGTCGATGCGCTTGAGGCCGCTGGGGCCAATGAAGCCGGCGGCGATCGCGTGCGGGTTCTTGCGGATGATCCCGTGCGGGCCCATCCAGCTCGTCTGTTGCGTCTGCATCGCCGCGTGCAGCGGGTGCAGGCGGTTACGGGCGATCCACTCGGCGCGTGGATCGCGGCGGATGATGTCGCTCATCAGTGCACCTCCGCAGGTTCACGTTTGGCAGCCTGCGACTTCGCGGTTGCAGGGGTTTGGTCTTCGATCAGCACATCAGCCACCAGCTCGGCCAGGTCCTTGATCTGCGGACGCGGTTCGACCACGCCCTCGAGCATCGCCGTGCACTGTGGGCAACCCACCGCCACCAGCTCGGCCTCGGTCTCGCGGATATCGTCCATGCGCATGTCGGGAATACGCTGCTTGCCGGGAATATCGGTGATCGGCGCACCGCCACCACCACCGCAGCAGCGTGAGCGGAAGCCCGAGCGCTGCATCTCGCGCACTTCGATACCCAGCGCCTTGAGCACTTCGCGCGGGGCTTCGTATTCGCCGTTGTAACGGCCCAGGTAGCACGGGTCGTGGTAGGTGACGCTGCCACCCTTGTGCTGGCCGAGGTTGAGCTTGTTCGCGGCGATCAGCTCGGCAATGTAGGTGCTGTGGTGCTGCACCTGGTATTCGCCGCCGAGAGCGCCGTACTCGTTCTTCAGCACATGGAAGCTGTGTGGGTCGCAGGTGACGATGCGCTGGAACTGGTACCTGGCCAGGGTCTGGATATTGCGTTTGGCCAGTTGCTGGAAGGTCGCCTCGTCGCCCAGGCGTCGGGCCACGTCACCGCTGTCGCGTTCTTCCAGGCCGAGCACGGCAAAGTCCACGCCCGAGGCCTTGAGCACTTTGACAAACGCGCGCAGGGTGCGCTGGTTGCGCATGTCGAAGGCACCGTCGCCGACCCAGAACAGCACCTCGGTGCGCTTCACCTCGGACAACAGCTTGAGGTTGAGGTCGGCCGCCCAGTTCATCCGCCCACCGGGGGCGAAGCCGCCGGGGTTGTCGGTGGCGATCAGGTTGTCCAGCACCTCGGCGCCCTTGTTCGGCGTGGCGCCCTTTTCCAGGGTCAGGTGGCGGCGCATGTCGACGATGGCATCGACGTGCTCGATCATCATCGGGCATTCCTCGACGCAAGCGCGGCAGGTGGTGCACGACCACAGCGTCTCGGCATCCACCAGGCCGTTGACGATCGGCTGGTGCGGATGGCCGCCATGCTCGCCGACCGGCTTGCCCGGGTAGGGGCTGCCAGCGAACTGCGCGTCGGTGCCACCGGCCAGGCCGATGACCATGTCCTGGATGAGTTTCTTCGGGTTCAGCGGCTGGCCGGCGGCGAACGCCGGGCACATGGCCTCGCATTTGCCGCACTGCACGCAAGCGTCGAAGCCGAGCAGTTGGTTCCAGGTGAAGTCGACCGGTTTCTCCACGCCCAGCGGTGCGTTGGGGTCTTCGAGGTCCAGCGGCTTGAGGCCGGTGGAGCGGCCACCGCCGAAGCGCTCGGCGCGGCGGTGCCAGGCCAGGTGCAGGGCACCGGCGAAAGCGTGTTTCATCGGGCCGCCCCAGGTCATGCCGAAGAACAGCTCGGACACGCCCCACAGCACACCGATGCCCAGCAAGGCGACCAGCACCCAGCCACCGGTCCCTTCCGGCAGGATGCCGGCAACCGGCAGCGTGGCGATGAAGAAGCTCGCCGCGAACATCAGCAGGCTCTTGGGCAGACGCATCCAAGGGCCCTTTGACAGGCGCGACGGTGGGTTCAGGCGGCGTTTGAAGACAAAGATCGCACCGCTGAACATGATCACCGTGGCCACCAGCAAGGCGTAGCCCAGGATCGTGCTGTGCAGGCCGAAGCCGTGCACCAGGATCGCCAGCACGGCCGACAGCACGAAGCCGCCTGCGGTGGCCACGTGGGTCTTGGACATGTACTTGTCGCGCTCGACCACATGGTGCAGGTCCACCAGGTAGCGCCGCGGCATGGCCAGCAGGCCTTTGATCAGGTCGACCTTGCTCGGTCGCCCGCGCCGCCACATGCGCACCCGGCGCAGGGCGCCGAGCACCGCCAGGCCGAGGGCGGTGAACAGCAGGATGGGTAAGAGGGTGTTCAACATGGGAGGCTCCCACAAACAGCTAGAATCCTGCGCCGCTCTCATGGGCGGCACCGACCCCTGTAGGAGCGGCCTTGTGTCGCGAAAGGGCTGCGTAGCAGCCCCGGGGGCTCAGCGGTGATGCACAGATCCCGGGGTCGCTTCGCGACCCTTTCGCGACACAAGGCCGCTCCTACAGGGGGCCAATCCCGCCCCTAGAGAGGCGGTGCGATCAGAAGTCCTTGCACAAGCGCAAGGCGTCATAGATCGCCGCATGCACGTTGCGCTGGGCCACGCAGTCACCGATGCGGTACAGCAGGTAACCCTCGCCCGGCTGGCTGAGGATCGGCTGCGGCTTGATGGCGAACAGCGCCTCCACGTCGATCTGGCCCTTGTTGCGCGAGCCTTCCTTGAGCGCGTAGTACAGCTGCTCGTCAGGGCGCACGCCGTTCTCCACCACCACCTGATCGACCACGCGCTCTTCCTTGGCGCCGGTGTATTCGTTCTCGAGCACCGCCACCAGCTTGTCGCCCTCGCGATAGACCTTCTCCAGCATCATGTCGCCGGTCATGATCACTTCCTTGGGGTACATGCTGCGGTAGTAGGTCGGGAAGGTCGTGCCGCCCATGGCCACGCCCGGCTTGATGTCGTCGGTGACGATCTCGACCTGGCTGCCCTTGTCGGCGATGAAGTCAGCCACCGACATGCCGGTGAATTCGCAGATGGTGTCGTACACCAGCACGTTCTTGCCCGGCGCGACCTTGCCGTCGAGCACGTCCCAGCTGCTGACCACCAGCCCTTCGGCGGCGCCCCAGTGCTCGTTCTGCTCGAGGAACGAATGGCCGCCCACCGCCAGCACGATGATGTCCGGGCGCAGGTCCTGGATGGTGTCCACATCCGCGGCGGTGCCCAGGCGCAGGTCGACCTTCAGGCGGGCGAACTCCAGCTGGTACCAGCGGGTGATACCGGCGATCTGGTCGCGCTGCGGGGCCTTGGCGGCGATGGTGATCTGCCCGCCGATCTGGTCTTTCTTCTCGAACACGGTGACGTCGTGGCCACGCTCGGCGGCGACGCGGGCCGCCTCCATGCCGGCAGGCCCTGCGCCAACCACCACCACCTTGCGTTTCGGCCCGGTGGATTTCTCGATGATGTGCGGCACGCCCATGTATTCACGGGAGGTCGCGGCGTTCTGGATGCACAGCACATCCAGGCCCTGGTACTGGCGGTCGATGCAGTAGTTGGCGCCGACGCACTGCTTGATCTGGTCGACCTGGCCCATCTTGATCTTGGCGATCAGGTGCGGGTCGGCGATGTGCGCGCGGGTCATGCCGACCATGTCGACGTAGCCGCCTTCGAGGATGCGCGTGGCCTGGTTCGGGTCCTTGATGTTCTGCGCGTGCAGCACCGGGACCTTGACCACTTCCTTGATGCCGGCCGCCAGGTGCAGGAACGGCTCCGGCGGGTAGCTCATGTTGGGGATGACGTTGGCCAGGGTGTTGTGGGTGTCGCAGCCCGAGCCGACCACGCCGATGAAATCGAGCATGCCGGTGGCGTCGTAGTAGGCGGCGATCTGCTTCATGTCCTCGTGGCTCAGACCATCGGGGTGGAACTCGTCGCCGCAGATGCGCATGCCCACGCAGAAGTCGTCGCCGACTTCCTTGCGCACGGCCTTGAGCACTTCCAGGCCAAACTTCATGCGGCCTTCGAAGGTGCCGCCCCACTCGTCGGTACGCTTGTTGACCCGTGGGCTCCAGAACTGGTCGATCATGTGCTGGTGCACGGCCGACAGCTCGACGCCGTCCAGGCCGCCCTCCTTGGCACGACGCGCCGCTTGCGCGTAGTTGCCGATCACCCGCCAGATCTCTTCCACCTCGATGGTCTTGCAGGTGGCGCGGTGCACCGGTTCGCGGATGCCCGACGGCGACATCAGGGTCGGCCAGTTGAAACCGTCCCAGCGCGAGCGACGGCCCATGTGGGTAATCTGGATCATGATCTTGGCGCCATGCTTGTGCATGGCGTCGGCGAGGTTCTGGAAGTGCGGGATGATGCGGTCGGTGGACAGGTTGACCGACGACCACCACTCCTGCGGGCTGTCGATGGCCACCACCGACGAGCCGCCGCAGATGGCCAGGCCGATGCCGCCCTTGGCCTTCTCTTCGTAGTACTTCACGTAGCGGTCGGTGGTCATGCCGCCGTCGGTGGCATAGACCTCGGCGTGCGCGGTACTCAGCACGCGGTTGCGGACGGTCAGCTTGCCGATCTGGATCGGCTGGAACATTGCTTCGAAGGCCATGACGCTATCTCCGGCTTACAACGGCTTTGTAACGAACAGACCATCTTCGTGGCCTTCTTCCGACCCGCCGTAGACCTGTTCGGCCACGGTGCGGATCGAGCTGCCGCGGGCAGCGAGAATCTGGTCCATGGCCCCGGCGAACCAGCCGGTGAACATGTAGTCGACCTTGCGGCCGCACTTGCCATAGACGTACACGAATGCGGAGTGCTTGAGCTTGACGCTGCAGGTGCCTTTGTCCAGGTCGATGTCCTGGATCTGGAACAGGCCCCACCCCCGCTGGGACAGGCGCTTCATGTAGTGCTCGAACACCGCCACGCCTTCCAGTCCATGGCATTCGGCCTCTTTCTCGCACCAGTGCCAGGCGGACTTGTAGCCGGCCTTGTAGAGGATCTCGGCGTACTTGTCGGCGCCCAGCACTTCCTCGATGCCCATGTGGTTGTTGACGAAGAAATGCCGTGGCACGTAGAGCATCGGCAGGGCGTCGCTGGTCCAGACACCGGTCTCGCTGTCGACTTCGATTGGCAATTGCGGGGCGATCTTGGCCATGGAAACTCAACTCCATAAAATTTTTTGTTTGGATGCCCCGGCGTTGCTGGCAGGGGCTTTCAGGCTTGGAGAGCGGCTTTATTCGCCCCACACATCCTTGAGGACGTTCACCCAGTTTTCACCCATGATCTTGCGCACCACCCGTTCGGAATGGCCGCGCTTGAGCAGGGTTTCGGTGAGGTTGGGGAACTCGCCGACGGTGCGGATACCCAGCGGGTTGATGATCTTGCCGAAGTTGGTCAGGCGCCGGGCGTAGCCCTTGTCGTGGGTCAGGTACTCGAAGAAGTCCTGGCCGTGGCCCTGGGTGAAGTCGGTACCGATACCGATGGCATCCTCGCCGACGATGTTCATGGTGTACTCGATGGCCTCGGCATAGTCGTCGATGGTCGAGTCGATGCCCTTGGCCAGGAACGGCGCGAACATGGTCACGCCGACGAAGCCGCCGTGGTCGGCGATGAACTTCAGCTCTGCGTCGGACTTGTTGCGCGGGTGTTCTTTCAGGCCCGAGGGCAGGCAGTGGGAATAGCAGACCGGCTTCTTCGACTCGAGGATGACTTCCTCGGAAGTCTTGGAGCCGACGTGGGACAGGTCGCACATGATGCCGACGCGGTTCATCTCGGCGACGATCTCGCGGCCGAAGCCCGACAGGCCGCCATCACGCTCGTAGCAACCGGTACCCACCAGGTTCTGGGTGTTGTAGCACATCTGCACGATGCCAACGCCGAGCTGCTTGAACACGTCGACATAGGCGATCTGGTCTTCGAACGCATGAGCGTTCTGGAAGCCGAAGAGGATGCCGGTCTTGCCCAGCTCCTTGGCCTTGCGGATGTCGGCGGTGGTGCGCACCGGCATCACCAGGTCGCTGTTCTCGCGGATCAGCTTCTGGCTGGCAGCGATATTGTCGACGGTGGCCTTGAAGCCCTCCCACACCGAGACCGTGCAGTTGGCCGCGGTCAGCCCGCCCTTGCGCATATCCTCGAACAGCTCGCGGTTCCATTTGGCAATGATCAGGCCGTCGATGACGATGCTGTCGGCGTGAAGTTCGGCTGGGCTCATCAGGCTGTCCCCTTTTATTGAAGTCTGCATGCGCCGAACCTTGTGCCGGCGCTTTGGGGCCAGCATATGCCTGCCGCCCGAGGCGCCCCGATGCAAAAACGACAGGGGGTTTGCCGAAAGCGTCAATGGCCGACCTGGCACGCTCTGGCACGGCCCTCGGCAATGAGAGCGAGTCTCGATAACGGCGTTTGATGAACATTTCGTCAGGGAGCTATCGCCCGAACCTGCGCTGAGCGAGAATCCAGCGATTGGTCAGCCTGTTCAGGAGAAATCGGATGAAATCAATGGCATGGCTGGTCCTGCTGGCCGTCGCGGGCACCGCGCACGCCGCCGAGGAAGAAAGCACGCCCTGCGACAACGTCGAGACCGACCAGCAGGGGTACGCCTGCGCGGCCTACAACAAGCAGACCGCCGAGCGCGAGCTGAAGGCGGCCTATGACGACCTGATGCAACGTATCCGCGACCAGTACGCCGATGAAAGCGACAAGGCCGCGGCGCTGAGCGGCAAGATGGAGGCCGCCGAAAAGCTGTGGGCGCAGTTGCGCGACGCCGACTGCAAGGTCGAGACCTGGGCCGAGAAGCCGGGGAGCAAGGCCTTCGAGGCGGCGTGGAACACCTGCGTGGCGCAGCGTAGCGACGAGCGGTCGGAGTATCTGCAGTCGATCGGGCAGCAGTGACCGGCTGGACCGGCCCTATCGCGGGGCAAGCCCGCTCCCACGCCATGAAGTGCTGGATACCCGTCCATAACGTGGGAGCGGGCTTGCCCCGCGAATGCTCACTTCATGACACCACCAATCGCCTGTCTTCCCTCGGACACCGCTCGAACCGCGCCCGATAGCAGCGGGTGAAATACGACGCCGACTCGAACCCGCACGCCACCGCCACCTCCAGCACGCTCATGTCGGTCTGGCGCAGCAGCTGCCGGGCCTTGTCCAGCCGCAGGCGCAGGTAGAAACCGCTGGGCGTGTCGTCCAGGTACAGGCGAAACAGTCGCTCCAACTGGCGCCGGGTCACCTGCACGCCATCGGCCAGCACCTGGGTGTTGAGCGGCAGCTCGGTATTGCGCTCCATCTCGCCGATCACCTTCACCAGCTTCTTGTTGCGCAGCCCATAGCGCGTGGCGATTTCCATGCGCTGGTGGTCCTGGCGCGGGCGTATTCGCCCGAGCACGAACTGCTCGGAAACCTGCACCGCCAGCTCGCTGCCGTGGGCCTGGGCGATCAGGTCGAGCATCAGGTCGATGGAGGCCGTGCCACCGGCGCAGGTGATGCGCCGGCGGTCGATCTCGAACAGCTCCTGGGTCGCCTGCAGGCGTGGGTAGCGCTCCTTGAACGCCTCCAGCGCCTCCCAGTGCAGGGTCGCCCGGTGACCGTCGAGCAGCCCGGCCTCGGCGAGTACCATCGCGCCCGTGTCGATGCCCCCGAGCACCACGCCTTCATGGTCGAGACGACGCAGCGCCTGCTGCAGCGCCGCGCCATAGCACGCCAGTGGCTCGAAGCCGGCCACCAGCAGCAACAGCCGCCCATGCCCGCCCTCCCCCAGCGCGCCATCGGCATTCACCGACATGCCGTTGCTGGCCTCTACCGCACCACCGTCCAGGCTCAGCACGCGCCAGCGGTACAACGGGCCACGGAAGCGATTGGCCACGCGCAGCGGCTCGATGGCACTGATGAAACCCATGGCGGAAAAGCCGGGTAGCAACAGGAAGTCTATGGTTTCCGGCATCGCATGCTCCGCGCAAAGGTGGTCGCCTCCGTGCAAGTGTTGGTCGCCAGGGTGCGATTTTCCACCCTGCTGGCAGCGTAGCGTGTTCTCACGGCCCGCAGAGGCCGGACCCATAACAATATGCACTGCCGATGGAGAGCCACCATGCAACGCTTTATCCGCCGCAGCCTGTTGTCCCTCGCGCTCAGCACCACCGTAGCCGCTCCCCTGTTCGCCGCCGAACCCGCCGTCTGCAAGGACGTGCGCCTGGGCGTGGTCAACTGGACCGACGTGATCGCCACCAGCGCCATGGCCCAGGTGCTGCTCGAAGGCCTGGGCTACCAGACCAAGCAGACCAGCGCCTCGCAGCAGATCATCTTCGCCGGCATCCGCGACAAGCGCCTGGACATGTTCCTCGGGTACTGGAACCCGATCATGACCCAGACCATCACCCCGTTCATCCAGGCCAAGCAGGTCAAGGTGCTCGACAAGCCCAGCCTGGAAGACGCCCGCGCCACCCTGGCCGTGCCGAAGTACCTGGCCGACCAGGGCCTGAAGACGTTCGCCGACATCCACAAGTTCCAGAAGGAGCTGGGCGGCAAGATCTATGGCATCGAGCCAGGCTCCGGCGCCAATACCCAGATCAAGGCGATGATCACCAAGAACCAGTTCGACCTGGGCAAGTTCCAGCTGGTCGAGTCGAGCGAGGCCGGCATGCTTGCCGCGGTAGATCGCGCGGTACGGCGCAAGGAGGCGGTGGTGTTCTTCGGCTGGGCGCCGCACCCGATGAACGTGAACATCGACATGGTCTACCTCGGCGACAGCCAGGATGCCCTGGGCCCGGATGAAGGCCGCGCCACGGTGTGGACGGTGACCGCGCCGGACTACGCCGAACGCTGCCCGAACGCCCACCGCCTGCTGGCCAACCTCAGCTTCAGCGCCGAGGACGAGAGCCGGATGATGCAGCCGCTGCTCGATCACAAGGACGCGCTGGAATCCGCCCGCCAGTGGCTGAAAGACCATCCCGAGGACAAGGCTCGCTGGCTCGAGGGGGTAACGACCTTCGATGGCAAGCCCGCCGCGGACAACCTCAAGCTCACTGCCAACTGACAGAACCTCATCGCCTACTCGTCCACTGACAGGTCTACCCGGTCGGTGTAGGAGCGGCCTTGTGTCGCGAAAGGGGTGCGAAGCAACCCCAGGATTCATGCATCAGGCAGATGTTGATGGGGCCGCTTTGCGGCCCTATCGCGACACAAGGCCGCTCCTACAGAGATCCGGCCCATAGTCATAAAAAGGAATCCACCATGAACCACGACGTCATCATCACCTGCGCCCTCACCGGCGCCGGCGACACGGTCGCCAAGAGCCACCTGGTCCCGGTCACCCCGAAACAGATCGCCGAATCCGCCATCGAAGCCGCCAAGGCCGGCGCCACCGTGGTCCACTGCCACGTTCGTGATCCGCAAACCGGCCGCTTCAGCCGCGACGTCAACCTCTACCGCGAAGTGATGGAGCGCATCCGCGAGGCCGACGTCGACATCATCGTCAACCTCACCGCCGGCATGGGCGGCGACCTGGAGATCGGCCCGGGCGAGTCGCCCATGGAGTTCGGCCCAGGCACTGACCTGATTGGTCCGCTGGAGCGTCTGGCCCACGTCGAGGCACTGCTGCCGGAAATCTGCACCCTCGACTGCGGCACCCTCAATTTCGGCGACGGCAATGCCATCTACGTCTCCACCCCGGCCCAGCTGCGCGCGGGCGCCAAACGCATCACCGAGCTGGGGGTGAAGGCCGAGCTGGAGATCTTCGACACCGGTCACCTGTGGTTCGCCAAGCAGATGATCAAGGAAGGCCTGCTGGACGACCCGCTGTTCCAGCTGTGCCTGGGCATCCCCTGGGGCGCGCCGGCCGACACCACCACCATGAAGGCGATGGTCGACAACCTGCCGGCCAACGTCACCTGGGCCGGTTTCGGTATCGGCCGCATGCAGATGCCCATGGCCGCCCAGGCCGTGCTGCTCGGCGGCAACGTGCGGGTGGGGCTGGAAGACAACCTGTACCTGGACCGTGGCGTGCTGGCCAGCAACGGCCAGTTGGTGGAACGGGCGGCGGAAATCATCACCCGCATGGGTGCCCGCGTACTTACTCCGGCAGAAGGCCGGGAAAAGATGAACCTCAAGCGTCGCTGATATCCCTACAGGAGCCCAATATGCCTTTCATCACCGACATCAAGACCTTCGCCGCCCTGGGTAGCGGCGTGATCGGCAGCGGCTGGGTCGCCCGTGCCCTGGCCCATGGCCTGGACGTGGTTGCCTGGGACCCCGCACCCGGCGCCGAGACCGCGCTGCGCAAGCGCATCGCCAACGCCTGGCCAGCCCTGCAGAAGCAGGGCCTGGCGCCCGGCGCCTCGCAGGATCGCCTGACCTTCGTCGCCACCATCGAGGAGTGCGTGCGCGACGCCGATTTCATCCAGGAGAGCGCGCCCGAACGCCTGGACCTCAAGCTCGACCTGCACGCGAAGATCAGCGCCGCCGCCAAGCCCAACGCGATCATCGGCTCCAGCACCTCGGGCCTGCTGCCCAGCGAGTTCTACGAGTCGGCCATCCACCCCGAGCGCTGCGTGGTCGGCCACCCGTTCAACCCGGTGTACCTGCTGCCACTGGTGGAGATCGTCGGTGGCCGCAACACCAGCCCCGACGCCATCGAAGCGGCGAAAACCATTTACACCGCGCTGGGCATGCGCCCGCTGCACGTGCGCAAGGAAGTCCCCGGTTTTATCGCCGACCGCCTGCTCGAAGCGCTGTGGCGCGAGGCCTTGCACCTGGTCAACGACGGTGTCGCCAGCACCGGCGAGATCGACGACGCGATCCGCTTCGGCGCCGGCCTGCGCTGGTCGTTCATGGGCACCTTCCTCACCTACACCCTGGCCGGTGGCGACGCCGGCATGCGCCACTTCATGGCCCAGTTCGGCCCCGCGCTGAAGCTGCCCTGGACTTACCTTCCGGCCCCGGAGCTGACCGACAAGCTGATCGACGATGTGGTGGAAGGTACCTCGGAGCAGTTGGGCGAACGCAGCATCGCCGCGCTGGAGCGCTATCGTGATGACACCCTGCTGGCAGTACTGGAAGCAGTACGCAACAGCAAAGCCAGCCACGGCATGGCCTTCGGCGACTGAGGAGAAAACGATGCCCGCCTTGATCACCTACCGTACCCAGGTGCTGCCGGAATGGGTCGACTACAACGGCCACCTGCGCGATGCCTACTACCTGCTGATCTTCAGCTACGCCACCGATGCGCTGATGGAACGTATCGGCCTGGACGCCGATGCCCGTGGGCAGAGCGGGCATTCGCTGTTCACCCTGGAGGCACACATCAACTACCTGCACGAGGTGAAGCTCGATACTGAGGTGTGGGTGCAGACGCAGGTCATCGGCTTCGACAGGAAGCGCCTGCACCTGTACCACAGCCTGCATCGGGAAGGGTTTGACGAGGCGTTGGCGGCCAGTGAACAGATGTTGCTGCATGTGGACCTGGCGGGGCCGAGGTCGGCGCCGTTCAGTGAGCGGTGCAGAGAACAGTTGCAAGCGCTGGCCAATCAGCAGCAGGACCAACCACCTCCTGGACTTATCGGCCGCACCATACAATTACCGGCCCGCTCCCACGAGATGTTCGCCCACATAAAAAACAACCCCGGAAAGCCGTGAGCATCCGGGGCCAAGAGCGAGCAACATCCACTATGCATGCAGTGAGGGTGACCAAACCCTCGGTGCCGTGAATGACTTCAGTGTGCGGCCTTCCTTCCCCGACGATTTAGCCGTAAACGACCTGTTCTTAGCCAAAGCGGCCATCGCGACAATCCGCCCTTGCCGCCCTGGCGCGTCGGACACAGAATCGATGGCAAACAACAGCGGCGAAGGACATTAGTCATGATGCATGCGGACTTGATCGACCAGGACGACCTGCTGGGCCAGCTGCGCTCGCGGGGTTTCGACATTCCGGCCGGCGCCAGCGCCGAGCAGGCCTGCGAGGTGGTGATACGCGGGCTGACCGAGCCCAATGCGCGGGCCCTGAAGGGCATGGTCGAGCAGATGTACACCGGCAGCGCGACCATCCTCCCGGCCGTGCGCCAGGCCATCGACAAGCAGTTGCTGCCGGCGTTGGCGCAGTTCAACAAACGCGCCTGAAGCCAGCAACAAACGTGGGAGCGGGCTTGCCCCGCGATGGCGTCCACAAGGGCAACGCCATCGCCTGGTCAGACGCTATCGCGGGGCAAGCCCGCTCCCACGTTTACAAGCGCACACTGGCAAAGGTCGACTCGTTGCGCGCCTGGCTCAGCGCCGCCATCGGCCCGCTGTGCGGCGACAGGGCCATGGCCTGCGGGATCGGCATCATCGCCACCTGCTGGGTGGTGTTCGAACCCACGCGCTCGTCACGCGGCGGAATGCCGAAGTACTCGCGGTAGCACTTGGAGAAGTGCGGCGTGGACACAAACCCGCACACCGACGCCACCTCGATGATCGACATGGGCGTCTGCTTGAGCAGTTGCCGCGCCCGGATCAAGCGCAGCTTGAGGTAGTAGCGCGACGGCGAGCAGTGCAGGTACTTCTGGAACAATCGCTCGAGCTGACGCCGCGATACCGCCACGTACACCGCCAGTTCGTCCAGGTCGATCGGCTCCTCGAGGTTGGCTTCCATCAGCGCGACGATCTCCTGCAGCTTCGGCTGGTTGGTGCCGAGCATGTGCTTGAGCGGTACGCGCTGGTGGTCCTGCTCGTTGCGGATGCGCTCGTAGACGAACATCTCGGAGATCGCCGCCGACAGCTCGCGGCCATGATCGCGGCTGATCAGGTGCAGCATCATGTCCAGCGGTGCGGTGCCGCCGGAGCTGGTGAAGCGGTTGCGGTCGAGGGTGAACAGGCGGGTGCTCATGTTGACCCGCGGGTAGGCTTCCTGCATCGCCGCCAGGCATTCCCAGTGCACGCTGCAGTCGAAACCGTCGAGCAATCCGGCGCAGGCCAGCGCCCAGCTGCCGGTGCACACCGCGCCCAGGCGGCGCGACTGGCGGGCTTGGGCCTGCAACCAGGTGACGTGCTCGCGGGTAACGGTGCGCTGGATGCCCACGCCGCCGCAGACGATCACCGTGTCCATGGGCGGTGCATTGTGCATTGCCGCGTCCGGGGTGATCTGCAGGCCATCACTGGCCCATACCTGGCCACCGTCGACGGTCAGCGTGTGCCAGCGGTACAGCTCGCGACCGGACAGCTGGTTGGCCATGCGCAGGGGTTCGACGGCCGAGGCCAGGGAAATGAGGGTGAAGTTGTCCAGCAGGAGAAAGCCGATGGACTGGGGTGCTGTGCGGTTCTGGGTTGGGTTCCCGGAGGTGTACGACGTCATCGCGATTTCTCCTCACACAATGCAGGGTGTGCCTCAGGCGAGCACTGTTCTTGTAATGGCCCCGTTTCGTATGCAGGGGCTTTGCCAATCTCAACGCAAATGGCATGCCTGAAATTGAACGCTCATCCAATAAAACCCAAAAACGACGTCGGCATGCGCCTTCCAGCGGGCCGGGTGATAAGCGTCAGGTCAAACGCAAACGGGCGCGCCAGCGCCCCTGCGCGTCACCGCTGAGCAATTCGGTAGCACTTGTGGGAAGGTTGCCCAGATGCGACAGACTTGAGTGTCACCGACAACGACCCTGCTGGTAACGACAGGCGACGGCCGGTAGATGACAACCGATGCGCCAGAATGTGGCGCATCGGTCAGGCGTGGGCCAGAACGGCGCATCAGCACTCGATGACGCTGACCGCCAGGCCGCCGCGCGAGGTTTCCTTGTACTTGTCGTGCATGTCGGCGCCGGTGTCGCGCATGGTGCGGATCACCTGGTCGAGGGAGATGAAGTGCTCGCCGTCGCCGCGCAGGGCCATCTGCACGGCGTTGATCGCCTTCACCGCGGCGATGGCGTTGCGCTCGATGCACGGCACCTGGACCAGACCGCCGACCGGGTCGCAGGTCAAGCCGAGGTTGTGCTCCAGGGCGATCTCGGCGGCGTTCTCCAGTTGTGCCGGAGTGGCGCCGAGGACTTCGGCCAGCCCTGCGGCAGCCATGGCGCAGGCCGAACCGACCTCGCCCTGGCAACCGACCTCGGCGCCGGAGATCGAGGCGTTCTTCTTGCACAGGATGCCCACCGCCGCCGCGCCGAGGAAGAAGTCCACCACGTTGGATTCGTCCACCACATCGGAGAAACGCATGTAGTAGTGCAATACCGCCGGAATGATCCCGGCCGCGCCGTTGGTGGGCGCGGTGACCATGCGCCCGCCGGCGGCGTTCTCCTCATTGACCGCCAGGGCGTAGAGGTTGACCCACTCCATGGCGCTCATGGTCGAACCGATCACATTGGGCTTGCCCAGCTCCTGCAGGCTGCGGTGCAGCTTGGCGGCGCGGCGGCGCACATTGAGCCCGCCGGGCAGAATCCCTTCGTGCTTGAGGCCGTTGTCCACGCACTCCTGCATGGCCTGCCAGAGCTTGAGCAGGCCGGCGCGGATCTCGGCCTCGCTGCGCCAGACCTTTTCGTTGGCCAGCATCAATTGCGACACGCTCAGGTCGTTTTGCCTGCACAGGCGCAGCAGTTCTGCAGCGCTGTTGAAGTCATAAGGCAGCACGGTCTGGTCGGCGTCCAGCACGCCACTGGCGGCCTGGGCGGCATCGACCACGAAGCCGCCGCCCACCGAGTAATAGGTGTCGCGATGCAGCTCGCCGCCCTCGCCTTCGGCGATCAGGGTCATGGCGTTGGGGTGGTACGGCAGGTTCTCGTCCAGCAGCAGCATGTCGCGGCCCCAGACAAACTCGATGGGTAAGCGGTTGTCGAGCTTGAGCACGTTGGTTTCGCGCAAGTCGGCGATGCGCGGGGTGATCTGGCTGGGGTCGATGGCGTCGGGCCATTCGCCCATCAGACCCATGATCGTGGCGTTGTCGGTACCGTGGCCAACGCCGGTGGCCGACAGCGAGCCATACAGCCGCACCTCGATGCGCCATACCTGCTCCAGCTCGCCGCGTTCGCGCAGCCCCTGGACGAACAGCGCGCCAGCGCGCATGGGGCCGACGGTGTGTGAGCTGGAAGGCCCGACACCGATCTTGAACAGGTCGAACACGCTGATGGCCATTGTCGCATCACCTCTTGATGGGCTTGTCTCGCAGCGCCGAACACCGCCTTGCGCAACTGCTAGGCTGAAAGCTCGAGCCGCCTCGGAATGCTCGCATCATCGGGCTTTTGCCCACCCCCTCGCCGTCTGCAACCGACGTACTTTTGTCCAGCAGCGCCGCCACTGCACCGGCCCTGCGTGCGCCGTTTTCCAGCGCCGGGACGCCGTAAAAACCGAGGCCGGGGGGTGGAAAAATCCAGTTGCGACATCGTCCGTACTGGATGCGACCCGTCCTGTACTGGATACGACGCCACCAGTAGGCGATTGCCGAACGCTGGAGGATTATCGAAAGCGACTCGTATTGCACGGCCTCGCATCCTGCCCTCTGCAGGCCTGGTCGACCGGAGCCCTGAGAACGCCCGGCGACCCACGCGAACCCGAAGATAAAATCACAGGAGTCCATCCATGAAAGGTTCACCCAAGCTGTTGCTGGTCGCGTTGCTGTCCGCTCCGCTGCTGGCCCAGGCCGCCGAACCCGAGCAGTGTCAGACGGTGCGTTTCTCGGATGTCGGCTGGACCGACATCACGGTCACCACCGCGACCACCAGCGTCGTGCTCGAAGCCCTGGGCTACAAGACCCACACCACCATGATCTCGGTGCCGGTGACCTACAAGTCGCTGGCCACCGGCAAGGACCTGGACGTGTTTCTCGGCAACTGGATGCCGACCATGGAGAACGACATCAAGCAGTACCGCGACGCCGGCACCGTCGAGACCGTGCGCGCCAACCTGGAGAACGCCAAGTACACCCTGGCCGTGCCCCAGGCCCTGTATGACAAGGGCCTGAAGGACTTCGCCGACCTGCCCAAGTTCAAGCAGGAGCTCAAGGGCAAGATCTACGGCATCGAACCCGGCAACGACGGCAACCGCACCATCCAGAAGATGATCGACGACAACGCCTTCGGCCTGAAGGACGCCGGTTTCCAGATCGTGCAGTCCAGCGAGGCCGGCATGCTCGCCCAGGTCGACCGGGCGCAGAAGCGCGACGAGGCGATCGTGTTCCTCGGTTGGGAACCGCACCCGATGAACACCCGCTTCAAGATGCAGTACCTGACCGGCGGGGACGCCTATTTCGGTCCCGACTTCGGCAAGGCCACCGTGCTCACCAACACCCGCAAGGGCTATGCGCAGGAATGCGCCAACGTCGGCCAGCTGCTGAAGAACCTGTCGTTCGAGCTCAAGGATGAAAGCACCATGATGGGCTATGTCCTGGACGACAAGATGAAACCCGAGGCGGCGGCCAAGAAGTGGCTCAAGGACAACCCCGGCAAGCTGGATGCCTGGCTGGCCGGCGTGAGCACCGTAGACGGCAAGCCAGGCCTCGAGGCGGCCAAGGCCAAACTGACGCAATAACGCAAGACGCAATGGCAACACCGCGGGGCGGGACCGTGCCCGCCCCGGACTGATTTCAATCTTTGCAGGTGGAAGCTCGCTATCATGCTTATCGATCAGAAAATACCCCTGGGGCAGTACATCGCCTCATTCGTCGAATGGTTGACCCAGAACGGCGCCAGTTACTTCGACGCCATCGCCGCAGGCCTGGAATTCATGATCCATGGGGTCACCAGCGCCCTGACCTGGTTCAACCCGTTCGTGCTCATCGCCCTGTTCGCCGCCCTCGCGCACCTGATCCAGCGCAAGTGGGCCCTTACCGTATTCGTCGCCCTGTCGTTCCTGCTGATCCTCAACCTGGGCTACTGGCAGGAAACCATGGAAACCCTGGCGCAGGTCACCTTCGCCACGGTGGTCTGCGTGGTCATCGGCGTGCCGCTGGGCATTGCCGCCGCGCACAAACCGATGTTCTATACCGCCATGCGCCCGGTGCTGGACCTGATGCAGACCGTGCCCACCTTCGTCTACCTGATCCCGACCCTGACCCTGTTCGGCCTGGGCGTGGTGCCGGGGCTGATCTCCACCGTGGTGTTCGCCATCGCCGCGCCCATCCGCCTCACTTATCTGGGCATCTGCGACGTGCCGCAGGAACTGATGGACGCCGGCAAGGCCTTCGGCTGCTCGCGCCGCCAATTGCTGACCCGTATCGAACTGCCACACGCCATGCCGAGCATCGCCGCCGGCGTGACCCAGTGCATCATGCTGTCGCTGTCGATGGTGGTGATCGCCGCCCTGGTGGGCGCCGACGGCCTGGGCAAACCCGTGGTCAACGCACTGAACACCGCCGATATCTCCCTGGGCTTCGAAGCGGGCCTGGCGATCGTGCTGCTGGCAATCATGCTCGACCGTATCTGCAAGCAACCGGAGCTGCCGGTAAGGGGTGAGGCATGAGCATCATTCGTTTCGAAGACGTCGACGTCATCTTCTCCAACAAGCCGCGCGAGGCGCTTTCCCTGCTCGACCAGGGCAAGACCCGCGAGCAGATCCTCAAGCAAACAGGGCTGGTGGTCGGCGTCGAGAAGGCCAACCTGGACATCAACAAGGGCGAGATCTGCGTGCTGATGGGCCTGTCCGGCTCGGGCAAGTCCAGCCTGCTGCGCTGCATCAACGGCCTCAACACCGTGAGCCGCGGCAAGCTGTTCGTCGAGCACGAAGGCAAGCACATCGACATTGCCCACTGCACCCCGGCGGAGCTCAAGATGATGCGCACCAAACGCATCGCCATGGTGTTCCAGAAGTTCGCCCTGATGCCCTGGCTGACGGTGCGCGAGAACATCAGCTTCGGTTTGGAAATGCAGGGCCGCCCAGAGAAGGAACGGCGCAAGCTGGTCGACGAGAAGCTCGAGCTGGTGGGCCTGACCCAGTGGCGCAACAAGAAGCCGGACGAACTCTCCGGCGGCATGCAGCAGCGCGTGGGCCTGGCCCGGGCGCTGGCGATGGACGCCGACATCCTGCTGATGGACGAACCGTTCTCGGCCCTCGACCCGCTGATCCGCCAAGGCCTGCAGGACGAACTGCTGGCCCTGCAGAGCAAGCTGAGCAAGACCATCGTGTTCGTCAGCCACGACCTCGACGAAGCCCTGAAACTGGGCAGCCGCATCGCGATCATGAAGGACGGGCGGATCATCCAGTACAGCAAGCCGGAAGACATCGTGCTCAACCCGGCCGACGAGTATGTGCGCACCTTCGTCGCCCACACCAACCCGCTCAACGTGCTGTGCGGCCGCAGCCTGATGCGCAGCCTGGACCAGTGCAAGCGGGTCAACGGCTCGGTGTGCCTGGACCCGGGAATCGACTCATGGCTGGACCTCGGCGAAGGGGGCTCGCTCAAGCGCGCACGCCAGGGCCAGAACGGGCTGGACATGCAGAACTGGGCACCGGGGCAGGATGTGGAGCTGCTGGAGCGCAGGCCGACCGTGGTGCACGCCGATATCGGCATGCGCGAGGCGCTGCGGATTCGTTACCAGACCGGCAACAAGCTGGTGTTGCAGGATAACGACAAGGTGGTGGGGATTCTGGGGGATACCGAGCTTTACCATGCCTTGCTTGGCAAGAACCACGGGTGATGCCTCTGGGGCCGCTTCGCGGCCCTTTCGCGACACAAGGCCGCTCCCACAGGTACAGCGCTGCCCCTAAGGCTGGTACTGTACCTGTGGGAGCGGCCTTGTGTCGCGAAAGGAGGGCAAAGCCCTCCCAGCAATGGCTCAGCGAACGACGATCCCACGCGCAGCCATATAGGCCTTCGCCTCAGGCACCGTGTACTCGCCAAAGTGGAAGATACTGGCCGCCAGCACCGCGCTGGCATGCCCTTCCAGAATCCCATCGGCAAGGTGCTGCAGGTTACCCACGCCACCCGAGGCAATCACCGGAATCCCCAGCGCATCGCTGATCGCCTGGGTAACCCCGAGGTCGAAGCCGTTCTTCATGCCATCCTGGTCCATGCTGGTCAGCAGGATCTCGCCGGCCCCCAGGCCTTCCATCTTTTTCGCCCACTCGACGGCATCCAGCCCGGTCGGCTTGCGACCACCGTGGGTGAAGATCTCCCAGCGCGGCGTTTCACCGGGGCCGGAGACTTTCTTGGCGTCGATGGCAACGACGATGCACTGCGAACCGAAACGGTCCGCCGCCTCACCGACGAACTCCGGGTTGAACACCGCGGCGGTGTTGATCGACACCTTGTCGGCACCGGCGTTGAGCAGGTTGCGGATGTCCTGCACGGTGCGCACGCCGCCGCCGACGGTCAGCGGGATGAACACCTGGCTGGCCATGCGCTCGACGGTATGCAGGGTGGTGTCACGGCCATCGACGCTGGCGGTGATATCCAGGAAGGTGATCTCGTCCGCGCCCTGCTCGTTGTAGCGCCGGGCGATCTCCACCGGGTCGCCGGCATCGCGGATGTTCTCGAACTTGACGCCCTTGACCACCCGGCCGTTGTCCACGTCCAGGCAAGGGATGATGCGCTTGGCCAGTGCCATGGTCGTTCCTCAGCCTTGGTAGTTGTCGCAGAAGGCCTGGGCCTCGGCGACGTCGAGGGTGCCTTCGTAGATGGCACGGCCAGTGATGGCGCCGATGATGCCGGGGGCCTTGGCGTCCAGCAGGGCCTTGATGTCGCCCAGGTTGTGGATGCCGCCCGAGGCGATCACCGGGATCGAGGTGGCTTCGGCCAGGGCCTTGGTGAACGGTACGTTGCAGCCCTGCATCATGCCGTCCTTGGCGATGTCGGTATAGACGATCGCCGAGACGCCATCGGCCTCGAAACGCTTGGCCAGGTCGATGACCTGCACCGAGCTGACTTCGGCCCAGCCGTCGGTGGCGACGAAGCCGTCCTTCGCATCAAGGCCGACGATGACCTTGCCCGGAAAGGCCTTGCACGCTTCGGCGACGAACTCCGGCTGCTTGACCGCCTTGGTGCCGATGATCACGTGGCTGACGCCGGCCTTGACGTAGTGCTCGATGGTTTCCAGCGAGCGGATGCCGCCGCCGATCTGGATCGGCAGGTTCGGGTAGCGCTTGGCGATGGCGGTGACCACCTCACCATTGACCGGCTGGCCTTCGAAGGCGCCGTTCAGGTCGACCAGGTGCAGGCGACGGCAGCCACCCTCGACCCATTTGGCGGCCATGCTCACCGGGTCGTCGGAGAATACGGTGGAGTCTTCCATGCGGCCTTGGCGCAGGCGTACGCAGGCACCGTCCTTGAGATCGATAGCGGGGATAATCAGCATCTTGGCAACCTGTCTTGTTCGTTGGGTTCAGGGCTTCTCGAGCGCCCACAGGTCGCTTTCGATGCTTTCGAACCGCTCCTTGAGGTGCAGCTGAACATCGGCAATCGCCCTGTTGTAGTAGTGGGGTGCAATTTCCTTGCTGAACAGCTCGAGGACCTCGGCCACCTCGAACGACCCCAACTGCAGCTCGAAGCGGTCTTCGAGGAAGCGCTTGAGCGTGTCGAGCGCGTCGCGCTCCTGCTCCGGGGCCAGGGTGATGATCGGGGCCTTGGTCTTCGATCGGCTCATTTACCAGCGCCCGTCCCAGGCGACGAAGTTCTGCAGCAGCTGCAGGCCATGGGTATGGCTCTTCTCCGGGTGGAACTGCACGGCAAAGCGCGAGCCATCGGCCAGCGCGGCGGCGAAGTCGACGCCATAGTGGCCGCGACCGACCACCTGACCCGGCTTGCCGGCGTTGATGTAGTAGCTGTGCACGAAGTAGAAGCGCGCGCGGTCGGGGATGTCGTGCCACAGCGGGTGGTCGATGGTCTGGCTCACTTCGTTCCAGCCCATGTGCGGCACCTTCAGGTGCTCGCCGTCTTCCTTCAGATCTTTACCGAAGAAACGCACCTGGCCGGGGAACAGCCCGATGCAGTCGACGCCATCGTTTTCCTCGCTGTGGTCGAGCAATGCCTGCATGCCCACGCAGATGCCGAGGAACGGGCGATCCTGGCTGACCTCGCGCACCAGGCTGTCGAAGCCCAGGCGGCGGATCTCGGCCATGCAGTCGCGGATCGCGCCGACGCCGGGGAACACCACGCGGTCGGCCTCACGAATCACCGCGGCGTCGCTGGTCACCAGCACCTTGCCGGCGCCCACGTGCTCGAGGGCCTTGGCCACCGAGTGCAGGTTGCCCATGCCATAGTCGATTACGGCTACCGTCTGCATTTACAGGCACCCTTTGGTGGACGGCATCTGCCCGGCCATGCGCTCGTCTAGGGTGACGGCCATGCGCAGGGCGCGGCCGAAAGCCTTGAACACGGTCTCGATCTGGTGGTGGGTGTTGTGGCCACGCAGGTTGTCGATGTGCAGGGTCACCAGGGCGTGGTTGACGAAGCCCTGGAAGAACTCCTGGAACAGGTCGAC
Organism: Pseudomonas sp. BW16M2; assembly: GCF_014268865.1. Lineage (NCBI taxonomy): Bacteria > Pseudomonadati > Pseudomonadota > Gammaproteobacteria > Pseudomonadales > Pseudomonadaceae > Pseudomonas > Pseudomonas sp. BW16M2. Next base: position 81,895 of record NZ_JABWRI010000003.1, on the reverse strand, counting down.
ATCGAAGCCGCCGACGGTGGCGCGGGTGTAGGGCACATGCATCTGCAGGCCTGGGCGCCCCGAGAAATCGATGACCACGCGCGACAGCGCTTCGTCCAGCGGCACATAGGCATGGCCGTAGCGGAAGATGCCTTTCTTGTCGCCGATGGCCTGGGCGAACGCCATGCCGAGGGTGATGCCGACGTCCTCGACGGTATGGTGATCGTCGATATGCAGGTCACCCTTGCACTCGATGTCCAGGTCGATCAGCCCATGTCGGGCGATCTGGTCGAGCATGTGTTCAAGGAAAGGCACGCCGATTTCAAATCGGGCCTTGCCGCTGCCATCGAGGTTGATCGAGCACTTGACCTGGGTTTCCAGGGTATTGCGCTCGACGGAAGCCTTACGTTCGACCATCACCAGCTCCGCAAAATCATTGGGCGAAAAGGGCTCCATTATAGGCCCAGAACGCGCCGGCTTGAAACGCGGATGACATATGGCAGGGCTAGTAATTACGGGGGTGGAATGGGTCTACAGGTCTATACAAGTAGCTGTCGGGGCTGCTCCGCAGCCCATCGCGACACAAGGCCGCTCCCACAGGAACCTCATAACCCTGGAGATACGCAACGCCTGTGGGAGCGGCCTTGTGTCGCGAAAGGGGCGCAATGCGCCCCCAGGTCCAGCTAACTCAGTGGAACAGCACCGCCGTCTTCTGCAGGGTGATCCACACCCCCCAGGCCAGCGGAATCACCACCACGGCCCAGGCCAGCAGCACCAGCGGCAGGCTGCCCGGCGCCGCATGCCACTCCAGCGAGCGCGCCGAATCCACGCCCTTGTCATGGCTCAGCGCCCGCTCGGCAGCCAGTTCGGCATCGGTCATGAAGTACTTGTCCGCCACCGGCCGCACCAGCATGTTGCAGATGAAGCCCAGCACCAGCAGGCCGGCGAGGATGTACAGGGTCATGTCGTAGGCCGCGGCCCGCTCCACCCCTGCCGCCAGCTGCGCCTCGCGCAGGTAGGTGATCAGCACCGGGCCGAGCACGCCGGCCGCCGCCCAGGCAGTCAGCAGGCGACCATGGATGGCGCCGACCATCTGTGTGCCGAACAGGTCGGCCAGGTACGCCGGCACAGTGGCGAAACCGCCGCCGTACATCGACAGGATGATGCAGAACGCCGCCACGAACAGCGCCACGTTGCCGATGTGCCCCATGTTCGGCACCAGGCTGTAGAGGCCCACGCCCAGGGCGAAGAAGGCGAAGTAGGTGTTCTTGCGACCGATGTAGTCAGAGAACGACGCCCAGAAGAAGCGTCCGCCGATGTTGAACAGGCTCAGCAGGCCGGTGAAACCGGCGGCGATGGCGGCAATCTGCGCCAGCTGCGCGGCATTCAGCTCACTGAACGTCAGCTCGTTGCCCAGCAGCTTGCCGGCGAACACTTCCTGCAGCAGCGGCGAGGCCATGCCGAGGATGCCGATACCGGCCGACACGTTCAGGCACAGCACCAGCCACACCAGGGCGAACTGCGGGGTCTTCCAGGCCACACTGACATGCACGTGACGGTCGGTGACCATGGCGTTGGCCTTCTTCGCCGGCGGCGTCCAGCCTTCAGGCTTCCAGCCGGTCGGCGGCACGCGGTAGGCCAGGGCGCCGGCGGTCATGAACACGAAGTAGATCGCGGCCATGGCGACGAAGCTCTGCCATACGCCCACTTCGGTCGGGCTGGAGAAATGGCCCATCAGCGCGGTGGCCAGCGGCGCGCCCACCATGGCACCCCCGCCAAAGCCCATGATCGCCATACCGGTGGCCATGCCGCGCTTGTCCGGGAACCACTTGATCAGCGTCGACACCGGCGAGATGTAGCCCAGACCCAGGCCGATCCCACCGATCACCCCCGAGCCCAGCCACATCAGCCACAGCTGGTGGGTCTTCACGCCGATCGCCGAGATCAGCAGGCCACCGCACCAGCATAGCGCCGATACCAGGCCGGCCTTGCGCGGACCGGCGTGCTCCAGCCAGCCGCCGAGCACCGCGGCCGAGCAGCCGAGGAACACGAAGAACAGGGTGTAGATCCAGCTGAGCATGGAGATTGGCCAGTCGCACTCGGCGCTGAACAGACGGGCGACAAAGCCCATGTCGGCGGCGCAGGCCACCGGCGCGCTGACGCCCAGGGCCTGGGACAGCGGCAGCCAGAACACCGAGAAGCCATAGGCCATGCCGATGCACAGGTGAATCGCCAGGGCCGCTGGCGGCACCAGCCAGCGGTTGAAGCCCGGGCGGGCGATGATGCGCTCCTTCGACAGGAAGCCCGGCGCGCTCGCCACCGCCCCCGCCGTGATACTGCTGTTCATGGATTGTTCCTTTTGTAGGTGGGCTGTGCGCGTGGACGGCTCTGCTTCGGCTGCACGCAAGGCAGCCCGGCCGCTTGGGCTGGCACCCCGCGACAATGGGTCGCGGGGGCTCCACGGGCGGGCGCAAGATTACCAGCAGGGGGTGACATGAAAGCAATCTGATATCGTGTTTTTTTCGTCAGCTGAATCGGTATTTCGCGTATCCAGGTGAGATTGTGTCGCCTGTTCGGGCCTCATCGCAGGGCTAGCCCGCTCCCACGCAGGTACCACGCTGGTCTCGGCCCTGCGATTAGGTCCAAGCAGGTGATAAATGAACTGTCATCATTCCCACTGTCGAAATGTCGGATACGCAGAGCCAAGTGCCACGGCGCTATACTCGCCGCTGAATTTCTAAATCGGACTACAAGGACTCGCCCATGAAAGCGTTCGGCAAAATCCTGGGGCTGGGGCTTCTCGGGTTGTTGCTGATCATCGTGGCGCTGGGCTTCGCCCTGACCCACCTCTTCGATCCCAACGACTACAAAGACGAAATCCGCAAGCTGGCCCGCGACAAGGCCCATGTGGAACTGACCCTCAACGGCGACATCGGCTGGAGCCTGTTCCCCTGGCTGGGCCTGGAGCTGCACGAGGCGAGCATCGCCACGCTGAACAACCCCAAGGTGCCGTTCGCCGACCTGCAGATGCTCGGCCTGTCGGTGCGCGTGCTGCCGCTGCTGCGCCGCGAGGTACAGATGAGCGATGTGCGGGTCGAGGGCCTCAACCTGACCCTGACCCGCGACGCCAATGGCCACGGCAACTGGGAAGACATCGGCAAGCCACTGCCGCAGCCGACCGTCGCCGGCGCGCCGGCCAGCACGCCGGCTGAAGCGCCAGCCGCCGCGCCAGCCAACGCTGAAGCCAGCGAACGCTCGGTCAAGCTCGACATCGACAGCCTGACCGTCAATAACGCCCGCGTGCTCTACACCGACGAGAAGGCCGGGCAGACCTACGGCGCCGAAAGCATCCAGCTGAGCACCGGCCCCGTGCACGAAGGCGCGAACATCGCGCTCAAGGCCAGCGCCTTCCTCAGCGCCAGCCAGCCGAACATCAAGGCGCGCACCGAGCTGACCGGCGAGCTGCGCTTCGACCGCAAGCTCAAGCGCTACAACCTCGAGGACATGCGCCTGTCCGGCGAGACCTCGGGCGAGCCGCTGGCCGGCAAGACCCTGACCTTCGTTGCCCAAGGGCAGGTACTGGTCGACCTGGCGGCCAATGTCGCGTCCTGGAGCGGCCTGAAGGTCTCGGCCAACCAGCTGCGCGCCTTGGGCGAACTGAACGTGCGTGATCTGGACAAGGCCCCGCAGGTCAGCGGCGGCCTGTCCATCGCCCAGTTCGACCTGCGCACCTTCCTTGACGGCATCGGTCACCCGCTGCCGGCCACCGCCGACCCGGCGGCGTTCAAGAAGCTGGAGCTGGTCACCCGCCTGCAGGGCACGCAGAACAGCCTGGCCATGGAAGACCTGGCGGTGAAGCTGGACGACAGCACCTTCACCGGCCGTGTCGCCGTGGACGATTTCGCCAAGCAAGCATTGCGCGTACGCCTCAAAGCCGACACGTTCGACGCCGATCGCTACCTGCCGGCCAAAAGCGAAGAGGCCAAGGGCGCCACGGCGGCGCGCCAGGCCGAGGTCAAGCAGCAGGAAGCCACCGCCGTCGCTGGCGCGGGCACCACACCGCTGCCCGACGCACCGACCCAGGTGGCCTGGAGCAACGACAAGCTGTTGCCGGTCGACCGCCTGCGCGCCCTGGACCTGCAGGCCGACCTGTCGTTCGGCGCGCTGACCCTGGACAAGCTGCCGATCAGCGACGCACAGCTGACCGCCAGCGGCCAGGCCGGCCTGGTCACCCTGCAGACCCTGCGCGGCGGCCTGTACAACGGCACCTTCGAGGCCAAGGGCACTGTCGATGTACGCCCCGCCGTGCCGCAGATCGGCGTGAGCACCAAGATCAATCGCGTGCCGGTGGAGCACTTCATCAAGCGCGAAAGCCCGGACCAGGCGCCGCCGGTCAAGGGCCTGCTGACCTTGAACAGCGACCTGACCGCCACCGGCAACAGCCAGAAAGCCCTGGTCGAGACCCTCAACGGCAACGCCAGCTTCACCATCAACGACGGCGTGCTGGTCAATGCCAACCTGGAACAGCAGCTGTGCCAGGCCATTGCCACCCTCAACCGCAAGCAGCTCAGCGGCGAACAGCGGGGCAAGGACACGCCCTTCCAGGAACTGCGCGGCAGCCTGGTGGTGCGTAACGGCGTGGCCAGCAACCCGGACCTCAAGGCGCGCATCCCGGGCCTGACCGTCAACGGCCATGGTGACCTCGACCTGCGCGTGCTGGGCATGGACTACAACATCGGCGTGATCGTCGAGGGCGACCAGCGCGCCATGCCCGACCCGGCCTGCCAGGTCAACGAGCGCTTTGCCGGTGTCGAAGTGCCGCTGCGCTGCCGTGGCCCGCTGGAGCTGGGCGCCAAGGCCTGCCGCCTGGACCAGGACGGCCTGGGCAAGGTCGCCGCGAAGCTGGCCGGCAACCGCCTGAAGGACAAGATCGATGAAAAACTCGAAGAGAAACTCGGAGACAAGGTGAGCCCGGAACTCAAAGATGCGCTCAAGGGGCTGTTCAAACGATGAGCCCCCAGCAGTTCTCCAGCGCCGTGCTGGAGTGGTACGACCAGCACGGCCGCCACGACCTGCCCTGGCAACAGGGCATCACCCCGTATCGGGTGTGGGTCTCCGAAATCATGCTGCAGCAGACGCAAGTCAGCACCGTGCTCAACTACTTCGACCGTTTCATGCAGGCCCTGCCGACCGTGCAGGCCCTGGCCGAAGCGCCGGAGGACGAGGTGCTGCACCTGTGGACGGGCCTGGGCTACTACACCCGCGCCCGTAACCTGCAAAAGGCCGCGAAGATCGTCGTCGAGCAGCATGGTGGCGAGTTCCCGCGCAGCGTCGAGCAACTCACCGAATTGCCCGGCATCGGGCGCTCCACGGCGGGCGCCATCGCCAGCATCAGCATGGGCATCCGCGCGCCGATCCTCGATGGCAACGTCAAGCGCGTGCTGGCCCGCTTCACCGCGCAGGCCGGCTACCCCGGCGAGCCCAAAGTGGCCAACCAGCTATGGGCCACCGCCGAGCGCTTCACGCCGATGACCCGGGTGAACCACTTCACCCAGGCGATGATGGACATGGGCGCCACGCTGTGCACCCGCAGCAAGCCCAGTTGCCTGATCTGCCCGCTGCAAAGGGGTTGTGAAGCGCACCTGCATGGCGAGGAAGCCCGCTACCCCGAGCCCAAGCCGCGCAAGGCCCTGCCTCAGCGCAAGACCCTGATGCCGCTGCTGACCAACCACGAAGGCGCGATACTGCTCTACCGCCGGCCCTCCTCCGGCCTGTGGGGCGGACTGTGGAGCCTGCCGGAGCTGGACAGCCTGGAACAGCTCGACGACCTCGCCTACCAGCACGGCCTGCGCCTGAGCGGCAGCCAGGCCCTGGACGGCCTGACCCACACCTTCAGCCATTTTCAGCTGGCCATCGAGCCCTGGCTGGTGCGTGTCGAGCCCGTCGGCTCGCACGTGGCCGAGCCCGACTGGCTCTGGTATAACCTCGCCACCCCGCCGCGCCTGGGCCTCGCCGCCCCGGTCAAGAAGCTGCTGCAACGCGCGGCCGACGAACTGATTGCAGGAGACAAGCCATGACCCGCACCGTGAAGTGCCGCAAGTACAACGAAGAACTCCCCGGCCTGGACCGCCCGCCCTATCCAGGCGCCAAGGGTCAGGACATCTTCGAAAACATCTCGCAGAAAGCCTGGAAGGAGTGGCAGGACCACCAGACCATGCTGATCAACGAGAAGCGCCTGAACATGATGAATGCCGAGGACCGCAAATTCATCCAGGCCGAGATGGACAAGTTCTTCGCCGGCGAGGATTACGCTCAGGCCGAAGGCTACGTTCCGCCCTCGAATTGACCCACGAATCGTAAGCGACGGAATTAATTTAAATTTTTTTGAAAAAAGTCGTTGACGGCCTCTGAGAAAATCTATTTAATTCACCCCGTCGCCCAGATAGCTCAGTCGGTAGAGCAGAGGATTGAAAATCCTCGTGTCGGCGGTTCGACTCCGTCTCTGGGCACCACCTTCAAGCTTCTGGTGGTTGCAAAGTTACCCGAAGCGACACAAGAAACCCGCCTAGTGCGGGTTTTTTGTTGTCTGTAGTTTTACCCCAGGAATCCTTCGCCCCTGGTTGATCGATATCAAAATGCCTCCCTTCACCCCTGCATAGGATGGAAGGTGGACATTCGACCGACCCCCGCAAGGACCTCCATGAGCGAAGAATCCGCCACCCTCCTCCTGCCAGCGCCCGCCGAGGCCGACAGCAGCCCCAAGCCAGCTCCTCGCCCTCGTCGCCCACGCCAGCGCAAGCCAGCCACCAGCACCGCCGCGCAAGAGACCATCATCCAGGTCAGCCAGCAGCCCGCCGCCCTGGAAGTGGCCAACGCCCGCAAAGGCAGCAACGAAGACAGCACCTCCGCTCGCCTGCCGGCCAACTACCCGTACCGCACGCGCATGCGCCGCCAGGACTACGAGAAGGCCAAGCATGACCTGCAGATCGAACTGCTCAAGGTGCAGAACTGGGTGAAGGAAACCGGTCAGCGCATCGTCGTGCTGTTCGAGGGCCGCGACGCCGCCGGCAAGGGCGGCACCATCAAGCGCTTCATGGAGCACCTGAACCCACGCGGCGCGCGCATCGTCGCACTGGAGAAGCCCTCCGAGCAGGAGAAGGGGCAGTGGTACTTCCAGCGCTATGTCCAGCACCTGCCCACGGCCGGTGAAATGGTGTTCTTCGACCGCTCCTGGTACAACCGCGCCGGGGTCGAGAAGGTCATGGACTTCTGCTCGCCGCTGCAGTACCTGGAGTTCATGCGCCAAGCGCCGGAGCTGGAGCGCATGCTGTGCAACAGCGGCATCCTGCTGTTCAAGTTCTGGTTCTCGGTGAACCGCGAAGAGCAATTGCGCCGCTTCATCTCTCGCCGTGACGATCCACTCAAGCACTGGAAGCTGTCGCCCATCGACATCAAGTCGCTGGACAAGTGGGAGGACTACACCGCGGCCAAGGAAGCGATGTTCTTCCATACCGACACCGCCGATGCGCCATGGACGGTAATCAAGTCGGACGACAAGAAGCGGGCACGGATCAACTGCATTCGCCACTTCCTGCATTCGCTGGATTATCCGGGTAAGGACCATGGCGTGGCGCATGCGCCAGATCCGTTGCTGGTCGGGCGGGCTTCGCGGGGGTTCGAGGAGGATGAGCCGGCGGCGCTAGTCGACTGAATCGCAGGGGCTGCTTCGCAGCCCTTTCGCGGCACAAGGCCGCTCCTACAAGGGATCGCGTAACCTCTGTAGGAGCGGCCTTGTGCCGCGAAAGGGGCGCAAAGCGCCCCCTGCTTTCAAACGTCTATAGCCACCTCGCCCAAGTGCCCACCAAACGGCCCGAAACTGCGCTCGACCATCTGCCGCCGCCCTTGGTCATCGACGATCAGCACCGTGCTTGCCCGCGTCCCATAGTTCTGGCTGGCGATGAACACGCTCGACAGCAGCCTTTCGGTGGCCAGCCCCACGCCGGTCTCCGGCAATTCACCGTCTGGCGCGGGCTGCGCATCGCCCAGCAGGGCCAATAGTCGTTGCGGATCGTCGGCCTCGAGCAATCCCTCAAGCCCACGGCGCGCCTTGACCAGCTTCGGCCACGGCGTATCCAGCCCGGCATTCGAAAGCCCGTAGACCCCAGGCGCCAGCATGCGCGGCGCGGCCTCGCGGGCATGCAGGTAGCCCAGCCGTTCGCCATCACCCACCAGCAGGTTGAAGCCCGAGTACTGCCCGCTGCGGCTGGCCACCTGGTCCAGGTAGGCTTCGACCCCCAGCTCGCCCTGCAGGTACGCCGCCACCAGCTCGCCCCGTGAGCGCGGCCCGAGCGGCTGGCGCGGATCGCGGATATTGGTCAGCGCGGCGAAGCGCCCGTTCGGCCCTACCCCCAGCCAGGTTCCGCCTGCCTCCAGGTCACGCCCGGCATGCACCCCCGGGGCATCCTCCCAGGCGGCCAGGGCCTGGGTCGGCCGGGCGTAGAACTCGTCGCGGTTGGCCGCGACGATCAGCGGCCGGGCTGTCCCCGGCCGCCAGGCGAATACGATCAGGCACATAGGTTGTCCCCTGTGTTTTCGGCCACTCTACCCGCGCCGCCGACCGCTAGCCATCATCTGACACAGAGTTCACTAGAGCGCCGGGCTTGGCTTCCGTTACCATGCCGGATTGTTTTCCACTGGGGCCACGAATGGAATTCGCTCTCTATCTGCTGTTGGGCGCCTGCGCCGGCGTGCTGGCCGGGCTGTTCGGCGTCGGTGGCGGCATCATCATCGTGCCGGTGCTGGTGTTCAGCTTCACCCTGCAGGGCTTCGACCCTTCGGTGCTGACCCACCTGGCGGTCGGCACGTCGCTGGCGACCATCGTCTTCACCTCGATCAATGCCGTGCGCGAGCACCAGCGCAAGGGCGCGGTGCAATGGCCGATCTTCGCCTGGATGACAGTGGGCATCCTGCTCGGCGCGCTGGTCGGGGCCAAGACCGCCTCGCTGATCCAGGGCCCGATGCTGCAGAAGATCATCGGCGTGTTCGCCCTGGTGATCGCCGCGCAGATGGCCCTGGACCTCAAGCCCAAGGCCAGCCGCGGCATCCCCGGCAAGCCCGGCCTGACCGCCGCCGGCGGGGTGATCGGCTGGGCCTCGGCCATCTTCGGCATCGGTGGCGGCTCGTTGACCGTGCCGTTCCTCACCTGGCGCAGCCTGCCCATGCAGCAGGCAGTGGCGACTTCGTCGGCCTGCGGCCTGCCGATCGCCCTGGCCAGTGCCCTGGGCTTCATCTGGCTGGGTTGGCATGAGGAACACCTGCCGGCCCACAGCCTGGGCTACGTCTACCTTCCGGCGCTGGTCGGCATCGCTGCCACCAGCATGTTCTTCGCCCGCTACGGCGCGCGACTGGCGCACAAGCTGTCGCCGCGCGTGCTCAAGCGTCTGTTCGCCGCGCTGCTGTTCTGCGTCGGACTCAGCTTCCTTATCTGAACCTAGAGGAAAGACAATGCTGCCTTACCCGCAGATCGACCCGGTGGCCGTGGCCCTCGGTCCACTGAAAATCCACTGGTACGGCCTGATGTACCTGATCGGCATCGGCGGCGCCTGGCTGCTGGCCTCGCGCCGGTTGAACCGCTTCGACCCGACCTGGAGCCGCGAGAAACTCTCCGACCTGGTGTTCTGGCTGTCGATGGGGGTGATCGTTGGCGGCCGCCTGGGCTACGTGCTGTTCTACGACCTGCACCAGTACCTGGCCAACCCGACCTTGATCTTCGAGGTGTGGAAAGGCGGCATGTCGTTCCACGGCGGTTTCATCGGCGTGATGCTGGCCGCGCTGTGGTTCGGCAAGCGCAACAACAAGTCGTTCTTCGAGCTGATGGACTTCGTCGCGCCGCTGGTGCCGATCGGCCTGGGCGCCGGGCGTATCGGCAACTTCATCAACGCCGAGCTGTGGGGCAAGGCCACCGACGTGCCGTGGGCGATGGTGTTCCCGCCGTTCAGCGACCCGGCCCAGCTGCCGCGTCACCCGTCGCAGCTGTATCAGTTCGCCCTCGAAGGTGTGGCATTATTCGTCATTCTTTGGCTGTACTCGCGCAAGCCGCGTCCGACCATGGCCGTTTCCGGCATGTTTGCGCTGTTCTACGGCATCTTCCGCTTCATCGTGGAATTCGTGCGGGTACCCGACGCCCAGCTGGGCTACATCGCCTTCGGCTGGTTGACCATGGGTCAGTTGCTCTGCGTGCCGATGATCGTCGGCGGCATCTTCCTGATCTGGTGGGCCTACAACCGTAAACCGTCGGCCAAGGCCACCGTCTGATTTTCACGGCAGGGGCGATCCCCCTGCCGTTCTTGCTACAGGTAAGCCATGAAACAGTATCTAGATCTGGTCCGTGACGTCATCGAAAACGGCACGCTGCAGGAAAACCGCACCGGCATCCGCACCATCAGCCTGCCGGGCGCCATGCTCAAGTTCGACCTGCAGAAAGGCTTCCCGGCCATCACCACGCGCAAGCTGGCGTTCAAGTCGGCGATTGGCGAGATGGTGGGCTTTTTGCGCGGCGTGAAGAACGCCGGCGAGTTCCGCGAGCTGGGCTGCAAGGTCTGGGACCAGAACGCCAACGAGAACGCCCAGTGGCTGGCCAACCCGTTCCGCCAGGGCCACGACGACCTCGGCGAGATCTACGGCGTGCAATGGCGCCAGTGGCCGGGCTACAAGCGCATCCCGCTGAGCAACCCGGCGGCCATCGAGATGGCCGAGCAGGCAGGTTTTCGCCGCATCGCCCAGGACGAGGAAGACGGCCAGGCGTTCGTCATCCTGTACAAGGCCATCGACCAGGTGCGCCAGTGCCTGGACACCATCGCCAACGACCCGGGCAGCCGGCGCATCCTGTTCCACGGCTGGAACTGCGCCCAGCTGGATGAGATGGCCCTGCCGCCGTGCCACCTGCTGTACCAGTTCCACCCGAATGTCGAGACGAAGGAAATCTCCCTGACCCTCTACATCCGCTCCAACGACCTGGGCCTGGGCACGCCGTTCAACCTCACCGAGGGCGCGGCGCTACTGTCGCTGTTCGGCCGCCTGACCGGCTACACCCCGCGCTGGTTCACCTACTTCATCGGCGATGCCCATGTGTATGAGAACCACCTGGACATGCTGGGCGAGCAGATGAAACGCGAACCGCTGGCCGCGCCGAAGCTGGTGATCAGCGACCGCGTGCCGGCATTCGCCGAGACCGGCAAGTACGAGCCGGAGTGGCTGGAGAAGATCGAGCCGAGCGACTTCTGGCTGGAAGGCTATGAGCACCATGCGCCGATGACGGCGCCGATGGCGGTCTGACAGATCTTCATCTGTCTGAGCTGACGCAATCGCGGGGCAAGCCCGCTCCCACGTATGCATTGAGTCACGTGGGAGCGGGCTTGCCCCGCGATGCTTTTGGCATCAATGCCCGTGACTGCGCCCCACATGGGAATGCTCGGTCTCCGGCACCGACACGGCCCCATTGGTCTCCAACTGCTGCAATATCGCGCACTCCGCCCCCTGCGCATTGCACTGCTGGCGCAACTCCACCAGCTGCGCCTGCAGCGCCACCAGCCCGTCGATCCTCGCCTGCACATGCTCGATATGTTCGTCGATCAGCGCATTGACGCTGCCGCACGAGCCATCGGGGCTGTCGCGCAGGCTCAACAGGCTGCGGATTTCATCGAGGGTCATGTCCAGAGTGCGGCAGTTGCGGATGAAGGTCAGCCGCTCGACATGGGCCTGGGTGTAGAGCCGATAGTTGCCGTCGCTGCGGGCGGGCTCGGGCAGCAGTTGCTCGCGTTCGTAGTAGCGGATGGTCTCCACGGCGCAGTCGGTGGCCTTGGCCAGTTCTCCGATCTTCATGGCAAATCTCCAGCAGAGGGCTTGACCCTATAGTGGCTACAGGGTGTTCACTTGGCAACAACCACTCTGTGGATATCCGCAGAGGCCAGTGCTCAGTTAAGGATGATTCCATGAACCAGCCTGTCAGCCCCGACCACAAGCATGACCACGCGCATGGCCATGAGCCCCACGCCCACAGCTGCTGTGCCAGCAAGGCTGCCCCGGCCCTGGTGCAGCTGACCGAAAAGGCCAGCGCCCAGGCCCAGCTCAGCCGCTTTCGCATCGAAGCCATGGACTGCCCCACCGAACAGACGCTGATCCAGGACAAGCTGGGCAAGCTGGCCGGCATCGAGCAACTGGAGTTCAACCTGATCAACCGGGTGCTCGGCGTGCGCCACACGCTGGTTGGCACCGCCGAGATCGAGCGGGCCATCGACAGCCTGGGGATGAAGGCCGAACCGCTGGCCGCCGAGGGCGACGGCAGCGCCAATGCGCCCCAGGCGAGCAAGACCCGCTGGTGGCCGCTGGCCTTGTCGGGTATTGCCGCGATCGCCGCCGAAGTCGTGCACTTCTCCGGCAAGGCGCCGGAGTGGGTGGTCGCCGCACTGGCCCTGGCGGCGATCCTCGGCTGCGGCCTGGGCACCTACAAGAAGGGCTGGATCGCCCTGAAGAACCGCAACCTCAACATCAATGCCCTGATGAGCATCGCCGTGACCGGCGCCGTGCTGATCGGCCAATGGCCGGAGGCGGCCATGGTCATGGTGCTGTTCACCATCGCCGAGCTGATCGAGGCCCGCTCGCTGGATCGCGCGCGCAATGCCATTGGCGGCCTGATGCAACTGGCGCCGGACCTGGCCACCGTGCAGCAGGCCGACGGCCAGTGGCGCGAGCTCGACGTGCGCGAAGTGCCGATCGGCGCCCTGGTGCGGGTGCGGCCGGGCGAGCGCATCGGCCTGGATGGCGAGGTGGTCAGTGGCCAGTCCAGCGTCGACCAGGCGCCGATCACCGGCGAGAGCCTGCCGGTCGAGAAGACCGTGGGCGACAAGCTGTTCGCCGGCACCATCAACCAGGCCGGTGCCCTGGAGTACCGCGTCACCGCCGCCGCCGGCCAGTCGACCCTGGCGCGGATCATCAAGGCCGTCGAGGAGGCCCAGGGCGCCCGTGCGCCGACCCAGCGCTTCGTCGACCAGTTCTCGCGCATCTATACCCCGGTGGTGTTCGCCGTGGCCCTGGCCGTGGCGGTGATACCGCCGCTGTTCATGGCCGGCGCCTGGTTCGACTGGATCTACCGTGCCCTGGTGCTGCTGGTGGTGGCCTGCCCATGCGCGTTGGTGATCTCGACCCCGGTGACCATCGTCAGCGGCCTGGCCGCGGCAGCGCGCAAGGGCATCCTGATCAAGGGCGGCGTGTACCTCGAAGGCGGGCGCAAGCTGGACTTCCTCGCCCTGGACAAGACCGGCACCATCACCCACGGCAAGCCGGTGCAGACCGACAGCAAGGTCCTCGACCCACTGTTCGAAGGCCGTGCCCAGGCCCTGGCCGCCAGTCTGGCCGCCCGCTCCGACCACCCGGTGTCCGGTGCCATCGCCCTGTTCGCCAGGGAACAGGACCTGGCCTTGAGCGAGGTCAGCGAATTCGCCGCCCTGGCCGGTCGCGGTGTGCGCGGTGATATCGAGGGCCAGACCTACCACCTGGGCAACCATCGCCTGGTCGAAGAGCTCGGCCTGTGCTCCCCGGAGCTTGAAGCGCAGCTCGATGTGCTGGAGCGCCAGGGCAAGACCGTGGTGCTGTTGCTCGACCGCTCCGGCCCGCTGGCGCTGTTCGCCGTGGCCGACACGGTCAAGGACAGCAGCCGCCAGGCCATCGCCGAACTGCACGAGCTGGGCATCAAGACTGTCATGCTGACCGGCGACAATCCCCATACCGCCCAGGCCATCGCCGCCCAGGTGGGGATCGATCGCGCCGAGGGCAACCTGCTGCCGGCGGACAAGCTGGCCAGCATCGAGCGCCTGTACGGCGAGGGCCATCGGGTCGGCATGGTCGGTGACGGCATCAACGACGCACCGGCCCTGGCCCGTGCCGAGATCGGCTTCGCCATGGCCGCCGCCGGCACCGACACGGCCATCGAGACCGCCGACGTGGCGCTGATGGACGACGACTTGCGCAAAATCCCGGCGTTCGTCAGGCTGTCGCGCCAAAGCGCGGCGATCCTCACCCAGAACATCGTGCTGGCCCTGGGAATCAAGGCGATCTTCCTGGCAATCACCTTTGCCGGCATGGCCACCATGTGGATGGCGGTGTTCGCCGACATGGGCGTGAGCCTGCTGGTGGTGTTCAACGGCTTGCGCCTGCTGCGCAAATAGGCGCCCGCAGCGCAGAACAGAGGTTATCCACAATGCTGAGCGCCGAGCTCAAAGCCTTCTACATGGTGGCCCGCCTGGGCAGCATCACCCTGGCGGCGAAGAAGCTCGGGCTCAGCCAGCCGACGGTGACCACGCAAATCCGCAATCTCGAGGGCCAGTACAACGTCGAACTGTTCTACCGCGGTGGTCGGCGCCTGGTGCTGAGCGAGGAAGGCGTGCGCCTGCTGCCGATGGTCAAGGCGCTGTTGCAGCAGGAGGCCGACATCGAGTTCGAGCTGCGCAACAGCGGTCAGGCCCAGGGCAGCCTGCGCATCGCCGCCACGGCGCCCTACTACATCCTCGACCTGGTGAAGATCTTCCGCGAGCGCCTGCCCCAGGTGGAAGTGGCAGTGGAAATCGGCAACTCGCAGCAGGTGCTGGAGATGCTCGAGGATTACCGGGTGGATATCGCCGCGTCCTCGCAACTGCTCGAGGATGCGCGCCTGGTGCGCCGGGTGCTGGGCACCGACCCGCTGGTGGTGGCGGTGCACCGCAATCATCCGCTGGCCCAGCGTCAGGCGGTGTCCATCGACGTGGTGGCCGGGCATTGCCTGCTGATGCGCGAGCAGGGCTCGACCACGCGCAAGCTGACCGAGCAGATGATGCAAGAAGCCAATGTGAAGGCCGGGGCCTTGCTGGAGATCGGCAGCCGCGAGTCGATTCGCGAGGCGGTGCTGCGCAATATCGGCATCAGCATCATTGCCCGCCACGAGGTGCCGCATAACCCGGAACTGCGGGTGCTGGTGCTGGAGGATGCGCCGGTGATGCACGAGTACCTGTATTGCCTGAAGGAGCGGCGCCAGGCGCGGTTGCCGGCGGCTTTTCTGGGCGTGGCGCAGGAAGTGGTTGGCTCGCAGTTCTGAAACGGCCGGCAATGAGCTCATCGCCGGCAAGCGGGCCGGCCGGCGATGGCGCGGCGGATCACTTCACGTTGACGGTGATCTTCTGCGACTCGACGCTCGGCTTGAACGGCACGTGGTACTTGTCGCCCAGCACCAACTGCAGGGTGTGCTTGCCCGGCGTGAGGGTGATGGTCGCCTCGGTCTGCGCCTTGCCGAAGTGCAGCACCTGCGGACCTGCCGGCAGCGGCGCGTTGTTCTCCGGCATCAGGCTGGTGGGCAGCGGCTGGTCGGCCAGGGGCGCCTTGTCCACGTCCACCAGCAGGTGGTGATGGCCGGTGTGCGGGGTCTGGTCACCCGCGGGCTTGAGGCCCATGCCTTCGATGCCGAACTTGACGGTGAAGGTCTTATCGACCGTGGCCCCGTCGGCGGGCGAAACGATGAAGACCTTGGCGCCTTCCGGTGGCTGCTCGCTCTTCAGGGTATCCGCGGCACTGGCGAACACCGACGCCCCCATCAGCAGACCGGCGACGGCAGCACGCGAAAATAGGCTTTTCATTCACTTCTCCTGTGATTCACTTCAATTGACCGCTATCGCTTAAACGAAGTACGGCGGTACTTCACCATAGTCCAGCTCGGCCGGCAGAGGTTCAAAAACAGGGACAGAAATATTTCAGGGCAGAAGAAAACCTTGCCGCTACCTGGAGGTCATAGGCTGCGTTCGACCGGGGCAGACGAGAAAGCCACGGCGAATGCACTTCATCTGCCGAACAAGAAAGGGGCACTCATGCGTTTGACCATTGGCATTCTGCTGGCGGTACTGTTCAGCCCACTGGCCCAGGCCGAACTGATCGACGAAATCAATGACCGTGGCGAACTGCGCATCGCCGTGCTTGGCGACGCGCCACCCTATGCGTTCAAGGAGAACGAACACCTGACTGGCTTCGAGATCGAGTTGGGGCAGGCCCTGGCCAAGGAGCTGGATGTGCGGGCCGAGTTCGTCGAGACGCCCGCCGAAGAGGTGCTGCCTGGGGTGGAGAGCGGCAAGTTCGATATGACCTTCAACCAGCAAGACGCCGAACTGAGCGATAAGCTCGACGCCATTCGTACCCTGGCCAACCAGAAACTGGTGATCCCATACCAGAAGGGCAATCCAGCCTTCGAGACGGCTGTGAACAATGCTCTGCAGCGGATCGAGAACGATGGCCGTCTGGCTGACCTGGAAAGCAAATGGCTCAAGGGCACCAAGCAGGCGACCGCCGGACAGTAACACCGCATCGCGGGGCAAGCCCGCTCCCACGCTGCCGTCATGGTCACCATTGCGTGGGAGCGGGCTTGCCCCGCGATCAGACCTTGGCCAACGCTCGCTGCGCGTCTTCCAGCTCCAGTTCGCTGAACACGAGTACCCCTTCGCGACGCAGCAAGGCCGTGGTCACCCCTTCCCCCGCCACCTTCACACCGCTGAAACTGCCGTCATAGGTCTGCAGGTTGCCACACGACGGGCTGCCGGACTTGAGCACCGCCACACGGATGCGATGCCGACGCACCAGCTCCAGCGCCAGTCGGGCCCCGGACAGGAACGCCTCGCTGACATCGTCGCCGGACACCGTCACTACCCGCGCCTGCCCATCCAGGACCTGGCCGCCCTGCCCGCCCGGAATTTCCGCAGGCGGGCGCGGCGTCGGCAAGCCACCGGCCACCTCCGGGCACAGCGGGACCACCCGGCCTTCGGCCTGCCAGCGCTGCAGGATGTCGGGATGACCGCTGGCACGCCCGTCATAGCGCACCGGCTGGCCCAGCAGACAGGCGCTGACCAGCACCTTCGGCCGCTCAGAACGGATCATTGCCACGGCGCCGGAACCAGCCGGTCAACGACAGGCGCTCACGCCCGGCCGGAAGCACTTCGTGCGGCACTTCACCCGACAGGAACACCACCAGGCTACCCGCGACCGGCTGCACGTCGTGCTCGACACCATCCTTCAGGAACATCCGCAGCTGCCCGCCGTCCTCCGGCTGCCAGCCTTCATTGAGGTAGAGCACGGCCGACACCATGCGCCGGTCGTCGTCACGGAAGCGGTCGAGATGGCGCTTGTAGAACGCCCCCGGCGGATAAAGGGCAAAATGGCACTCGAAGTCCTCAAGCCCCAGGAACAAGCCCTGGTTGATGGCCTGGCGCAGGCTGTCCATCGCGCCCAGGTAGCGGTCGCAGACCTCCGACTCGCCGGGGTCGAGCCACTGGATCTGATCACCACGGATCGCCTCGCGGATCTCCTGCGCGGCGCCACGACCGACGCTGGCCGGGTTGAGTTCGCCCTCGGCGTGACGGCGACGGCATTCGGCCGCCAGCGCGCGCGACAGCGCGTCGGGCAGGAAAAGAGGTTGCTGCGACCAGCCACGGGAGGCCAGGTCGTCGACGATCGTCGACAGCAGAGGATGTTCGAAAGGAGTGTGCATGGCGCATCATAGCCATTCGCTAATCGCTCGCACAGCGCCACTTGGTCAGGAAGCGCCGCTGGCGACTCGACAAAGCCCCGCCACGCCTAGGACAATAGCGGCCTGCCGACAGGAGTCCTGAATGCGCCGTCTGTTTTCCCTGCTTCTGCTGATGATCTGCACCATGCCTGTCTGGGCAGACAGCCTCGATCAGCTGTACAAGGCCGCCGGTTGGCCCGACCAGCGCGCCCATTTCAACGATGCCGTGAGCGCCGCCCAGCAGCGCTACCGCAACAGCCTGCCGCCTGCCGTCTACCAGGCGCTGGTCAACAACAGCAACCAGCGCTTCCAGGCCCAGGCCATGGACCGCCGGGCTCAGGCGCAGCTGCGCGCCAACCTGGCGAACCCCTCGCCGGCCCTGGCGTTCTTCCAGTCGCCACTGGGGCGCAAGGTGGTGGCCGCCGAGCTGCTGGCCACGCGCAAGGACCAGCTGGCGAAGAACGCCAAGGGCCTGCCGAAGGTCCAGGCCAGCGACAACCGCCTGTTGATCGTCGGCCACCTGGCCCAGGCCCTGCCAGCCCGCGAAGCCGGCGCCGAGGTCAGCCTGGCGATCGCCGGCGTGGCAGCCGACAGCCTGAGCTCGATGCTGCCCGGCCTGTTCGGTGGCGGCCAGGCGCAGAACCTGCTCGATGGCCAGCGCCAGCGCCTGATGAACCAGGTCGGCGAAGACCTGAACAACACCCTGCTGTACGTCTATCGCGACCTGTCGGACGCCGAGCTGGAGGAATTCGCCACCTTCGCCGAATCCGCCGACGGCCAGGCCTACTACAAGGCAGCGGTGGCCGCGGTACGCGCCGCCCTGGCCGTGGGCCAGAACGCCACCGAGCTGAAGTGATCAGCCCAGGCGCTGGCCGATGAAGTCGAAGTAGCGCTGGCGAATGCCGGGCAGCTCGTTGGCCAGATGATGCCGCGCCTCAGGCAGCATGAGGATCTGCGGCTCGGCGAACTTGGCCTTGAGCACCTTGAGGTTGTAGGGCCAGTCCACCGTGCCGTCCGCCTCGCCCTGCACGATCAGGGGCCGGCGCGTGCTGCGCGGCGCGGCTTCGATACGCCGGACCCACTTCATTAGCGCCCCGACCCAGGCGGTCGGCAGGCGCCGCGGCTGCAGCGGATCGGCCTCGAGGAAGGGCAGGAAGGCCGGGTCGTTGGTGTTCTCGCTGAACCGCCGCTCGATGCCGTTGACGAAGTGACGCAGCACCCGATAGCTCAACTTCGACCAGTGCCAGGCACGCGGGCGCACCAGAGGCGCGAGCAGGATCACCTGGCCATCGGCCGGGCTGCGTTCGCCCTGGTGCAGCAGGTGATCGACCACGATCGCCCCGCCGGTGCTCTGTCCACATAGATGCCAGGGTCGCGGCAGTTCCAGCAGGCGGGCCTGCTCGAACAGCGCATCGAGCACCTGCTGGTAGATGCCGAAATCATCGATGCTGGCCCGCTCGCCACTGGACAGGCCATGGCCGGGCAGGTCGCAGCCGATCACCGCGTAGCCCTGGCCCAATGCCCACTCGATCACATGCCGGTACAGGCCCATGTGATCGTAGTAGCCGTGCAGCAGGAACACCGTCGCCACCGGCTGCTCCGGCAGCCAGAGCTGGCCGACCAGGTCGAAGCCCGCCACCCGGAAGCCACCCAGCCAACTGCGCGCAGGCAGATCCAGGCCATAGAAGCGCTGGTAGGCCTGGCCCTGGGCGGACAACGGCTGAAGATCAACGAGGGGCGACAGGCTGGTACGCAGCTGGTCGGGATTGAAGCTGGCGGGCATCAGTAGATCCACAGTGAAGCAAGTATTGATCTGCGATATTCAGCTCTGGGCCGCGTCATGGCAAGCTTGGCCCCTCCTCCGACCAACAATGCGACCTCGTGCCAAGGCCCCCATGGCGAAGCGATTTCTCACATTACTTGCACTGCTGCTCTGCGCCACCGCCCTCTGGTGGGCCTACGACAGCTTCCAGTCCCGCTACCTGCGCACCTTCGACAACCAGACCACCTTCTTCGACGGCAGCCAGCTACGCCTGCCCCCCGAGCTGGCAGGTCCGGGCCCGATCCGCGTGGTGCACTTCTGGGACCCGGCCTGCCCGTGCAACGTCGGCAACCAGCAGCACCTGGGTGAACTGGTCGAGCACTTCGCGCCGCAGGGCGTCAGCTTCCATGTCGTGCAGCGCCACGGCAGCCACGGCCAGTTGCCGGCCAACCTCGCCGCGCTCAAGCCCCTGGCCAGCCTGCCCGGCAGCGAGCAGCTGCCGGCCACCCCCGCCGTGGCGATCTGGGACCGCGACGGTAACCTCGCCTACTTCGGCCCCTACAGCGAAGGCGCGGTGTGCAACTCCAGCAATAGCTTCATCGAGCCGATCCTCACGGCGCTGAATGAAGGCCGCCGGGTGCAGGCGTCCAACACCCTGGCAGTCGGCTGCTATTGCCCCTGGACCGAATGAAGCGCCCGCGCGCTGTTTTTCGCCGAGGGACATGAAAGTGCCTTCCAGGGCTATGCTCAGTTCGCGCATCCGCCGATGATCGGACCATATTTCTCGCTCGAACGTACAAGGAGTCTCGATGAAGCGCAGCCTGACCTTGCTGGCGGTGGTGATCGCCGTGGCCGCCGCAGGCACCGGTTACTGGTACGTGCGGGACAAGCAGCCGCAACGTGACGGCGAGGTGGCCGTCGGTGGATTGCAGGCGCCGGTCAGCGTGCGTTTCGATGCCCGCGGCGTGCCGCACCTGCAGGCGCAGAACGAGCAGGACCTCTACCGCGCCCTGGGCTACGTGCACGCCCAGGACCGCCTGTTCCAGATGGAGATCATGCGCCGCCTGGCCCGTGGCGAGCTGGCCGAGGTGCTGGGCGAGAAGCTGCTGCCCACCGACACCCTGTTCCGCAGCCTGCGCATCCGTGACCAGGCGGCTCTTATGGCGCAGCGCCAGGACCGCCAGTCGCCGGCCTGGCAGGCGCTGCAGGCTTACCTGGACGGCATCAACCAGTGGCAGGCCAGCCATCCCAAACCGATGGAGTTCGACCTGCTCGGCATCCCGCCACGCCCCTTCACCGCCGAGGACACCCTGAGCATCGCCGGCTACCTCGCCTACAGCTTCGCCGCGGCATTCCGTACCGATCCCGCGCTGACCTACATCCGCGACCAGCTCGGCCCCGACTACCTGAAGATCTTCGACCTCGACTGGCAGCCCGACGGCGCCGTGGCCACGCCCCTGGCCGCCGCCGCCTGGCGCAGCCTGGAGCAGCTGGCGCGGCTGAGCCACGAGGCCCTGGGCGACGCCGGCATCCCGCAGTTCGAAGGCAGCAACGCCTGGGCCGTGGCCGGCAGCCGCACCCGCAGTGGCCGGCCGCTGCTGGCGGGCGACCCGCATATCAGCTTCGCCGTGCCGGCGATCTGGTACGAGGCGGAGCTGTCGGCGCCGGGTTTCAACCTGTATGGCTACTTCCAGGCGCTCAACCCGTTCGCCCTGCTCGGCCACAATCGCGACTTCGGCTGGAGCCTGACCATGTTCCAGAACGACGACGTCGACCTGATCGCGGAGCGGACCAATCCGCAGAACCCCGAGCAGGTGATGGTCGACGGCACATGGCAGCCACTGGAAAAGACCGAGCAGAAGATCGCGGTCAAGGACGCGGAACCTGCCAGCATCACCCTGCGCCGCTCGCCCCATGGCCCGATCGTCAACAGCGTGCTCGGCGATACCGCCGGCCCGACGCCCATCGCCATGTGGTGGGCGTTCCTGGAAACCGACAACCCGATCCTCGAAGGCTTCTACCAGATCAACCGCGCCGACACCCTGGGCAAGATGCGCGAGGCAGCCGCCAAGGTCCAGGCGCCGGGGCTGAACCTGGTGTGGGCCAATGCCCGGGGCGATATCGGCTGGTGGGCGGCGGCACGACTGCCGATCCGCCCGGACGGCGTCAACCCGGCGTTCATTCTCGATGGCGCCAGCGGCCAGGCCGCCAAGCCGGGCTTCTACCCGTTCAGCGCCAATCCGCAGCAGGAGAATCCGGCGAGCGGCTACATCGTCTCGGCCAACTACCAGCCGCCCGGCGCAATCCCCGTGCCCGGTTACTACAACCTGGCCGATCGCGGTCGTCAGCTCGATCGCCAGCTGAGCGACCCGGACATCAAGTGGGACACCCAGAACAGCCAGGCCCTGCAACTGGACACCAGCACCGACTACGGCCCGCGCACCCTGGCGCCGCTGCTCGGCACCTTGCGCAACGTCGCCCAGGGCGACGAGGAGAAGGAGCTGGTCGAGCAACTGGCCGCCTGGCGCGGCGACTATCCGCTGGACTCCACCAGTGCCACGTTGTTCAACCAGTTCCTCTACGAACTGGCGTTCGCCGCCCTGCACGACGAGCTGGGCGACACCTGGTTCCCGGTGCTGATCAGCACCCGCGCCATCGACGCCGCCCTGCCCCGCCTGGCCGCGGACCCGGCATCGCCCTGGTGGAACCTGCGCGGCGCCAGCGAACGCACCGACCGTGGCGCCATCGTGCGCCTGGCCTGGCAACGCAGCCTCAAGCACCTGCACGAGACATTCGGCAAGGATCCGGCCAGCTGGCAATGGGGCAAGGCCCACACCCTCACCCACAACCATCCACTGGGGGTGAAGAAGCCGCTCAACCTGCTGTTCAACGTCGGCCCGTTTGCCGCGCCCGGCACCCACGAGGTGCCGAACAACCTGTCGGCGAAGATCGGCCCGGCGCCCTGGCCGGTCACCTATGGCCCTTCCACGCGCCGGTTGATCGACTTTGCAGACGCAGGCACCGCGCTGACCATCAACCCGGTCGGGCAGAGTGGCGTGCCGTTCGACCGGCATTACGGCGACCAGGCCGAAGACTATATCGAGGGGCGCTATCACAAGGCGCGGATGGGAGTGATTCCGGCGCAGAGCACGTTGCGGTTGGTGCCGGGTAATTGATTCGCCCCATCGCGGGGCAAGCCCGCTCCCACGCACGAATGCCAGTTGTGGGAGCGGGCTTGTCCCGCGATCAGCAGGCGGGGCTCAACCCTGCCACTTGCCGCCTTCGACGATGACGCTCTCAGGCTTGGTGTCGTCGCTCAGTTCCTTGCGCACGTACTGGTCGTACAGCTTGAGCAGGAACTTCTCCTCGCCCAGCTTGGCCAGCTCGCTGTTCACCCAGTCGCGCAACTCGGTGTTGCCCTTCTTCACCGCCGGAGCGATCGGTGCTTCGTCGCCCAGCAACTGCGGCAGCACGCGGTAGCCCGGGTTCTGCTTGGCCCAGCTGAACAGGATCAGGTTGTCCTGGGCATAGGCATCGCCGCGGCCATTGGCCAGGGCGGCCAGCGACTCGGTGTTCTTCTCGAACTTCAGCAGCTTCCAGTCCGGGTGATTCTTGGTCAGCCAGATATCGGCTGTGGTACCGGTGGTGACAATAATGGTCTTGTCGGCCAGGTCGTCGAGCTTCTGCACCGGACTGCCGTCGGCGACGATGGCCTGTACCGCCACGCGCAGGTTGGGGTTGGTGAAGTCCACCGCTTCCTTGCGCTCGGGGGTGACGGTCATGTTGGCGAGGATCAGGTCGACCTTGTCGCTCTGCAGGAACGGAATGCGGCTGGCAGGCTCCACGGCGACGAACTCGACCTTGCTTTCATCGCCCAGCAGGTCCTTGGCGAAGCGGCGGCCGATGTCGGTGTCAAAGCCCACGTAGCGGCCGCTTTCATCGACGAAGCCGAACGGTGGCTTGTCGGTGAACACGCCGACGATCAGCTTGTCGCGGGCCTTGATGGTTTCCAGGTAGCTGGTGGCCGGCGAGGCCGCGGCGGGCTTGCCCGGGTCTTCGGACTTGTTGCAGCCGGCCAGCAGGGCCAGGCCAAGCAGTGGAGCGAGCAGTTTGGCGAACGGGGCAGTCTTCATGACAGTTCCTTGTGCAGTGTCTTGGGCAGGCTTTCGACGAACGAGAATTTCTCCAGGAACTGCTGCGCGCGTGCGCTCTGCGGTTGGGTGAAGAAGCGCTCGGGGTGGTTCTGTTCAAGGATCCTGCCGGCCTCCATGAACACGATGCGGTCGGCCACCGCGCGGGCGAAGGCCATTTCGTGGGTGACGATGAGCAG
This sequence comes from Pseudomonas sp. BW16M2, assembly GCF_014268865.1. Lineage (NCBI taxonomy): Bacteria > Pseudomonadati > Pseudomonadota > Gammaproteobacteria > Pseudomonadales > Pseudomonadaceae > Pseudomonas > Pseudomonas sp. BW16M2. The sequence continues at coordinate 58,252 of NZ_JABWRI010000003.1, read as the reverse complement.
GGTCATGCCTTCGCGGGCCAGGCCCTGGATCACCTGCAGCACCTCCTTGACCATCTCCGGGTCGAGGGCGGCGGTGACCTCGTCGAACAGCATCACCTGGGGGTTCATGCACAGCGAACGGACGATGGCGATGCGTTGCTGCTGGCCACCGGAGAGCTGGCGGGGAAAGGCGTCGCGCTTGTCCAGCAGGCCGACCCGGGCCAGCAGCGCCTCGGCCTGGGCCTGGGCTTCGCGCCGTTCGCGCTTCTGCACCTTCAGCGGACCCAGCAGCAGGTTGTCGATCACGCTCATGTGGCCGAACAGGTGATAGCTCTGGAACACCATGCCGACCCGCTGGCGCACCTGGCGCCAGTCGGTGTCGGAGCCGAGCAGCTCCTGGCCGTCGAGGCGCAGGCTGCCGCCCTGGGCCTCCTCCAGACCGTTGAGACAGCGCAGCAGGGTGCTCTTGCCGCAGCCGCTGGGGCCGAGGATCACCACCACCTCGCCGGCCTGGACCTTGAGGTCGATGTCCGCGAGCACCTGGTGCTGGCCGAAGAACTTGTTGAAGCCTTGGAATTCGATCAATGGATTCATGCGTGGGCCCAGCGCCGCTCCAGCACGCGGGAGGCGGCCGACAGCGGATAGCAGACAAGAAAGAAGAACAGGAACAGCGCGCCGTAGATCAGCACCGATTCGTAGGTGCGTTCGATGATCTGCTGCCCCGCCTTGATCACTTCGACCACGCCGATCAGTACCGCCAGCGAGCTGGTCTTGATGATCCGCGTGTAGATGTTGATGGTCGGCGGGGTCATGCGCTTGAGCGCCTGGGGCAGCAGCACGTAGCCATACAGCTGCCAGCCGCCCAGGCCGATCGACAACCCCGCCTCGCGCTGCCCGCGTGGCAGCGACTGCAAGGCGCCGCGCACCACCTCGCCGACCTCGCTGGCGCCCCACAGGCCCAGCACCAGCACCGCGCACCAGAAGCTGGGGATGCTCAGGCCGAAGAAGATCGGCAAGCCGAAGAACACCAGGTACAGCCATACCAGCACCGGAATCGCCCGGAACAACTCCAGGTACACCTGCAGCAGAATGTTCAGCCAACGGCTGCCGAGGGTCGCCAGCACGCCGTAGAGCACGCCGCCCAAAGTGGCGAACAGGATGCCCAGGGCCGAGATCGCCAAGGTCTGCCCGGCGCCCGTGGCCAGTTGCGGCAGCGAAACCAGCAGCAGCTCAATGCCCGAACTGGCCATGTTGCAGCCTCCGTTCCAGGTAGCGCAGCAGCAGCGACAGCGGCAGGAAGATCAGCACGCAGAGCAGGGTCAGCACGGCGAGCATTTCGTAGGTCTTGTAGTACAGGGCGATGTAGTTCTTGGTGGTGTAGAGGATCTCCGGCACCGCCACCGCCGACACCACGGTGGTCTCCTTGAGCAGGAACACGAAGTTGGCGAACAGTGCCGGCAGGCTGAGGATGCCGGCCTGGGGCAGGATCACGTGGCGCAGCAACTGCCCTTCGGAGAGCCCGATGGAGCGCCCGGACTCCAGTTGCGCCCGCGGCACGGCCTCGACCCCGGCGCGCAGCACCTCGGTGAGGTAGGCACCGCCCATGAACGTCAGGGTGATGATCGCGGCGGCGAAGCCGGAGACCTTCAGCCCCAGGCTCGGCAAGGCGAAGTAGACGAAGAACAGCTGGATCAGCAGTGGTGTGTTGCGGGCAAGTTCCACGTAGCCCTTGACCAGGCGCCACAGGTACGGCGTGCGCAGCACCAGGATCGTCGCGTTGAGCAGCGCCACCAGCAACGAAGTGACGATGGCGATCGCCCCGACTTGCAGGGTCACGCCAACGGCCTTGAAGAAGGCCGGCAGTGTGCTAAGCATGAAAGCGGTGTCGAAGCTCATGGAAGGGGCCTCGACACGGAGTCACGAAGGTACGGCATGGGGAAGGTCCAGGGTCGGCACGAGGGTGGCTCGGCGTCGTTTCACGAATGGTGGCGCTGTGCCGGTAAGCACGATCCCTAGACTCTAAAGGCATAAAAATATTTTTATAAATATCTTTATTGCATATCTATATCACCACCCCGTGACGCTCGGAAATTTCCTTCATGACATGCGGATCTTTCCGAGACTTTCCCCCTCCAAGGGGTCTCAAACTGTGACTTGCACGGCCCATCACATTCAACAAGGAAGACAACGATGAACAGCCCCTGCTTGCCTGCTTCGAATGAACAACTGCTGTGGCTCCTGGCCCTGCGCCGGGCGCTGGCCAGTCAGCGCTGAAGACGCCATCGCGGGGCAAGCCCGCTCCCACGCAGCCTGCCGCCCCCCTCTTCAAGCCAGCCCAAACAAAAACGCCGACGCAAAATGCGTCGGCGTTTTTCGTACCAGGCCGCGTATCAGAACGCCGGCAGTACCGCACCGCTGTACTTCTTCTCGATGAACGCCTTCACTTCCGGGCTGGTCAGCGCCTTGGCCAGCTTCTGGATGGCCTCGCTGTCCTTGTTGTCCGGGCGGGCGACCAGGAAGTTAACGTACGGCGAGTCGCTGCCTTCGATCACCAGGGCGTCCTTGGCCGGGTTCAGGCCGGCTTCCAGGGCGTAGTTGGTGTTGATCATGTCCAGGTCGACCTGGTCCAGCACACGCGGCAGCATGGCCGATTCCAGCTCGCGGAACTTGAGCTTCTTCGGGTTCTCGGCAATGTCTTTCGGCGTGGCCAGGGCGTTCTTCGGGTCTTTCAGAGTGATCAGGCCAGCCTTCTGCAGCAGAAGCAGGGCGCGGCCACTGTTGCTGCCTTCGTTGGGGATGGCGACGGTGGCGCCATCCTTCAGCTCGGCCAGGCTCTTGACCTTCTTCGAGTAGCCACCGAACGGCTCGACATGCACGCCGATCACGGTTTCCAGGTGGGTGCCCTTGCCTTCGTTGAAGTTCTTCAGGTAAGGCAGGGTCTGGAAGTAGTTGGCGTCCAGGCGCTTCTGGTCGACCTGCACGTTGGGCTGGACATAGTCGGTGAAGACCTTGATCTGCAGGTCCACGCCTTCCTTGGCCAGGGTCGGCTTGATCAGTTCGAGGATTTCGGCATGCGGCACGGGCGTGGCGGCGACCACCAGTTTCTCGGCGGCATTGGCCAGGCCAGCGAACGAAAGGGCGGCGGCCAGGGCGGTGGTCAGCAGGGTCTTTTTCATGGTGATCCTTGTTCTAAAGCTGGGCCATCGCAGATGGCGAGTCGGGTGCCCATCCGTTCGGGTGGGCGTGAAACGGACAATACCGAGATTTTTTATTCCGTAACAATATCTTTTGATTAGCTGCTTATTCCAAAAACAAATCGCCATCACGACCTTTGCTTATGAGCGGCCACGCACAGCTCTACGGCGCGGATTTGCCCAATTGCGCCAAGGCTGCGCTCAGCAGCCCGCGCAGGTCGGCCAGGGTTTGCGGCTCCCGACTGGCACCCAGTTGCGCGAGCTGACGGGCCAGGCTGGCCAATGGCGCGGTATCCGGAAGGTCGAGATGCGCGGGAAGGATCTCCTCACCGTCGCTGACCAGCAGGGCGAAGTGGATGACGTTCTCCAGTTCACGGGTATTGCCCGGCCAGGCATGGGCCTCCAGCGCCTGCTGGGCCGCCTCGCTGATCAGGGGCAGCGGCCGATCCAGGCGTACGCTGTAGATACCGACGAAGTACTCGGCCAACGGCAGGATATCGCCGACCCGATCGCGTAATGCCGGCAGCTCGAGTTCACCCTCATGCAGGTAATGGTAAAGCCGCTCGTTGAAGCGACCGGCGCGCACGGCCTGGGCCAGGTCGATGCTGGAAGCGGCCACCAGCCGCACATCGACGGCCTGCGGCTGGGTGGCGCCGACCCGGGTCACCTCGCGGTTTTCCAGGGCCGCCAGCAGCTTGCTCTGGATCGCCAGGGGCAGGTCGGCGATCTCGTCCAGGTACAGCGTGCCGCCGTTGGCCGAGCCGAACCAGCCGGCTCGACTGCTGGCGGTGCCGCCCTGGGTGCCGGCGCTGTAGCCGAACAGCTCGGCATCGGCGTAGGTCGGGCTGATGGCCGCGCAGTTGACCGACACGAACAACCCCCCGCGGTCACTGCCGCGATGGATCTGCCGGGCCAGCAACTCCTTGCCGGTGCCGGTCTCACCACGGATCAACACGGGCAAGGGTTGTGGCGCCAACCGCTCCAGGGTCTGGCGCAGCGCCTGGGAACGCGGATCGACGAACACCAGCGCCTTGGCGCGAATGCTCAGCGGGCTCTTGTCCAGTTCGGGGAAGGTCAGCAACGGCTGGCCGAAAGCAGTGTGAAACGTCATGGAATACTCCCGCCCCGGCCGCAGGCGGCCGGGGATTCGACTCGTTCGATGAAACCAGCGGATCAGGCGCGGCGCAGCGCGCGCTGATCGATACGGGCCTGCAAGCGGTAGAGGTAGGCGAAACCCTGTTCCCAACGCTCATGACCCGACTTGACGTTGATATGCCCGGCGTCGGCCAGCAGCCCAGCCTCGGCGCCCCAGACCTGCGTCAGGTACAGCGCACGCGGCACGCTCACCGCCGGGTCGTTGTCGGAGCTGACCATCTGGCTGGGGAACGGCAAGGCCTGCAGTGGAATCGGCGCGAAATTGCGCAAGGCCGGCGCGCAGGTCGGACGCTCGACATCCGCCGGCGCCACCAGCAATGCGCCACGTACCCGGCGCAGCAGCTCGGGGCTGGCCTGGGCGGCCCAATGGGCGACCGTGATGCAGCCCAGGCTGTGGGCGATGAGAATCACCGGCGAGCGTTCGGCGGCAATCGCCTGCTCCAGCGCCTGGACCCAGTCGCGCCGCTGCGGGGTCAGCCAGTCATGCTGCTCGACCCGGGCGCTGTTGGGCAGGCTACGCTGCCAGTGACTCTGCCAATGGTTGTCTGGCGATCCTTGCCAGCCCGGCACAATCAGGTAACGAATCGACTCATTGCGCATGGGGACGCCTCCGGAAGTTTGCGTGCTTGGGTGCAAGTATAGGGAGGGGGTTATATTCGTAAAGGAATAAGAAGCTATTTATTAATAACCAAAATTCCAGAAAGCAATTGTCTTGCACAGTGCTAAGTCCTACAGGGATCGCGAAAGGCTTCAAATCCGCGTCTCCAATAAAAAAAGGGCCATCCCCTGCCAAGGAAAATGGCCCCTAAGCACTTGCCTGAAGAGGGTATCGCCGGTCAGCGGGCGGTAATCACCGCCAGCTTGCTGATCCCGGCACGTTCGATCGCCGCCATCGCGCGGGCGACCTCGCCGTAATTCACACCATCGTCGGCCTGCAGCTGCACACGCAGCTCGGCGTCCTTGTCCTTGGCAGCCTTGAGGTTGGTCTCCAGCAGGTCGGGCTGGATCTCGTCCTTGTTGATGAACAGCTTGCCGCTGCCGTCGATGCTCACCACCAGCGGGTCCTTCTGCTCCACCGGGGCCACGGCCTCGGTCTTGGGCAGGTTGATCGGGATGGCATTGGTCAGCAACGGCGCGGTGACGATGAACACCACCAACAGCACCAGCATGACGTCCACCAATGGCGTGACGTTGATTTCACTCAACACTTCATCGCTGTCCTGGGTCGAGAAGGCCATGTCAGGAGGCCTCCTTCACAGGTTGGGTGAAGCCGGTGTGCTGGCGTTGCACCGCCGGGTGCACCAGCACGCGGAAGGCACTCTTCTGCGCCAGGCTGTAGAAGTCGTGGGCGAAGTCGTCGAGGTCGGCCGCAGTCAGCTTGAGGCGACGGAGGAAGTAGTTGTAGACCAGCACCGCCGGCACCGCGACGGCGATACCCACGCCGGTGGCGACCAGCGCCGCGCCGATCGGGCCGGCCACGGTTTCCAGGCTCGCCGAGCCCGCCGCGCTGATGCCCTTGAGGGCTTCCATGATGCCCCACACGGTGCCGAACAGGCCGATGAACGGCGAGGTGCTGCCGATACTGGCCACCACTGCCAGGCCGGTTTCCAGCGAACGGCGCTCGCGGACGATCTGCTGGCGCAGGGCGCGTTCCAGGCGGTCCTGATGGTTGATCGTCTGGCTGAGGTCACTGGCCTGGCCAGGCTCGCCGACCGCGATCGCCGCAAAGCCCGCCTGGGCGACACGGGCGGCCGGGCCTGGCAGGTCATGGGCGGGCTCGGCGGCGGAGTCGAGGCTGGACGCGGCCCAGAACTGCTGGTGGAAGCGTTTGTCCTGGTTCTTCAGGCGCACGAACTGCACGACCTTGACCAGGGCCAGTGCCCAGGTGGCGACGGAGAAGCCGACCAGCAGCCAGATGACCGCGCTTTCAACGGATTCGAGGGGAGATGCCAACAAGCTCATGATGAAGTCCTTCCTGTATGCGGTCGCAAGTTAACGAAGCTTGAAATCGATCGGTACGCTGACCCAGCCCACCTGGGCCACGTCGCCCTGCTTGGCCGGGACGAAGCTCCAGCGCTTCACCGCAGCCAGCGCAGCGGCGTCCAGGGCGTCGCGGCCACTGCTCTTCTGGATCTGGATCTGCCCCGGCTTGCCACTGGGCAGCACCTCCACGCGCAGCAGCACGGTGCCTTCCCAGCCGCGGCGCTGGGCCATCTGCGGATACTCCGGCGCCGGGTTCTTCAGGTACGCGGCGTTGGCCGAGGCCGGGGTCACTGGCGCAGGTGCGGGTGGCGCAGGTGCCGGCGCCGGGGGTGTTGGCGCGGCGACCGGTGTTGGCGGTGGCGCCTCGACTGGCTTGGGCTGCGGCTTGGCCACGGGCTTGGGCACTGGCTTGGGTTTGGGGACCGGCTTGGGCGCGGGCCTGGCGGCCAGTTCGTCGACCACCGGTGGTGGTGGTGGCGGCTGGACCACAGGGGCCGGCGGCGGCGGCTCGACCACCGGTGGTGCGGGCGCGGCGAACTCGATGGTCATGGGCGGAATCTTCGGCGGGATGACCGGCAGCTCGGGGGTCGGCTGATGGCTGACCCAGTACGCCGCCGCGCCATGCAGCATCAGCACCAGCAGGCCCAGCACCAGCTTGTCGCGACGCTTGAGGCCGCTGACCGGCGTGCGTTGCAGGCGCAACTGGCCCAGCGGCAGGCGCAGCGTGCGTCCGAGCTCGACCAGGTCACCCGATGCCGGGCGCCATGGCTGGTCGTAGGCCCTGACGGCCGTCTGGACATTGCCCATTGCTAAAACTCCTGGGGTTCTTGATTCAGGTGTGTGGCTGAATCATCGGGCCCAGAGACTTAGCTCATAAAGCAATGTTTAAAGTTAAAGCTAGATCGTTTTGATCTAATTGTTTTACCAAGTTCCTTGCAGGGCCCGGTAGTAAAGGCCTGCAGCCGACCAGTGCTTTTTCGATGCCTGAAGGGCATATGAAAAATGCTCGAATGGCATGCGATTGCGTCCGTTCAGGCAAAAAAAACCCGGGACCATGCCCGGGTTTTCCATCACAAGCGCCGGCTCAGATATCCGCCACCTTTTGCCACACCTTCGGCCGGAAGAACAACGTCTCGCCCCGTGCCAGCCCGGTGAGGCTGTCGTGATCCTTGACCACTTCGGCCTCGATCAGCTCGCTCTGCCCTTCCACCTTCAGCGTGACTCGCGTGGTCGCCCCCAGCGGACGGATATCGCGCACTTCGGCAGCATGATGCCCCTCGGTCTCATGGCGCGACAGCGACACTTCGTGCGGACGGAACAGCACGTGGTGCCCTTCGCTCAGCGCCAGGCGGTTGGAATCGCCAAGGAAGTGGTAGACGAAGTCGTTGGCCGGCTTCTCGTACACCTCGCCCGGCGAGCCGATCTGTTCGATCACGCCCTTGTTCATCACCACGATACGGTCGGCGACTTCCATGGCCTCTTCCTGGTCGTGGGTGACGAACACCGAGGTCAGGTTGATGTCCTCGTGCAGGCGCGCCAGCCAGCGGCGCAGCTCCTTGCGCACCTTGGCATCCAGCGCCCCGAACGGCTCGTCGAGCAGCAGCACCTTGGGCTCCACCGCCAGGGCGCGGGCCAGGGCGATACGCTGGCGCTGGCCGCCGGACAGCTGCTCGGGGTAACGATCGGACAGCCAGTCGAGCTGGACCATGTTCAGCAGTTCATGGACCTTCTCGGCAATCTTGCTCTCGCTCGGGCGCTCGCCCTTGGGCTTCATGCGCAGGCCGAAGGCGACGTTGTCGAACACGCTCATGTGGCGGAACAGCGCGTAGTGCTGGAACACGAAACCAACGTTGCGATCACGCACGTCATGGCCGGACACGTCCTCGCCGTGGAACACGATGCTGCCGTTGTCCGGGGTCTCGAGGCCGGCGATGATGCGCAGCAAGGTGGTCTTGCCGCAGCCGGACGGGCCGAGCAGGGCCACCAGCTCGCCGCTGTGGATATCCAGGTTGATGTTGTCCAGGGCCTGGAAGCTGTTGAAGCGCTTGCTGACGTTACGAACTTCGATCGACATGAATCATTCCTCCGCGGCGCTGTGGCGCAGGCGGTTAATACGGTTCTCGCTCCACTGCTTGAGCAGCAGGATGAAGAGCGCCAGGATCAGCAGCAGGCTGGCCACGCTGAAGGCCGCGACGTGGTTGTACTCGTTGTAGAGGATCTCCACGTGCAGCGGCAAGGTGTTGGTGACGCCGCGGATATGGCCGGACACCACCGACACCGCGCCGAACTCGCCCATGGCCCGGGCGGTGCACAGCACCACGCCGTAGATCAGGCCCCATTTGATGTTCGGCAGGGTGACGTGCCAGAACATCTGCCAGCCGTTGGCGCCCAGCAGGCGCGCCGCCTCCTCTTCCTGGGTGCCCTGCTCCTGCATCAGCGGGATCAGTTCACGGGCGACGAACGGCACGGTGACGAAGATGGTCGCCAGGACAATGCCCGGCAAGGCGAAGACGATCTGGATATCGTGATCCTGCAGCCACGGCCCGAACAGGCCCTGCGCACCGAACATCAGCACGTAGACCAGACCGGCGATCACCGGCGACACCGAAAACGGCAGGTCGATCAGGGTGACCAGGATGCTCTTGCCGCGGAAGCTGTACTTGCTCACGCACCAGGCGGCGGACACGCCGAACACCAGGTTCAACGGCACCGAGATGGCCACCGCCAGCAGGGTGAGCTTGAGCGCGGACAGCGCGTCGGGCTCGAAGATCGCCTCGAAGAACGTGCCGAAGCCGTTCTTCAGCGCCTGCGACACCACGATCACCAGCGGCAGCGCCAGGAACAGCGCGAAAACGATCCAGGCCAGGGTGATCAGCACCCGGCGTGAAGTGGCGCTGCTGCGTCGGGCGGCGTTGGCGGCGGCGGTTGCGCTCATGGGTTGACTAGACATTGCCGGCCTCCTTCAAGGGGTTTCGATGCGCCGCTGCAGCAGGTTGATCAGCAGCAGCAGGATGAAGGAAACCACCAGCATCAGCACGCCGATGGCGGTGGCGCCGGTGTAGTCGTACTGGTCGAGCTTGACCATGATCAGCAACGGCAGGATCTCGGTCTTCATCGGCATGTTGCCGGCGATGAAGATCACCGAACCGTACTCGCCCACGCCCCGGGCGAAGGCCAGGGCGAAGCCGGTCAGCCACGCCGGCAGCAGCGCGGGCGCCAGCACGTGGCGGAACACCTGCAAGGGCTTCGCGCCCAGGCAGGCGGCGGCTTCCTCGACTTCACGCGGGATGTCGGCCAGCACCGGTTGCACCGTGCGCACCACGAACGGCAGGGTGACGAAGGTCAGCGCCAGGGTGATGCCCAGGGGGGTGTAGGCGATCTTGAAGCCGAGGTCGGTGGCGAACTGGCCGACCCAGCCCGCCGGGGCGTACAGGGCAGTCAGGGCGATACCGGCGACGGCGGTGGGCAGGGCGAACGGCAGGTCGATCATCGCGTCGATGACCTTGCGCCCGGGGAAGGTGTAGCGCACCAGCACCCAGGCCAGCAGGGTGCCGATCACACCGTTGATGATGGCGGCGAACAGGGCGGTGCCGAAACTCAGTTTCAGCGCGGCCAGCACCCGTGGTGCGCTGATGATGTTCCAGAACTGCTCCCAGGTGAGCTGCGCGGCATGCACGAACATGGCGGCCAGCGGTATCAGCACGATCAGGCTGAGGTACACCAAGGTGTAGCCCAGCGTCAGCCCGAAGCCGGGTATGACGGGGGAAATGCGACGTGACATAAAGGTCCCTGGTTGAACGCACGAAGCCCGGGAGCGCTCCCGGGCCGGTGCAGGCTACTGAAGGGTGAAACGGTGGTAAGCGTGGGAGCGGGCTTGCCCCGCGATTACGATGGTGGGCTTACCGACGCCATCGCGGGGCAAGCCCGCTCCCACAACATACCCAGACACTGGCGGAACTACCGATCACTGTGCCTGATAGATCTGGTCGAACACCCCACCATCATTGAAGAACTTCGGCTGCGCAGTCTTCCAGCCGCCGAAGTCCTTGTCGATGGTCACCAGGTCCAGTTTCGGGAACTGCTTGCCGAATTCGGCGGCGACCTTGGCGTCACGCGGACGGTAGAAGTTCTCTGCGGCGATCTTCTGGCCAGCCGGGCTGTACAGGTGCTTGAGGTACTCCTCGGCGATCTTTTCGTTGCCCTTCTTCTCGGCGTTCTTGTCGACCACCGCCACCGGTGGCTCGGCCAGGATCGACAGCGAAGGCACGACGATCTCGAACTTGTCGGCGCCGCCGTCTTCCTTCAGCGCGAGGAAGGCCTCGTTTTCCCAGGCCAGCAGCACATCGCCCTGGCCGTTGTTGACGAAGGTGATGGTCGAGCCACGGGCGCCGGTATCGAGCACCGGCACGTGCTTGAACAGCTCCTGCACGTAGGCCTTGGCCTTGTCTTCATTGCCGCCGGTCTTCAGGCCGTAGGCCCAGGCGGCGAGGAAGTTCCAGCGGGCACCGCCGGAGGTTTTCGGGTTGGGAGTGATGACCGAGACATCCTTCTTGATCAGGTCGCCCCAGTCCTTTATGCCTTTCGGGTTGCCCTTGCGCACCAGGAACACGATGGTCGAGGTATACGGCGTGCTGGCGTCCGGCAGGCGCTTCTGCCAGTCCTCCGGCAGGGTCTTGCCGAGCTTGGCGATCTCGTCGATGTCGCCGGCCAGGGCCAAGGTCACTACGTCGGCGCGCAGGCCGTCGATGACCGCGCGCCCCTGCTTGCCCGAACCACCGTGGGACTGCTGGATCTTCACCTTGTCGCCCGGGTGGGCGGCTTGCCAGTGCTTGATGAACTCGGCGTTGTACTGCTGGTACAGCTCGCGGGTCGGGTCATAGGACACGTTCAGCAGTTCGTAGTCCTTGGCGATCGCGGAACCGGCAAAAACGGCACTGGCCAGGGCGGCAAGCGCATAACGGCGGATGGACATGGTGAAGCTCCCGATTGGCATTTTTCTAGTTTTTGAAGTGATGCGGTGTCAGCCGGACTTGTTGCCGGGCTGCTGCAGGCGGAACTTCTCCTTGCGTTCGATCTGCACCACCTGGGCGTTGTGCACGGTGATCTCCACCGCGCCGAAGCGCAGGTCGCGCAACGCGCTCTGGATTTCACGCAGAATGGTGGCTTCGTCCTGACCGTCGATGCTGCGCAGAGATGCACTCATGCTCGTTCTCCTGTGAGTAAGGGTGCCGGGCAGAGGTTTGAAGGGGATTTGCGCCTGGCTTGAAGGCAATACTAGTGAGGCGCGGATATTCTTAAAAATACTGTTTAAGAATGTTTATATAACTGCTTTTACGAATCGTGGGAGCGGGCTAGCCCCGCGATGACATGAATGGATTCACCATCGTCATCGCGGGGCTAGCCCGCTCCCACGAAGTACGTGTCAGGACTCGCGCTTTGGCTCGCGAATCTTGTACCAGGCCACATACAGCGCCGGCAGGAACAGCAGCGTCAGCAGCGTTGCACTGATGATGCCGCCAATCATGGCGTAGGCCATCGGCCCCCAGAACACTTCCCGGGCGATCGGGATCATGCCCAGGCTCGCCGCCGCCGCCGTCAGCAGGATCGGCCGGCGGCGGTGGTTGGTCGCCTCCACCACCGCGTCCCACGGCGAATAGCCCTGCTCTTCGAACTCGTCGATCTGGGTCACCAGGATCACCGAGTTGCGGATGATGATCCCGGCCAGGGCAAGAATCCCGAGGATCGCCACGAAGCCCATCGGCGTGCCGGTGGGCACCAGCGCCAGCACCACGCCGATCAGCCCCAGCGGCGCGACGCTGACCACCAGGAACAGCTTCTGCACGCTGTGCAGCTGGATCATCAGGAAGGTCGCCATCAGGAACAGCATCAGCGGTATGACGTCGGCGATCGGCCCTTGGGCCTTGCTGCTCTCCTCCACCGTACCGCCGGTGGCCACGTCATAGCCCACCGGCAGCTTGCTGGCGAAGTCATCGATGCCGGGCTTGAGTTCGGCCACCAGGTCGGTGGGCTGGATATCACCGACCACCGAGGCCTTGATGGTGATGGTCGGCTTGCGGTCGCGGCGCCATACCAGCGGCTGCTCCTGCTCGTAGCGCACGGTGGCGAAGGCCAGCAGCGGAATCGAGGCGCCGCTGGGCGTGACGATCTGCAGGTTCTGCAAGGTATCCGGCGAGCCGCGCTCGCTGTCCTCGGCGCGGGCCACCACGTTGACCAGGTAGATGTTGTCGTTGACCTGGGTGACCGGCACGCCGCTGACAATGCTGTTCATCACATTGGCCACGTCCTCGGACGACAGGCCCAGCTGGCGTGCCTTGTCCTGGGCGATCTCGATGCGCAGCACCTTACCGGGCTCGTTCCAGTCGTAGATCATCTCGCCGATGTGTTCGTTGCTGTCGAGCAGGGTCGCCAGCTCGATGGCGTGCCTGCGCACCTGGTCGATGTCCTTGCCGCTGACCCGGTACTGGATCGGCCGGCCCACCGGCGGGCCCATTTCCAGCGACTGGACGTTGGTGCCGATGCCGACGAACTCTTCGTGCAGCAGCTTCTGCAGGCGCTGCATCATGCCCTCGCGCTCCTCGAAGCCCTTGCTGACGATCACCAGCTGGGCGTAGTACGGGTTCTGCAATTGCTGGTCGAGGGGCAGGTAGAAGCGGATCGCGCCCTGGCCGATGTAGGTGCTCCAGCGCACCAGGTCCGGGTCGTCCTTGATCCTCGCTTCCAGGCGGTCGACGACCTTGCGCGTCTCTTCGATCGAGGCATTCTGCGGCAGGTTGAGGTCAACCAGGATCTCCGGCCGGTCCGACGATGGGAAGAACTGGTTCTGCACGAAGCGCATGCTGAACATCGACAGGGCGAACAGCAGCACCGTGCCGATGATGGTCAGCCAGCGATGGCGCATGCACCACAGCAGCCCGCCCTCGAACGCCCGGCCGACGCGCCCGGGCTCGGCCTCGTGGGGCTTGAGCTTGCTGCTGCTGAGAATGTGCACGCCCAGCACCGGAGCGAAGAACACTGCCACCACCCAGGACACCAGCAAGGCCACGGCAATCACCGCGAACAGTGTGTAGGTGTACTCGCCCGCGGAACTGGCGTTGAGGCCGATCGGCACGAAACCGGCCACCGTCACCAGGGTGCCGGTGAGCATGGGGAAGGCCGTGGAGGTGTAGGCGAAGGTGGCCGCCTGCTCCTTGGTCTCGCCCATCTCCAGGCGCGTGACCATCACCTCGACGGTGATCATCGCGTCGTCCACCAACAGGCCCAGGGCAATGATCAGCGCACCGAGCGAGATCCGCTGCATGGTGATGTCGCTGTACTCCATGAACACGAACACCATCGCCAGCACCAGCGGGATCGAACAGGCCACCACCAGCCCCGCGCGAATGCCCAGGCTGACGAAGCTCACCGCCAGCACGATCACCACGGCTTCGAACAGCGCGCTGGTGAAGCCGCCGACCGCCTGCTTGACCACCACCGCCTGGTCGGACACATTGTGCACGCCCACGCCCACCGGCAGGTCGCGGACGATGCTGTCCATCCGCGCCTTCAGGGCCGCGCCGAACACCTCGATGTTGGCACCGGCCTTCATGCCGATCGCCAGGCCAATGGCGGTCTGGCCATTGAAGCGGAACATCGGCGACGGCGGGTCGACATAGCCGCGCTCGATATCGGCGATGTCGGCCAAGCGGAAGAACCGGTCATTGATGCGCAGGTTCACCGTCTGCAGGTCCTTCTCCGAGGCGAACTGCCCGGTGGTGCGCACCGAGATGCGCTCGGGCCCGGCCTCGATCACCCCGGCCGGGGTCACCGCGTTCTGCTGCTGCAGGGCCTGCATGGCCTGGCGCTGATCAATGCCCAGCGCGGCCAGCTTGCGGGTGGAAAAGTTCAGGTACAGCACTTCGTCCTGGGTGCCGATCAGCTCGACCTTGCCGATGTTGGGCACCTCGCGCACCTCGGCCCGCGCCACCTCGACATAGTCGCGCAGCTGGCGCAGGGTGAGGCCGTCGGCGGTGAACGCGTAGATCGAGCCGAACACGTCGCCGAACTCATCGTTGAACGCCGGCCCCTGGATGCCTGCGGGGAACTGCCCGCGGATGTCCTGGATCTTCTTGCGCACCTGGTACCAGATCTCGGGGATGTCCTTGGCCTTGGTGGTGTCGCGCAGGTAGACGTAGACCGTGGACTCGCCCGGGCGGGTGTAGCTCTTCACGTAGTCGAGCGAGTCGAGTTCCTCGAGCTTCTTCTCGATGCGGTCGGTGACCTGGTACAGCGTCTCGTCCTGGGTGGCGCCCGGCCAGCGGCTCTGGATGACCATGGTCTTGATGGTGAAGGACGGGTCCTCCTCACGACCAAGGTTGAAGTAGGAAAAGATCCCCATCAGCAGGCCGACGAACATCAGGTACCAGACGAAGGACTGGTGCTTCAGCGCCCACTCCGAGAGGTTGAAGCTTCCTTTCATTGCGCGTCCTCGTCGAAGGTGACCTTCTGGCCGGGCTTGAGGCTGTTCACTCCAGCGGTCACCACGCGCTCGCCGGGCTGCACGCCGGAGGCCAGGACGATGCTGTCGGCGGTTCGCTCGATCAACGCGACCTCGCGGGTGGCCACGGTTTTCTGCTGCGGATCGACCACCCACACCTGGGTCTTGCCATCACGCTCAAGCAGCGCGGTCAGCGGCAACTCGCTGCGCGGGCTCACCGCCGAGGTCAGGGTGACGCTGACCGCGGTGCCCAAGTGGAAGGCATCGGGCGTGCTGGTCAGGGTCAATCGGGCACGGCGGGTACGGGTGGTGGCGTCAGCCTGTGGCTCGAGCTCGCGCAGCGTGGCGGTGGTATTGATGCTCGGGTCGAGCTGCGAAGCGACGGTAAAGGTGAGGTCCTTGTTCAACTGTTCGGCGAGCGGGATCGGCAGGTCGATCACCGCCTCCTTGACGTCCGGGCGGGCCAAGGTGACGACCGCCTGACCGGCGCTGACGGTCTGCCCCGCCTCGGCCTGCCAGGCGGTGACCACTGCCGCATGATCACTGCGCAGGGTGCTGTAGCCGAGCTGGTCGCGGGCCTGGCTGACTGCCGAGCGCGCCTGGTCCAGCGCGGCACCGGTGGTTTTCAGGTCGGTCTGGGCGATGTCCAGCTGGGCCTGGGCGCCGACACCACGGTCGTACAACTGCTGCTGGCGGCGGGCATTGGCCTGGGCATTGATCCATTGCGCCTGGACCTTGGCCAGGTCGCCTTCTGCGGCGCGCAACTGGTTCTGCTGGTCGGTCGGGTCGAGGGTGGCCAGGGTGTCGCCAGGGCTTACCCGGGCGCCGACATCCAGCCAGCGCCGGGCGATGCGTCCGGACACCCGAAACCCCAGGGTGCTTTCGTATCGGGCCTGGATGGCGCCGGCAAAGCGGCCCAGCTGCGACTGGACCTGCGGCTCGACCAGCGTCGACAGCACCGGGCGTATCGCCTCAGGCGGCGCCTCATCGCTCCCGCAGGCCCCCAGCATCAGGCTGACCGACAGTATCAGCATCTGACGTTTCATGGCGCGGCCCCTCCGTCCTTGGCGCTGACCTTCTCGACCTGCATGCCCGGGTGCAGCAGTTGCCCACCGCCCACCACCACGGTCTCGCCGCCCTTGATACCGTCGGCGATCACCACCTTGCCGGTGAGGTAGCGCGCGACCTGGACCTTGCGCAATTCGACCTTGTCGCCCTCGCCCACCACCCACACCGCCGGCTCCTTCAGCGCCTTGGTCAACGCCGACCACGGCAATTCGATGCTGGGCCGGCCCTGGGTGTTGCCAGTGGCCGTGACCGGTGAGCCCAGCTGCATGCCGGCCGGCACGTTGCGCAACGCGACCTTGACCTGCACCGTGCCGCTCTCGGCGGACACCGTCGGGGTGATCTCGCGGACCCGGCCTTCGGCCTTGATCGCCGGGTTGTCCAGCAGGCTGACGACAACGCCCTCGTCGCTGGGGGATTTCACCAGCAGCGATTCGTAGACATTGAACACCGCGTCACGGTCGCCATCGACCGCCAGACTGAAGATCGGCATGGTCGCCTGCACCACCTGGCCAACCTCGGCCTGGCGCGCGGTGATCACCCCATCGGCTTCGGACACCAGCGCCGTGTAGCTCAGCTGCTCGTTGGCATTGGCCAACTGCGCCTGGGCGGCCTTGAGCGCGCTCTGGCTGCTACGCAGCGCGGCTTCGGCGGAATCGTACTCACTCTGGCTGGTGTAGCCCTTGGGCAGGAGCTTCTGCTGGCGCACGAACGCGGCGCTGGTCTGGGTGACCCGCGCCTGCTCGGCGAACACCTCGGCCTTGGCCGAGTCGACGGTGTTCTGCAGGTCCTTGGGATCCAGGCGTGCCAGCACCTGGTTGGCCTTGACGTGGTCGCCGACATCGACGCCGCGGGCGATGATCTTGCCGCCCACACGGAACGACAGGTCGGTCTGCACCCGCGCCTGCACGTCACCGGTCAAGGTGACCCGGGCGGCAAAGTCGGTGGGCTGCACCTGCTGCACCGCGACCCGGGGCAATACCGGGGCGGCCTCCTCCTTGCCACAGCCCGCAAGCGTGAACAGCAGCCCCAGGCAAACAACCATCGGCGGACGCGTTACCGTCATGCAGGCTCCTTGCTTCGACAAAGGGTGAGAGGGATGCGTTTGAAGCGTAGATCAGGGATGGACAAACGACACCGCTGTCGGCTCAACAAAGCACAGCGCTATCGGCGATACTGCCAGCCAGACGCTCAAGGACACCGCCGATGCTGA
Organism: Pseudomonas sp. BW16M2; assembly: GCF_014268865.1. Taxonomy (NCBI): domain Bacteria; kingdom Pseudomonadati; phylum Pseudomonadota; class Gammaproteobacteria; order Pseudomonadales; family Pseudomonadaceae; genus Pseudomonas; species Pseudomonas sp. BW16M2. The sequence goes on along the minus strand of NZ_JABWRI010000003.1, from coordinate 41,169 downwards.
CCACCCTGGCCATTGCCAACTACCGCTCGATCAACCAGCTGGTGATGCCGCTCGGGCGGCTCAACGTGATCACCGGCGCCAACGGCAGCGGCAAGTCCAACCTGTACAAGGCCTTGCGCCTGCTGGCCGAGACCGCCCGCGGCGGCGTGGTCAACGCGCTGGCTGCCGAGGGCGGGCTGGAGTCGACCTTCTGGGCCGGCCCCGAGAAGCTCACCCGGCGCATGCTCAACGGCGAGGTGCCAGTGGAAGGCGGGCCGCGCCAGCAAGCCAGGCGCCTGAAGATGGGCTTCGCCGGCGAAGACTTCGGCTACGCGATCAGCCTCGGCCTGCCCGAGCCCAGCCGGTCGCAGTTCGCCCTGGACCCGCAGATCAAGCAGGAGACGATCTGGGCCGGCCCCCTGTGCCGGCCCGCCAGCCAGCTGGTGCAGCGCAACGCGGGGATGGTCAAGGCCCGCGACGGGCGCCAATGGCAGGTGCTGCACCAGCACATGACCGAGTTCGACAGTCTGTTCGACCAGGTCGGCAGCCTCCAGAGCTCCCCCGAGGTCTTGCATCTGCGCGAACAGATCCGCAGCTGGCGCTTCTACGACCATTTTCGTACCGATGCCGAAGCCCCAGCCCGCCAAGCGCGGCTGGGCACGCGCACACCAGTGCTGCATCACGACGGCCGCGACCTCGCCGCCGCCCTGCAGACCATCGACGAGATCGGTGACCTGCAGGCCCTGCAAGACGCCGTGAGCGACGCCTTTCCCGGTGCCCGGCTCGCGGTCGACGCCCAGCCCGGCGGCCTGTTCGGCCTGCGTTTCCACCAGGCCGGGCTGCTGCGGCCGCTGAGCGCCGCGGAGCTGTCCGACGGCACCCTGCGCTACCTGTTGCTGGTGGCTGCCCTGCTCACGCCACGCCCGCCAAGCATGATGGTGCTCAACGAGCCGGAGACCAGCCTGCACCCGGACTTGTTGCCGGCACTGGCACGCCTGATCCGCCGCGCGGCACAGCAATGTCAGGTATGGGTGGTATCGCACGCGCCTCGTCTGGTGGCGGCGCTGGAGGAGGATGCCGACTGCAATTCGATCCACCTGGAGAAAACCTTGGGGCAGACCGATATCGTCGGGCAAGGCATGCTGGATGAACCGGCCTGGAACTGGCCGGACCAGGGCTGAAAAGATCGCGGGGCAAGGCGCATCGGTGCCCCGATGCGACTTACCCCGCGATGCGTCGGATCAGGCCTGCGCGGTGGCCTGGGCCGGTCGACGGGCCTGCGGCTGCGAGACGTTCGCCGCGGCGCCCTCTTCGATGGCCTGCTGGATCGCCCGACGGCGACGCTCTTCGGCCTGGCGGCTGAAGTACCAGACCAGGAAGGTCACCAGCGACACCGACAGCAGGATCAGGCTGGCCACGGCGTTGATCTCCGGCTTCACGCCCAGGCGCACGGCCGAGAACACTTCCATCGGCAGGGTGGTCGAGCCCGGGCCGGAGACGAAGCTGGCCAGCACCAGGTCATCCAGCGACAGGGCGAACGACATCATGCCGCCCGCCGCCAGCGACGGCGCGATCATCGGGATGGTGATCAGGAAGAACACCTTCCACGGCTTGGCGCCCAGGTCCATGGCCGCCTCTTCGATGGACAGGTCCAGCTCGCGCAGGCGCGCCGACACCACCACCGCCACATAGGCGGCGCAGAACGTGGTGTGGGCGATCCAGATGGTGACGATGCCCCGCTCCTGGGGCCAGCCGATCATCTGCGCCATGGCCACGAACAGCAGCAGCAGCGACAGACCGGTGATTACCTCGGGCATCACCAGCGGCGCGGTGACCAGGCCACCGAACAGGGTGCGGCCCTTGAAGCGGGTGACCCGGGTCAGCACGAAGGCCGCCAGGGTGCCCAGCGCCACTGCGGCGACCGCCGTGTAGCAGGCGATCTCCAGAGAGCGCATCACCGAACCCATCAGTTGGGTGTTGTCGAGCAGGCCGACGTACCACTTCACTGACCAGCCGCCCCACACCGTCACCAGTTTCGAGGCGTTGAACGAGTAGATCACCAGGATCAGCATCGGCAGGTAGATGAACAGCAAGCCGAGCACCAGCATCAGCTTGGAGAAACTGAAGCGTTTCATGCGCGGCCCTCCATCTCTTTGGCCTGGCTACGGTTGAACAGCAGGATCGGCACGATCAGGATCGCCAGCATCACCACCGCCAGGGCGGACGCCACCGGCCAGTCGCGGTTGTTGAAGAACTCCTGCCACAGCACTTTACCGATCATCAGGGTTTCCGGGCCGCCGAGCAGCTCGGGGATGACGAACTCGCCCACCACCGGGATGAACACCAGCATGCAGCCGGCGATGATGCCGTTCTTCGACAGCGGCACGGTGATCTTCCAGAAGCTGTTGAAGGTGCTCGAACCCAGGTCGGAAGCCGCCTCGAGCAGGCTCTCGTCGTGCTTCACCAGGTTGGCGTACAACGGCAGGATCATGAACGGCAGGTACGAATAGACCACGCCGATATACACCGCCAGGTTGGTGTTGAGGATCTGCAGCGGCTGGTCGATCAGGCCCAGCCACAGCAGGAAGCTGTTGAGTAGCCCGTTGTTGCTGAGAATGCCCATCCAGGCATAGACGCGGATCAGGATCGCGGTCCAGGTCGGCATCATGATCAGCAGCAGCAGGACGGTCTGCGACTCCTTCTTGGCCTTGGAGATGGCGTAGGCCATCGGATAGCCGATCAGCAGGCACAGCAAAGTGCTGAAGAAGGCCACCTTCAACGAGCCGAGGTAGGCCGCGATGTACAGCTCGTCCTCGGTGAGCAGGCCGTAGTTGGCCAGGTTCAGCACCAGCTGCACCTTGCCTTCGAGATAGGTGTAGATCTCGGTGTATGGCGGGATCGCCACGTCGGCTTCGGCGAAGCTGATCTTCAGGACGATGAAGAACGGCAGCATGAAGAACAGGAACAGCCAGATGAACGGCACGCCGATCACCATGTGCCGTCCTTCGGGGATCAAGCGCTGGAGGGCTCGTTTGAGCTTTCGTGGTTTCATGAGCGCAGTACCACTCCGCTGTCGTCTTCCCACCACACGTAGACTTCGTCATCCCAGGTCGGACGGGTGCCCTGGCGCTCGGCGTTGGCGACGAACGACTGGACGATCTTGCCGCCGGGCAGCTCGACGTGGAACACCGAGTGACCGCCGAGGTAGGCGATATCGTGGACCTTGCCGCGCGACCAGTTGTGCTCGCAGGTCGGCTGCTCGGTGGTGACCAGCAGCTTCTCCGGACGCAGGGCGTAGGTGATGTGCTTGTCCTCGACCGAGGTGGTGACGCCGTGGCCGACGTAGATCTTGCGCTCCAGTTCCGGGCTGGCAATGATCGCATGGCCTTCGGCGTCGTCGACCACCTCGCCCTCGAACAGGTTGACGTTGCCGATGAACTCGCAGACCAGGCGGCTGGTCGGGGTTTCATAGACGTCGATCGGGCTGCCGATCTGGGCGATCCAGCCCAGGTGCATGATGGCGATGCGCTGGGCCATGGTCATGGCCTCTTCCTGGTCGTGGGTCACCATCACGCAGGTCACGCCCACGCGCTCGATGATCTCCACCAGCTCAAGCTGCATCTGCGAACGCAGTTTCTTGTCCAGAGCGCCCATCGGCTCGTCGAGCAGCAGCAGTTTCGGGCGCTTGGCCAGCGAGCGGGCCAGGGCCACGCGCTGGCGCTGGCCACCGGACAGCTGGTGCGGCTTGCGCTTGGCGTACTGGGTCATGTGCACCAGCTTGAGCATCTCGGCCACGCGGGCGTCGATCTCAGCCTTGGGCATCTTGTCCTGCTGCAGGCCGAAAGCGATGTTCTGCGCCACGGTCATGTGCGGGAACAGCGCGTAGGACTGGAACATCATGTTGATCGGCCGCTCGTAGGGCGGCATGTCGGTGATGTCGACGCCGTCGAGGAAGATCCGCCCTTCGGTCGGACGCTCGAAGCCGGCCAGCATGCGCAGCAAGGTCGATTTGCCGGACCCGGAGCCACCCAGCAGGGCGAAGATCTCACCCTTGCGGATTTCCAGGGACACATCGTCCACGGCTACCGTTTCGTCGAATTTTTTCGTGACCCGGTCGATCTTGACCAGCACCTGCTTGGGTTGCTGGCCACCCTCGAGGGCTTTCTTATAGGCACCGGAGGCAACTGCCATGAGTGAAACTCCCAACAAGATTTATGTGCCCGCCGCTGCGCTGGCGGGCCTGGATTGTTACTTGCCCGACTTGACCTTGGTCCAGCTGCGGGTCATCAAACGTTGCACCTTGGGTGGCAACTCGGCGTTGACGAACATCTTGTCCAGCACTTCCTGCGGTGGGTAAACCGCGGCGTCAGTCCTCACGGCCTGGTCCATCAGGTCGCCAGCCTTGGGGTTCGGGTTGGCGTAACCGACGTAATCACTGACCTGGGCGATCACCTCAGGTTTCAGCAAATAGTTGATGAAGGCGTGGGCCTCCTTGACGTTGCTGGCGTCCTTGGGAATCGCCAGCACATCGAACCAGAGGTTGCCGCCTTCCTTGGGAATGGCGTAGGCCAGCTTCACACCCTTCTTCGCTTCTTCAGCGCGGGCCTTGGCCTGGAAAATATCGCCGGAGAAGCCGGCGGCCACGCAGATGTCGCCGTTGGCGAGATCGGTGATGTACTTCGAGGAGTGGAAGTAGGTCACGTACGGGCGCACGGCCAGCAGTTTCTCTTCCGCCTTCTGGTAGTCCTTGGGGTTGCTGCTGTTCGGGTCCAGGCCCATGTAGTTGAGCACCGCAGGGAGCATCTCGTCGGCCGAGTCGAGGAAGGCCACGCCGCATTTGCTGAGCTTCTTCATGTTCTCGGGTTCGAACAGCACCGCCCAGGAGTCGATCTTGTCGGTGCCCAGCGCCGCCTTGACCTTCTCGACGTTGTAGCCGATGCCATTGGTGCCCCACAGGTAGGGGACGGCGTACTGGTTGCCCGGATCGTTCTTCTCCAGACGCTTCATCAGCGCCGGGTCGAGGTTCGCGTAGTTGGGCAGCAGGTCACGGTCGAGCTTCTGGAACGCGCCCGCCTTGATCTGCTTGCCGAGGAAATGGTTGGACGGCACGACCACGTCATAGCCGGTGCGCCCGGCCAGCAGCTTGCCTTCCAGCGTCTCGTTGCTGTCAAAGACGTCGTATTTCGGGGTGATGCCGGTTTCCTTCTGGAAATCGGCAAGGGTGTTGGGGCCGACATAGTCGGACCAGTTGTAGATGTGCACCGTGGGCGCCGCTTGGACGCTGCAAGCCAGCGTCAGACCCGCTCCAGCCATCAAGGCCTTGCGAAATACAGAAATAGACAAGTGGGTGGTCCTCACAATCAGTGCCTCAAGTGGCGGAAAAACTCGGCCGCACACGCAAAACCGGCGCGCAACTTACCTTCACGGCGTGGATGCCGCAAACTTATTTGCCTTAACCTGCCTCCAGGCCGGGAAACCCCGGCCCAGAGGGCCTTGCATCAGGCTTACTTGCCCGACTTGATCTTGGTCCAGCTGCGGGTGATCTCGCGCTGGGCGGTCTTCTCCGGTGCCTTGATGGCGTACAGCTTGGCCTTCACTTCATCGGACGGGTAGATGGCCGGATCGCTGGTGATCTCTTTGTCCACCAACGGGGTGGCGGCCTTGTTGCCGTTCGGGAAGCGCACGGCGTTGGTGATGCCCGCCATCACTTCCGGCTGCAGCAGGAAGTCCATGAACTTGTAGGCGGCTTCGACGTTCTCGGCATCCTTCGGAATGGCGACCATGTCGTAGAAGGTACCGGCACCTTCCTTCGGAATGGTGTAGCTCAGCTTGACCTTGTCGCCGGCTTCATGGGCACGGGCCTTGGACTGCTCCAGGTCACCCGAGTAACCCACGGCCACGCAGATGTTGCCGTTGGCCAGGTCCGAGATGTACTTGGAGGAGTGGAAGTAGGTGATCGAAGGACGGATCTTCAGGAACAGGTCTTCCGCTGCCTTCAGGTCTTCCTTCTTGGTGCTGTCGCTGGGCAGGCCCAGGTAGTGCAGCGCGGCCGGGATCATCTCGGTCGGGGCATCGAGGAAGCTCACGCCGCAGCTCTTGAGCTTGGCGATGTTCTCGGGCTTGAACACGGCATCCCACGAGTCGATCTTGTCCACGCCCAGCGCGGCCTTGACCTTCTCCGGGTTGTAGCCAATGCCGATGGAGCCCCACATGTACGGGAAGGCGAACTTGTTGCCCGGGTCGCTGGCATCACCCACGGCCTTGAGCAGCGCCGGGTCGAGGTTCTTCCAGTTGGGCAGCTTGGAGCGGTCCAGTTCCTGATAGACGCCCGCCTTGATCTGCTTGGCCAGGAAGTTGTTGGACGGCACGACGATGTCGTAGCCCGACTTGCCCGCCAGCAGCTTGGCTTCGAGGGTCTCGTTGCTGTCGAAGACGTCGTAGACCACCTTGATGCCGGTCTGCTTCTCGAAGTTGGCCACGGTGTCCGGGGCGATGTAGTCCGACCAGTTGTAGACGTGCAGCACCTTGTCGTCAGCCTGAACAGCGGTGGCCATGGCACCCATCAGGGCGGCGGCCAGCAGCGTCTTGCCCAATTTCTTCATGCGTAATGCTCCAGAATTTATTATCAAGCCATCTGTTCAGCAGCCAGGTACCACGGGACGCGCGTTGGGCGACTAAACAGCCGTTAGTCTGGCAAGTTACAAGGCGCTGTTTCAACAGAAGCAGGGCCTTGCAACGACATTAATGTCACCTCGCCAGCCTAGCAGACTGTCATTTCACCGCTTCGTAGGTCAGGTCCAGGCACTTGCGCGCCTTTTCCACCAGTTCGTCGATCTCTTCGCGGCTGATCACCAGCGGCGGCGCGATGATCATGGTGTCGCCCACCGCGCGCATCACCAGGCCGTTCTCGAAGCAGTGGGTGCGGCAGATCATGCCGACGCCCTTGCCCTCGTAGCGGCTGCGAGTGGCCTTGTCCTTGACCAGCTCGATCGCGCCGAGCAGGCCCAGGCCGCGTACCTCGCCCACCAGCGGGTGGTCCTGCAGCTCACGCAGTCGTTTTTGCAAATACGGTGCCGTTTCGGTGCGGGCACGCTCGACAATCTTCTCGTCACGCAGGATGCGCAGGTTTTCCAGGCCCACCGCCGCCGCCACCGGGTGGCCGGAGTAGGTGAAACCGTGGTTGAAGTCACCACCTTCGCTGATCACCTTGGCCACTGTGTCACGCACGATCACACCGCCCATGGGGATGTAACCGGAGGTCAGGCCCTTGGCGATGGTCATCAGGTCAGGCGCAAGGTCGTAGTAGTCGGAGCCGAACCACTCGCCGGTGCGGCCAAAACCGCAGATCACTTCGTCGGCGACGAACAGGATGTCGTACTTGGCGAGGATCTCCTTGATCTTCGGCCAGTAGGTCTCAGGCGGAATGATTACCCCGCCGGCGCCCTGGATCGGCTCGGCGATGAAGGCGGCGACGTTGTCCTCGCCGACTTCGAGAATCTTCTTCTCCAGCTGCTCGGCCGCCCACACGCCGAATTCGTCCGGGGTCATGTCGCCACCCTCGCCAAACCAATATGGCTGCGGGATATGCACGATGCCCGGAATCGGCAGGCCACCCTGCTCGTGCATGCCGCTCATGCCGCCCAGGCACGCACCCGCAAAGGTGGAGCCGTGGTAGCCGTTGATGCGGCCGATGATGGTCTGCTTGTGCGGCTTGCCCTTCAGCGCCCAGTAGTGACGGACCATGCGCAGCACGGTGTCGTTGCCCTCGGAGCCGGAACCGGTGAAGAACACATGGGTCATGCCCTCGGGCGCCACGTCGGTGATCGCCTTGGCCAGCTCCAGCGCCGGCGGGTGGGCAGTCTGGAAGAACAGGTTGTAGTACGGCAGTTCGCGCATCTGCTTTTCTGCCGCCTGCACCAGCTCTTCGCGGCCATAGCCGACCGCCACGCACCACAGGCCGGCCATGCCGTCGAGGATCTTGTGCCCCTCGCTGTCCCACAAATGCACGCCCTGCGCCTTGGTGATGATGCGCGGCCCCTTCTCCTTCAGCTGCTTGTAGTCACTGAAAGGTGCAAGGTGGTGCTCGCCGCTCAGGGTTTGCCATTCACGGGTTTGCGGGTTGTTGACGCTCATGTGCCTCTCCATTTTCCGGTGGCCGCCCGCAGGCGGCCTCAGGGTTGATCACACAGCAAACAGCAGGAACTCACGCTCCCAGGAGCTGATGACGCGCTTGAAGTTCTCATGCTCGGCGCGCTTGGTGGCGACGTAGCCGGTGATGAATTTCTTGCCCAGGTACTGCACTAGCGCGCGGCTGTTCTCCATGCGCTCCAAGGCATCCTCGATGGTCAGCGGCAGGCGCAGGTTGCGCCGCTCGTAGCCTCGGCCCTGCACCGGCGCGCTGGCCTCGATGCCTTCGACCATGCCGATATAGCCGCACAGCAGGCTCGCGGCGATGGCCAGGTAAGGGTTGGCGTCGGCGCCCGGCAGGCGGTTCTCGACCCGGCGGTTCTGCGGGCCGGCATCCGGCACGCGCAGGCCGACGGTACGGTTCTCTTCGCCCCACTCGACGTTCACCGGCGCCGAGGTGTCGGGCAGGAAGCGGCGGAACGAGTTGACGTTGGGGGCGAACAGCGGCAGCGCCTCGGGGATGAACTTCTGCAGGCCACCGATATGGTGTAGGAACAGCTCGCTCATGCTGCCGTCGGCGTTGGAGAAGATGTTCTTGCCGGTGGCCACGTCGACCACGCTCTGGTGCAGGTGCATCGCGCTGCCCGGCTCGCCGGTCATGGGCTTGGCCATGAAGGTGGCGGCCACGTTGTGCTTGAGCGCGGCCTCGCGCATGGTGCGCTTGAACACCAGGATCTGGTCTGCCAGGTGCAGCGCGTCGCCGTGACGGAAGTTGATCTCCATCTGCGCCGTGCCGTCCTCGTGGATCAGCGTGTCGAGGTCCAGCTGCTGCAGTTCGCACCAGTCGTAGACATCCTCGAACAGCGGGTCGAATTCGTTGGCCGCCTCGATGGAGAACGACTGGCGGCCGGTTTCCGGACGGCCGGAACGGCCCACCGGCGGCTGCAGCGGAAAGTCCGGGTCTTCGCTACGCTTGGTGAGGTAGAACTCCATCTCGGGCGCGACGATCGGCTGCCAGCCCTTGTCGGCGTAGAGTTTCAGGACCTTCTTCAGCACGTTGCGCGGCGACAGCTCGACCGGGTTGCCCTTCTTGTCGTAGGTGTCGTGGATCACCTGGGCGGTCGGTTCGATGGCCCATGGCACGAGAAACACCGCGTTCTCGTCGGGGCGGCAGATCATGTCGATGTCGGCCGGGTCGAGCAGTTCGTAATAGATGTCGTCGTCGACGTAATCGCCGGTCACGGTCTGCAGCAGCACGCTCTCGGGCAGGCGCATGCCTTTCTCGGCGATGAATTTGTTGGTGGGCGAGATCTTGCCGCGGGTGATGCCGGTCAGGTCGCTGATCAGGCATTCCACTTCGGTGATCTTGTGCTCTTTCAACCAATCGGTGAGCTGGTCGAGGTTGTGACTCATAAATACCTCAGGAGGTAATGTGGCGCGGCTGAAGGCAACCGGCGGCCACTGACGCCAGGCGTCGGGCAAAGTCGGCGCGCAGGGCGCCGAGGGGCCTGGAAAGGCCCGCGCCTTGATTCTGGATGCTGTGCATGGCTAAAGCAAAACCCCACGCGCGAGACCACAGCGGATACACACCACGAAAGCGTGTCCGGACAAAAAGCGAAGGGCAGAAGGAAAGGAGGCGTTGCGGTAAAGCGTTACGAGGTATGGCTTTTTTACGCGAACCGTCAATTATTGCGGCCAGCGCGGCGCCCCTTCGATGCAGGCGTGCGATGACCGGACGGCAACCGGGAGATGTACCTGAACGCACCGTGCATGCGGCGCTGACAGGTCTCGGCAAGCGGACCATGTGACCCTCGTATTATTGTGTTCTGGGTTGTGACCGAGCTTATCCTCGTTCATTTTTTTACACAACCTCTCCGTAAAAAATAAAACACGCCCTGCTCGGGATAACCCTTCAGGGCGAAAATAGCGGATAATGGCACGCCCCGATATGCAGCAAATCTGCCGTAGATGTGCCATTTAAGGGCATCATGGGCTTGGCTTGACTTCACCTGGTCTTTCCGATTGACTGGGGTTGCAAGCCCCCCTTGATTGATATTTTTAACAACAAAGGTGTTGCATCATGTCGGTACCCCCGCGTGCCGTTCAGCTTAACGAAGCGAACGCGTTCCTTAAGGAACATCCTGAGGTTCTCTACGTTGACCTTCTGATTGCAGATATGAATGGTGTGGTGCGTGGCAAGCGCATCGAGCGCACCAGCCTCCACAAGGTTTACGAGAAAGGCATCAACCTGCCTGCCTCCCTCTTCGCCCTGGATATCAACGGTTCGACCGTCGAAAGCACCGGCCTTGGCCTGGACATCGGCGATGCCGACCGCATCTGCTACCCCATCCCCGGCACCCTCTCCAACGAACCCTGGCAGAAGCGCCCAACCGCGCAGCTGCTGATGACCATGCACGAACTCGAAGGCGAACCCTTCTTCGCCGACCCGCGCGAAGTACTGCGCCAGGTGGTGAGCAAGTTCACCGAGATGGGCCTGACCATCTGCGCCGCGTTCGAGCTGGAGTTCTACCTGATCGACCAGGAGAACGTGAACGGCCGTCCGCAGCCGCCGCGCTCGCCGATCTCGGGCAAGCGACCGCAGTCGACCCAGGTCTACCTGATCGACGACCTCGACGAATACGCCGACTGCCTGCAGGACATCCTCGAAGGCGCGAAGGAGCAAGGCATCCCCGCCGACGCCATCGTCAAGGAAAGCGCCCCGGCGCAGTTCGAAGTCAACCTGCACCACGTCGCCGACCCGCTCAAGGCCTGTGACTACGCGGTGCTGCTCAAGCGCCTGATCAAGAACATCGCCTACGACCATGAAATGGACACCACGTTCATGGCCAAGCCCTACCCGGGCCAGGCAGGCAACGGCCTGCATGTACACATCTCCGTGCTGGACAAGGATGGCAACAACATCTTCACCAGCGAGGATCCCGAGCAGAACGCCGCGCTACGTCACGCTGTCGGCGGTGTGCTCGAGACCCTGCCCGCTTCGATGGCGTTCCTCTGCCCGAACGTCAACTCGTACCGCCGTTTCGGCGCGCAGTTCTACGTGCCCAACGCACCGAGCTGGGGCCTGGACAACCGCACCGTGGCCCTGCGCGTGCCGACCGGTTCGGCGGACGCCGTGCGCATCGAGCACCGCGTGGCCGGCGCCGACGCCAACCCGTACCTGATGATGGCCGCCGTGCTGGCCGGCGTGCACCACGGTCTGACCAACAAGATCGAACCGGGCGAGCCGATCGAAGGCAACTCGTACGAACAGTTGGAGCAGAGCCTGCCGAACAACCTGCGCGATGCCCTGCGCGAGCTGGACGACAGCGAGATCCTCAACAAGTACATCGATCCGAAGTACATCGACATCTTCGTCGCGTGCAAGGAGAGCGAGCTGGAGGAGTTCGAGCATTCGATCTCCGACCTCGAGTACAACTGGTACCTGCATACCGTGTAAACGAAAACGCCGCCCACAAGGGCGGCGTTTTTCTTTGCCATCGCATCGCGGGTAAAGCCCGCTCCCACGTGCGCCAGCCTAGGTACACCGTGGGAGCGGGCTTGACCCGCGATGGCATCAGAGCGGCTTCTCGAAGATCTTCGAATTGCGCTGGTAGTTGTACAGCGAAGCCCGCGCCGCCGGCAGCCGCTCCACGCCACTGGGCGCAAAGCCTCGCTCTCGGAACCAATGCGCGGTCCGAGTCGTCAGCACGAACAGGGTATTGAGCCCAAGCTTGCGCGCCCGCTCCTCGATGCGCTCGAGCAGTTCGTCGCCACGCCCGCCATGCCGGTACTCCGGGTTCACCGCCAAGCACGCCAGCTCCCCGGCCTCGGAGTCGGCAATCGGGTACAGCGCCGCGCAGGCAATGATCATGCCCTCGCGCTCGACCACGCTGAACTGCTCGATCTCCCGCTCCAGCACCTCGCGCGAACGGCGCACCAGAATGCCCTGCTCTTCCAGCGGGCTGATCAGCTCCAGCAGGCCGCCGACATCCTCGATGGTCGCCTCGCGCACCACTTCGAACTGCTCCTGGGAGACCAGCGTACCGCCACCGCCACGGGTGAACAGCTCGGTCAGCAGCGCACCGTCCTCGGCATAGCTGACGATATGGCTGCGCGCCACGCCGCCCTTGCAGGCCTCGGCGGCGGCGTCCAGCAGCTCGGCCTGGTAGTCGCTGCCCAGGCGCTGCAGGTGCGGCGCGATGTGTTGTGGCCGCAGCTCGCGCACCAGCTGGCCACGCTCGTCCAGCAGGCCCGGTTCGGCGCCGAACAGCAGCAGCTTGTCGGCGCCCAGCTCGATGGCGGCGCGGGTGGCCACGTCCTCGCAGGCGAGGTTGAAGATCTCGCCGGTCGGCGAATAGCCCAGCGGCGACAGCAGCACGATGGAGCGCTCGTCGAGCAGGCGGTTGATGCCCTTGCGGTCGACCCGGCGTACTTCGCCGGTGTGGTGGTAGTCGACCCCTTCGAGCACGCCGATCGGCCGTGCGGTGACCAGGTTGCCGGAGGCCACCCGCAAGCGCGAGCCCTGCATCGGCGAGGCCGCCATGTCCATCGACAGGCGCGCCTCGATGGCCAGGCGCAGGGCGCCAACCGCATCGATCACGCAATCGAGCGTCGCCGCGTCGGTAATGCGCATGCCGTGATGGTAGTGCGGGGTCAGGCCGCGCGCGGCCAGGCGGCTTTCGATCTGCGGGCGCGAGCCGTGGACCAGCACCAGGCGCACGCCAAGGCTGTGCAGCAGCACCAGGTCGTGGACGATGTTGCCGAAGTTCGGGTGTTCGACGCCGTCACCGGGGAGCATGACCACGAAGGTGCAGTCGCGGTGGGCGTTAATGTAGGGAGACGCATGACGCAGCCAGTTGACGTAATCGGGCATGACAGGGCCTGTGGATAAGTGAACGGAGAACGAAAAGGCGCACAACGTTCGAAAGTCATCGTCGGAACAGGCTTGCGGTCACGCGCGGTCTCCTCTGCTCAGGGAAAGATCAATGGCTCAGGCAATAGTGCCGGATCAGGTCACGCAATAGACGCACGGTAGGCTCGATTCGTGACATTTCAAGGTATTCACCGGGCTGGTGGGCACAGGCGATGTCACCCGGGCCGAGCACGATGGTCTGACAACCGAGCTGCTGAAGATAAGGCGCTTCGGTGCCGAAGGCCACCGCTTCGGCGCGGTGGCCGGTCAGGCGCTCGGCCAGGCGCACCAGTTCGCTGTCGGCGTTCTGCTCGAACGGCGGCACTTCGGGGAACAGCGGCGCAAAGTCGATACGCACGTCGTGGCGCTCGGCCAGCGGCGCGATCTTGCCGCGGATCGCCGCGCGCAGCTGCTCGACATCCATGCCCGGCAGCGGGCGCAGGTCGAATTCCAGGGCGCACTGGCCACAGATACGGTTGGGATTGTCGCCACCGTGGATGCAGCCGAAGTTCAGGGTCGGCGTCGGCACCGTGAACTGCGGGTTGCGGTACTGCTCCTGCCAGGTGCGGCGCAGGCCCATGAGCTCGCCCATCACCGCGTGCATGGCTTCCATGGCACTGCGGCCCAGGCTCGGATCCGACGAATGGCCACTGCGTCCGAGGATATCGATGCGGTCCATGAGGATGCCCTTGTGCATCCTGATCGGCTTGAGCCCGGTGGGTTCGCCGATCACCGCCGCCCGTCCGAGCGGCTGGCCGGCCTCGGCCAGGGCGCGGGCGCCCGACATCGAGCTTTCCTCGTCGCAGGTGGCGAGAATCAGCAGCGGTTGCTTGAAATCGTGTTCGAGCAGCGGGATGACCGCATCGATGACCAGGGCGAAGAAGCCTTTCATGTCGCAGCTGCCCAGCCCGACCCAGCGGCCATCGACCTCGGTCAGCTCGAGCGGATCGCTGCGCCACAGCTGCGGGTCGTAGGGCACGGTATCGCTGTGCCCGGCCAGCACCAGGCCGCCCGGGCCGGTGCCGCGACTGGCCAGGAGGTTGAACTTGCCGGGGCTGACCTGCTGGATCTCGCAGGTGAACCCCAGGTCGTCCAGCCAGCCGGCCAGCAGGTCGATGACCGCGCGGTTGGACTGGTCCAGCGCAGGCTGGGTGCAACTGACCGAGGGCGCGGCGATCAGGGCGGCGAACTGGTCTTTCAGCGACGGCAACGGCATGCGCGGACTCCTCGACGGCGTGAAAGGCATCATAACAATGGCGACCCGTCACCTGGCAATCCACAGCATCCTCGTGGAGCAAGTACTGTAGACTGCCCGGCAACGATGCCCCTCCTTCCGAGCCCGCGATGCACAAAGAAACCGAACTCAAACTCCGCGCCAGCCGCGAGACCCTTGCCGCCCTGCGCGAGCACCCCCTGCTGAAGAAGCGCAACAAGTCCGGCTGGCAGACCCGCGAACTGCTCAACCAGTACTTCGACACCCCGGAGCGCGACCTGTCCGCCGCCCGCGTCGCCCTGCGCCTGCGCCGTGATGGCGAGGTCATCATCCAGACCCTCAAGTGCCGTGGCCAGAGCGTCGCCGGGCTGTCCGAGCGCAACGAGCACGAGTGGCACCTGGACAAGGTCAAGCTCGATCTGAAGAAGCTCGACGCCACCTGCTGGCCCGAGCAACTGGCCGAGCTGGACAAGAAGACCATCAAGCCGCTGTTCACCACCGACTTCACCCGCGAGTACGCCGAGATCGCCTGGGGCCGCGGCAAGGCGAAGGTAGTGATCGAGGCCGCGCTGGATCAAGGTTTCGTGATCGCAGGCAAGCGCAAGGAAGAAATCTGCGAGCTGGAGCTGGAACTGCGTGAAGGCACCCCTGAGGCGCTGCTGGAGCTGGCCGCCGAGTTGGCCGCCAGCCTGCCGCTGATGCCCTGCGACATCAGCAAGGCCGAGCGCGGCTACCGCCTGCTCGATCCGGACAGCTACGAGCTGGGCCTGCCGGTGACCGAACTGCAGGCCGAGATGCCGCTGGACGACGCCTATGCCGCCCTCGCCTGGCAACTGCTGGGCAGCAGCCAGCGCCTGGCCGAGCAGTATCGCCATAATGGCCACTGGCGCCTGCTGCAAGACTGGGTTCGCTGCCTGGCCGAACTGCGCGCCCTCACTGCCAGCCTCGGCCAGGCCGCGCCGCGCCCGACCACCCGCGCCCTGCGCGCCAGCCTCGACGCGCTACTGGAAGACTGGCGCCCGCTGGTGCTGGCCGGCAACGATGACGAGGACATTCGCCGCGCCGCCCCCGAGCAGTTCGCCGAAGAGCTGGAAGACCCGCGCTGGGGCCAGTTCTCCCTGGAGACCGCGCGCTGGCTGAGCGCCCGCGCCTGGACCGCCGAGCGCAAGGGCCGTGGCGAGCGCCAGGGCAAGGCGCAGCTGGCCAGCTGGCTGCAGCACCTGCTGGGCGAGGAGTCCCGTGCCCTGAAGCTGCCGCTGTACGTGCAGCGCCCGGAAGACCTGGCCGAACAGCTGCCGCGCATCGAATGCGTGCAGACCTGGCTGCACCACGCCCGCCAGGTGCTGGACCTACCGCAGCAGGACCGCCTCTACGGCGAGCTGAACAAGCTGCACGAGCTGGCCGAGCAGCCGCTGGTGGAAGAAGGCAAGGAAGAACTGCTCGAAGCCCGCATCGAGCAGGCCCGCGCCATCGAGCAGAACCGCGCCTGGAAACACCTGCTCAAGGCCTGAGTCCGCGCTGCCCGCTCCTGCACTGCGTGGGAGCGGCGGTGCGCCGTTGCGACTTGCCCCGCGATCGGCTCTTCAGGGTCTCAACGGCAAGCTGGTGGTCGACTTGATCTCCGAGAGCGCCACGATCGAATTCACTTCCTGG
Source organism: Pseudomonas sp. BW16M2 (assembly GCF_014268865.1). Lineage (NCBI taxonomy): Bacteria > Pseudomonadati > Pseudomonadota > Gammaproteobacteria > Pseudomonadales > Pseudomonadaceae > Pseudomonas > Pseudomonas sp. BW16M2. The sequence continues at coordinate 25,285 of NZ_JABWRI010000003.1, read as the reverse complement.
ATACCCGGCACATTCGATAGTTTTTCGAAGAAGAACCGCTCGTAAGCCTCGATATCCGAGGTGACGATGCGCAGCAGGAAGTCCACCGCCCCCATCAGCACGTAGCATTCCAGCACTTCGGGAAAACCGCGGATCGCCTCGGTGAACTCGGCGAAGTTCGAACGCCCGTGGGCGTTGAGCTTCACTTCGGCAAAGATCTGCGTGTTCAGCCCCACCTTCTTGCGATCGAGCAGGGTCACCTGCCCGCGGATCACGCCCTCCTCCTTCAAGCGCTGGATGCGCCGCCAGCACGGCGACTGCGACAGGCCCACACGCTCGGCGATCTGCGCGCTGGACAGTGACGCGTCCTCCTGCAGCAGTTCGAGGATCCGCCGATCATAGGCGTCCAGTTCGCCATGCATCATCAATTCTCCAAAGTCTGACTTTGCGAATTGAATTATTCGCAAACAATACAAAACACTTAAATCATAGCGAAAAAATACCACCACCAACGTGCAAGAATTTCTCCACTTTCGCGGAGAAACGCCATGCACGCAGCCGAACACCCCAGGATCGACGCCTGGGCCGCCAACACCGCCCACAGCATTGTCCACTATCGCCTGCAGGCCGAAGCGGAGCCGGACAGCCTGTGCCGCGTGCTCAACCTGTTCGCCCTGCAGTTCCTCACGCCGCACAGCGTGCGGGTCAGCCAGTGCGATGACCTGCTGGACATGGAAATCGGCATCGGCGGCCTGAGCTGGCACCGCGCCGAAGTCATCGCGCAGAAGCTGCGCAACCTGGTCTGCGTGGCCGATGTCAGCCTGGAGTGCCAGCCACGCCTGGCGCAGGCCGCCTCGGCCTGATCGCGCTCCGGCAAGATTCCGAAACCCTTTATTCACCCGACCGGCGCGCCCTCTGGCTAGCCTTGCCAGCGTCATGGATCACCTGGCAGGGATATCGCCATGTTCGCCAACGCTAGCCAAGACCTGGACCTGAACCGGCTGCTCGACGCCTTGCTCGCCGAACAACGGATCGCCGCCTGCGACGCGCTCAAGGCGCTCGAGCGGGCCAGGCAGCACCCTGACGAACATCCCCTGGAGCTGATCGCCGAGCTGGCCCTGGCAGACCCGTTGCACCCTGGCCAGCGCCTGGGCCTCGATGCGCTCTGCCACTGGCTGGCCGACCTGGTAGGCCAGCCGTTCCTGCACATCGACCCGCTGCAGGTCGACCTGGCACAGGTCGCCAGCCTGATGTCCGCGGCCTTCGCCGAGCGTCACGGCATCCTCGCCGTGGCGCTGGATGACAGCAGCGTGACCGTGGCCAGCGCCCAACCCTATCGACGTGACTGGGAAGCCGACCTGAGCCAAGGCCTGGGCAAGCGCGTGCAACGGGTGCTGGCCAGTCCACGGCAGATTCGCCAGCTGACGCCCACCTTCTTCGGCCTGGCGCATTCGCTGCGCGGCGCCGGACAGCCCCCGGCAACCGGGCTCGGCGAGCTGGAGCAACTGCTGGAGCTGGGCGCCAGCCAGGCCCAGGCGGGCGCCGAGGATCAACATGTGGTGCGCATCGTCGACTGGATGCTGCAGTACGCCATCGAGCAGCGCGCCAGCGATATCCACCTGGAACCGCGCCGCGAGCTGGGTCACCTGCGCCTGCGCATCGATGGCCTGCTGTACCCCGTCTACGCCTTCCCGGCGGGCGTCGCCCTGGCCATGGTCAGCCGCCTGAAGCACCTGGGCCGGATGAACGTGGCGGAGAAACGCCGGCCACAGGACGGTCGCCTGAAAAGCCGCCTGCCGGATGGCGCGCAGATCGAACTGCGCCTGTCCACGCTGCCCACGCCATTCGGCGAGAAGCTGGTGCTGCGCCTGTTCGATCCGCAGCTACGCCACGAAGCCCTCGAACACCTTGGCCTGGACGCGCCCTTGCTGGCCCAGTGGAAAGCCCTGCTGCAGCGGCGCCAGGGCATCCTGCTGGTGACCGGCCCCACCGGTTCGGGCAAGACCAGCACCCTTTACGCCAGCCTGCGCCACCTGGCCACGCCCCAGGTCAACCTGTGCAGCATCGAAGACCCCATCGAGCGCCTGGAGCCGACGATCAACCAGTTGCAGGTGCAACCCGGCCTGGGCCTGGGCTTCGCCGATGGCGTGCGCGCCCTGCTGCGGCAAGACCCGGACATCATCATGATCGGCGAGATCCGCGATCAGGAAACCGCCCAGGTGGCGGTACAGGCGGCCTTGACCGGCCATCTGGTGCTGTCCACCCTGCACACCGACGATGCCTGCGCGGCGATCACCCGCTTGCAGGAGCTGAAGGTGGCCGACTATCTGATCAGGGCCACGCTACTCGGGGTCATGGCCCAACGCCTGGTGCGCACCCTGTGCCCATCCTGCCAAGGCATGGAAAACACCGATCGCCCCGCCTGCCAGACCTGCCGGGGCAGCGGGTTTCATGGCCGCACCGGGCTGTTCGAGCTGCTCCGGGTCGGCAGCGCGTTGCGCCAGCGTATCACCCCGGGCGCCGACCTGGAGGCGCTGCGCCAGCAGGCGGCCGCCGATGGCCTGCACGACCTGCGCCGCTGCGGGCGCCGGCTGGCCGAGCAACGGCTGACCTCCCTGGAGGAAGTGCTGCGGGTCTGTGGATAAGTAAGAAATCCCCTGTGTGGTCGGGAACTTGGCAGCGGTAAACCGGATCAAACCGGCATTCCGACAGCCCTCATCGACCGAGGTGATTCATCATGCGTTTCAAAACAGCCATCGCAGCCACCGTCCTCTGCTCGCTGCCCCTTGGCTCCGCCATGGCCGACACGTTCTGGCGCAACGTCATCTCCTCCGGTGCCACCACTGCCTCGACCTACCTGACCTTCAAGGACCACAAGCTGATCGTCGCCGCCCAGGACGACGCCGGCAGCTTCGTCGCCAGTGAAGGCGCCATCCGCGGTCCGTTCCTGGAAGCCGCGATCCGTCAGGTACGCGCGGACAACCCGGGCGTCCAGGCCAGCGACATGGAACTGGCCAACGCGATCCTGGCCAAGAACGCCGTGGCCGAGTAAGTCCCGGGGCTGCTTTGCAGCCCATCGCCGGCAAGCCGGCTCCCACCCCGATCGCGTCGCCTCAGGCCATACGCGGCCCCTGTGGGAGCCGGCTTGCCGGCGATGGGCCGCACAGCGGCCCCAATGCAAGACACCACGCCAGACGCTAGCGATATGCCTCCACCGGCACGCACGCACAGAACAGATTCCTGTCCCCATACACGTTGTCGACCCGGTTCACCGCCGGCCAGTATTTATGCTGGCGCGCGTGAGCGCTGGGGGCGATGCCCTGCTCGATGCTGTATGGCCGGTCCCACGGCGCCAGCACATCGGCCAGGGTGTGCGGCGCATGCTTGAGCGGATTGTCCTCGGTCGGCCAGTTGCCCTCCTGCACCTCGGCGATTTCCGCCCTGATCGCCAGCATCGCCTCGACGAAACGGTCCAGTTCGGCCTTCGACTCGCTCTCGGTGGGCTCGACCATCAGCGTGCCCGGCACCGGGAACGACATGGTCGGCGCATGGAAGCCGTAGTCCATCAGGCGCTTGGCCACATCCTCCTCGGTGATGCCGGTCAGCGCCTTGAGCGGCCGCAGGTCGAAGATGCACTCGTGGGCGACCCGCTGGTTGCGCCCACGGTAGAGCACCGGGAAGGCATCGCGCAGCTGGCTGGCCAGGTAGTTGGCGGACAGGATCGCCACCTCGCTGGCGTCGGCCAGTTGCGGCCCCATCATGGCGATGTACATCCAGCTGATCGGCAGGATGCTGGCACTGCCCCAGGGCGCCGCGCTCACCGCGCTGTTGGTCGGTTCCAGCCCTGGCACCGGCACCACCGGGTGGCTGGCGACGAACGGCTTGAGGTGGGCGCGGATGCCGATCGGGCCCATGCCCGGGCCGCCACCGCCATGGGGAATGCAGAAGGTCTTGTGCAGGTTCATGTGCGAGACATCGGCACCGATGTCCGCCGGTCGCGCCAGCCCCACCTGGGCATTGAGGTTGGCGCCATCCATGTACACCTGCCCGCCGTGCTGGTGCACCACTTCGCAGATCTCGCGGATTCCCTCCTCGTACACGCCGTGGGTGGAGGGGTAGGTCACCATCAGGCATGACAGCCGCTCGCCGGCGGCGTGGGCCTTGGCCTTGAGGTCGTCGAGATCGACGTTGCCGTCTTCGTCGCACTCGACGATCACCACCTCCATGCCGGCCATCTGCGCCGATGCCGGGTTGGTGCCATGGGCCGAGGACGGAATCAGGCACAAGGTGCGCCCGGGCTGGTGGCGGCTGCGGTGGTAACGGGTGATGGCCATGAGCCCGGCGTATTCACCCTGGGCACCGGAGTTGGGCTGCATGCAGATGGCGTCGAAGCCGGTGATGGCGCACAACCAGCTTTCCAGTTCGTCGATCATCGCCTTGTAGCCTTGCACCTGGGCGGCTGGGGCAAAGGGATGCGGCTGGGCGAACTCCGGCCAGGTAATGGGGATCATCTCGCTGCTGGCATTGAGCTTCATGGTGCACGAGCCCAGCGGGATCATCGACTGGTTCAGCGCCAGGTCCTTGTTCTCCAGCTGCTTGAGGTAGCGCAGCATCTCGGTTTCGCTGTGGTGCAGGTTGAACACCGCGTGCCCGAGGATCGGCGTACGGCGCACCAGCGCGCCGGGGATGCCTTCGGGCAGCGCCTGCTGATCGAGCGTGGCGATGTCCAGGCCATGATCGACGCCGAGGAAGATATCCAGCAGCTTGAGCACCGTGGCTTCGTTACAGGTTTCGTCCAGGCTCACCCCCAGATGCCCGCGCCCGAGGATGCGCAGGTTGATACGCGCGGCCTCGGCGCTCTCGATGATTGCCGCCTGAGTGCCGCCGACGTCCAGGGTCAGGGTGTCGAAGAAATGCTGGTTGAGGCGCTTGATGCCCTTGGCTTCGAGGCCGGCGGCGAGGATGAAGGTCAGCCGGTGCACCCGCTGGGCGATGCGTTGCAGGCCTTCAGGGCCGTGGTAGACAGCGTAGAAGCCGGCGATGTTGGCCAGCAGCACCTGGGCCGTGCAGATATTGGAGTTGGCCTTCTCCCGACGAATGTGTTGCTCGCGGGTCTGCAGGGCCATGCGCAGCGCGGTGTTGCCGCGGGCATCGCGGGACACCCCAATGATGCGCCCGGGCATGGCCCGCTTGTAGTCGTCGCGGCAGGCAAAATAGGCCGCGTGCGGCCCGCCGTAGCCCATCGGCACGCCAAAACGCTGGGTCGAGCCGAGCACCACATCGGCCCCCAGTTCGCCCGGCGGCGTGAGCACCACCAGGCTGAGGATGTCGGCGGCGACGCAGGCCAGGGCCTGCTGGGCGTGCAGCTGGTCGATCAGCGGGCGCAGGTCGCGCACTTCGCCGTGGGTGTCCGGGTACTGCAGCAACGCCCCGAACACCTTGTGCTTGGCCAGGTTATCCACAGAATCGATGATCAGCTCGAAACCAAAGCCCTCGGCACGGGTCTTGAGCACCGACAGGGTCTGCGGGTGGCAGTGCTCGTCGGCGAAGAAGGCGTTGCTCTTGCTGCGCGCCACGCGCTTGGCCAGGGCCATGGCCTCGGCGGCGGCGGTGGCCTCGTCGAGCAAGGAGGCATTGGCCAGCGCCAGGCCGGTGAGGTCGATGACCATCTGCTGGTAGTTCAGCAGCGCCTCAAGGCGCCCCTGGGCGATCTCCGGCTGATAGGGCGTGTAGGCGGTGTACCAGCCGGGATTCTCCAGCACGTTGCGCAGGATGACAGTAGGGGTGATGGTCGCGTGGTAGCCCATGCCGATCAGGCTGGTCCACAGCTGGTTCTGCGCGGCATGGCCCGCCAGCCTGGCCAACGCGGCCTGCTCATCGAGGGCCGGCGGCAGGTCCAGCGGGCGGTTGAAGCGGATGCCCGGCGGTACCGTCTGCTCGATCAGTTCGCTGCGGCTGGCGACGCCGAGGACGTCGAGCATGGCCTGCTGCTCCTGGGCATCGGGCCCCAGGTGGCGACGCAGGAAAGGGTTGGGCTCTTGCAGTTGATGCAGGGATGGCGACTGGGACATGGCGACGATCTCTTCCTGGACCAGTTCTCAAGGGAGACTTACAAGTCTAGGAAGGATTGCCGAATGTGCGGGGATTATTGCATTTGCAGTGCAGGCCTCATCGCGGGGCAAGCCCGCTCCCACGATGTGTACCATGCGTGGGAGCGGGCTTGCCCCGCGATGAAGCCGGTCCTGTCACTCGCCGATCAGGGCTGCGTAACCAGCGGCATCCAGCAGCTTGTCCAGCTCGGACTTGTCGCTCGGCTTGAGCTTGAAGATCCACGATTCGTAGGGCTCTTCGTTGAGCAGTTCCGGGCTGTCGGCCAGTTCTTCATTGACCGCGATCACCTCGCCGCCCACCGGCGCATAGATGTCCGAGGCAGCCTTGACCGACTCGACCACGCCAGCGGCGTCGCCGGCGGCGAACACCTTGCCGACTTCGGCCAGCTCGACGAACACCACGTCACCCAGTGCGGCCTGGGCGTGGTCGCTGATGCCCACGGTCACGGTGCCATCGGCTTCCAGGCGGGCCCATTCATGGCTTTCGGCATAACGCAGGTCGGCGGGGATTTGGCTCATTGTCTTGTATTCCTCGTTAGGGTCAGCGGTCGGCCCGCCATTTGGATAATCAGATCAGGATCTTGCCATGGCGCACGAAGGTCGGCTTGACCACCCGCACCGGGTACCACTTGCCACGGATCTCCACTTCGGCGCGGTCGCCGGTGGCCATGGGCACGCGGGCCAGGGCAATGGATTTGCTCAGCGTAGGCGAGAAACTACCACTGGTGATCTCTCCTTCGCCAATCCCGGATACACGGACCACCTGGTGGGCACGCAGAACACCACGCTCCTCGAGCACCAGGCCGACCAGTTTTTCCTTCACGCCCTGCTCGATTTCCGCCAGCAGGCCGGCACGGCCGATGAACTCGCGGCCCGCCGGCTCCCAGGCGACGCTCCAACCCAGGTTGGAGGTCAGCGGGGTGTGGGCTTCGTCGATGTCCTGGCCGTACAGGTTCATGCCGGCTTCCAGGCGCAGGGTGTCGCGCGCGCCCAGGCCGCTCGGGGCGATGCCGGCGCCGACCAGGTCGTTGAAGAACGCCGGGGCCTGCTCGCCGGGAAGGATGATCTCCAGGCCGTCCTCGCCGGTATAACCGGTACGGGCGATGAACCAGTCACCGTCGGCAAGGCCTTCGAAGGGGCGCAGCTCGCGGATCAGCGCGGCACGCGAGGCGCTGAGCAGGGCAGCGACCTTTTCCCGGGCATGCGGGCCCTGGATGGCGAGAATGGCCAGCTCGGGACGGACCTTGAAGCCGACCTTGAAACCTTCGCTCTGCGCTTGCAGCCAGGCCAGTACCTTGTCGCGGGTGGCGGCGTTGGCCACCAGGCGGTAGCCGTCCTCGGTGCGGTAGGCGATCAGGTCGTCGATCACTCCGCCAGCGGCGTTGAGCAGGGGGCTGTAGAGGGCCTTGCCGGGGTTTTCCAGACGCGTCACGTCATTGGCCAGCAGGTGTTGCAGCCAGGGCGTGGCGGCGCAACCGTCGATATCGATGACGGTCATGTGGGAGACATCGAAGACCCCGCAGTCACTGCGCACCTGATGGTGCTCCTCGACTTGCGAGCCGTAATGCAGGGGCATGTCCCATCCGCCGAAATCGACCGTCTTGGCGCCGAGCGCCAGGTGCAGGTCATACAGAGGCGTACGCTGTCCCATGGGTTTCTCCTTCCGGGCGTGGCGAGGCGGCGGCGGTCGGCGATGTTCAATCATCACCTGTTTTTGTAGGACCCGTCGCTGCGAATGCCGCGCATTGTAGCCGCAAGGAAGCTGCGTGGCACCCTCAGCGCGGGTGGCCCGGACGATGGGCCGAGCGACGGATCAGGCCGATCACCGGCAGCAGGCCGACCAGCACCAGGGTCAGGGCCGGCAGCGAGGCCCGTGCCCACTCGCCCTCGCTGGTCATCTCGAACACCCGCACGGCCAGGGTGTCCCAGCCGAATGGGCGCATCAGCAGTGTCGCCGGCATCTCCTTCAACACGTCGACGAACACCAACAGGGCGGCGCTGAGCGCACCGGGCACCAGCAGCGGCAGATACACCTTGAAAAACAATCCCGGCCCGGCGACCCCGAGGCTGCGTGACGCCTCCGGCAACGACGGGCGGATCCGCTCCAGGCTGCTTTCCAGCGGGCCATAGGCCACGGCGATGAACCGCACCAGGTAGGCCAGCAGCAGGGCCGACAGGCTGCCCAGCAACAATGGCTTGCCCGCCCCGCCCAACCACTGCGACAGCGGTATCACCAGCTGGTTGTCCAGGTAGCTGAACGCCAGCATGATCGACACCGCCAACACCGAGCCCGGCAAGGCATAGCCGAGGTTGGCCAGACCGACCCCGGCGCGGATGGCCGTGGTCGGTGCCTGGCGCCGGGCGAAGGCCATCAGCATGGCCACGCTGACCGTGATCAGCGCCGCCATGGCGCCGAGGTACAGGGTGTGCATGACCAGGCCGAGGTAGCGCTCGTCCAGGTCGTGCCGGCCGCGCTGCCAGAACCACGCCAGCAGCTGCAGCATCGGGATGACGAAGGCGCAGGCGAAGACAAGCAGGCACCAGCCGCTCGCGGCCAAGGCCTTGATGCCTCGCAGGTGATACAGCGCCTGACCCCGTGGTCGCTCGTTGCCACTGCGGCTGGCGCCCCGGGCACGGCGCTCGCCATACAGCACCAGCATCACCGCCAGCAGCAGCAGGCTGGCCAGCTGCGCCGCGCTGGACAGGCTGAAGAAGCCGTACCAGGTCTTGTAGATAGCCGTGGTGAAGGTGTCGAAGTTGAACACCGCCACCGCGCCGAAATCGGCCAGGGTCTCCATCAGCGCCAGGGCGATGCCGGCGCCGATGGCCGGGCGCGCCATGGGCAAGGCCACCCGCCAGAACGCCTGCAGCGGCGACAGCCCGAGCACCCGCGCGGCCTCCATCAGACCCTTGCCCTGGGCCAGGAACGCGGTGCGCGCCAGCAGGTAGACGTAGGGATAGAACACCAGCACCAATACTGTGATCACCCCGCCGGTGGAACGTACCCGTGGCAGGCGCATGGGCCCGAACACCTCGCGCAGGGCCGTCTGCACGGGGCCTGAGAAGTCGAGCAGACCGACGAAGACGAACGCCAGGACATAGGCCGGAATCGCGAACGGCAGCATCAGCGCCCAGTCCAGCCAGCGCCGGCCGGGGAACTCGCAGAGGCTGGTGAGCCAGGCCAGGCTCACCCCCAGCACGGTCACGCCGAGGCCCACCCCCAGCACCAGGGTGAGGGTGTTGCCCAGCAGGCGGCTCATCTGGGTGTCGAGCAGGTGCGACCAGATCTGCATGTCGACCGATTGCCAGGACAGCAGCAGGACGCTCAGTGGGAGCAGGACCAGGGCGGCGGTCAGGGAGACCGGCAGGTACCAGCGGCGTTGGGGGGTGTGAGGCAAATCGAAGATCTCGATGGCTGGGCGATAGCATCGCGGGGCAAGCCCGCTCCCACGTCCGCATGGTTCGTGGGAGCGGGCTTGCCCCGCGATTGGTTCTCAAGGATAAGGCGATAGGCTCAGTTCCAGCCAGCCCGGTCCATCAAGCGAATGGCTTCGGCCTGGCGCTTGCCGGCGACTTCCACCGGAATGCTGTCGGCCTTGAAGGTGCCCCAAGCCGCGACTTCCGCCGAAGGCTTGACCTTCGGGTTGGCCGGGAACTCCTGGTTGATATCGGCGAACAGCTTCTGCGCCTCCTCGCCGGTCATCCACTCCACCAGCTTCTTCGCCGCTTCCGGATGCGGTGCGTGCTTGGTCAGGCCGATGCCCGACAGGTTGACGTGCACGCCGCGATCAGCCTGGTTGGGCCAGAACAGCTTCACCGGCAGGTCAGGCTTCTCCTTGTGCAGGCGCCCGTAGTAGTAGGTGTTGACGATACCCACGTCGCACTGGCCGGCGGCGATGGCCTGGATTACTGCGGTGTCGTCGGAGAACACATCGGTGGACAGGTTGTTGACCCAGCCCTTGATCAGCTTCTCGGTCGCGGCCTCGCCGTGGTTCTCGATCAGCGTGGCGGTCAGCGACTGGTTGTAGACCTTCTTCGCCGTGCGCAGGCACAGGCGGCCCTCCCAGTTCTTGTCGGCCAGTGCCTCGTAAGTGCTGAGTTCCCCCGGTTTGACCCGGTCGGTGGAGTAGGCGATGGTCCGCGCGCGCAGGCTCAGGCCGGTCCAGTCATGGGACGAGGCGCGGTACTGCGGCGGGATGTTCTGGTCGATGACCGCCGACTTGATCGGCTGCAGGATGCCCATCTGTTCGGCCTGCCAGAGGTTGCCGGCATCGACGGTGAGCAGCAGGTCGGCCACGCCGTTCTCGCCCTCGGCCTTGATGCGCTGCATCAACGGGGCTTCCTTGTCGGTGATGAACTTGATCTTGACGCCAGTCTTGGCGGTATAGGCGTCGAACACCGGCTTGATCAGCTCGTCGATGCGCGAGGAGTACACCACCACTTCATCCGCCGCCTGGGCGGTGCCGCCGAACAGAGTGAGGGCCAGGGCGGCCAGTAGGGGCTTGCGGGGCAACATCGGGGGTACTCCTCGCTGGATTGAGAGATGTAAATGGTAGTGAATCCCATTTTCTTGCTCATCTGCCGAGGAGTTACCGAATGTTGCAAGGGCTGGTTGCAACGAACCAAACGACAGCCCCGATCAGTCGAAACTGCCGTGCAACTGGTGGATCTGGCGCCGCTGCTTCTTGTTCGGCCGCCCGTCGCTGGTCATGCCCAGCGCGCCCGCCTTGCGCATCTCGGCCGCCTGTTCGCGGCGCTTCATGCTTTCGGCCGTTTCCTCATACAGCGCCTGCGCCTCGGGCGCGCCGCGGCGCACCACCGACAATGCCCTGACCACCACGGTGCGCTCGTCGAAACCGGTGCGCAGCACGAACTCGTCGCCCACCCGCGGCTCCTTGCCCGGCTTGCAGCGCTCGCCCCGGCAGTGCACCTTGCCGCTTTCGATCGCCGCCTTGGCCAGGGCGCGGGTCTTGTAGAAGCGCGCCGCCCACAGCCATTTGTCCAGGCGTACCTTGTCGTCGTCTTCAGGCTTTTGTGCCATGGTCTTTCCTCGAATTCTGTCTTTCACGGAACTGTACTACCGTGACTGACGGATGCAAAAAGTCCGTGCCGTCATTACAGTTCACCTCCATATCCCCAGGGCACGCTTCGTGAAGACATTTGACCACCTGACTGTGATCGGCCTGCGCGAGTGGGTCGCCCTGCCCGAGCTGGGTGTCGCCGGCCTGCGCGCCAAGATCGACACCGGCGCCAGCACCTCCAGCCTGCACGCCACCGAGGTCGAACCGTTCGAGCGCGATGGCCAGCCATGGGTGCGCTTCACCGCGCACCTGGGCTCGGTGGTGCAGTTGCGCCACCGGCGTTGCGAGGCGCCACTGGTGACCATGAAGACCATCAAGAGCTCCAACGGCCAGGCCCAGATCCGCTACGTGATCCGTACGGCCCTGGCACTCGGCGACCGGGTCTGGGAGGTCGAGTTCACCCTGGCCTGCCGCAAGAGCATGCGCTATCGGCTGCTGCTCGGCTCGAAGGCGCTCATCCATGGCCAGCTGGTGGTCAACCCAGGCCTTAAGTACGTCCAGGACAAACCGGCCTTCCCGGCCACCCTTTCCCCTGTCACAGGTGCTGCATGAAGATCGCTGTGCTGTCGCGCAATCCGCGTCTGTATTCCACCCGCCGCCTGGTCGAGGCCGGTACCCAGCGGGGCCACGAAGTGGTGGTGATCGACACGCTCCGGGCCTATATGAACATCGCCAGCCACAAGCCGCAGATCCATTACCGCGGCAAGCCGCTGGAGGGGTTCGATGCGGTGATCCCGCGCATCGGTGCATCGGTCACCTTCTATGGCTGCGCGGTGCTGCGCCAGTTCGAGATGATGGGCGTGTACCCGCTCAACGAATCGGTGGCCATTGCCCGCTCGCGGGACAAGCTGCGTTCGCTGCAATTGCTGTCTCGGCGCGGCATCGGCCTGCCGATCACCGGTTTCGCCCACTCGCCGGACGACATTCCCGACCTGATCCAGATGGTCAACGGCGCGCCACTGGTGATCAAGGTGCTCGAAGGCACCCAGGGCATCGGCGTGGTGCTGTGCGAGACCACCAAGGCCGCCGAATCGGTGATCGAGGCGTTCATGGGCCTGAAGCAGAACATCATGGTCCAGGAATACATCAAGGAGGCCGGGGGTGCCGACATTCGCTGCTTCGTGGTGGGCGACAAGGTGATCGCCTCGATGAAGCGCCAGGCCAAGCCGGGCGAGTTTCGCTCCAACCTGCACCGCGGTGGCGTGGCCAGCCTGATCAAGATCACCCCCGAGGAGCGCATGACCGCCATTCGCGCGGCGAAGGTCATGGGCCTTAGCGTGGCGGGGGTGGATATCCTGCGTTCCAATCACGGGCCGCTGGTGATGGAGGTGAATTCATCGCCGGGGCTTGAGGGTATCGAGGTAACCACCGGCAAGGACGTGGCCGGGATGATCATCGAGCACCTGGAGAAGAACAGCGGGCCGAATCAGACGCGGACCAAGGGCAAGGGCTGATGGCGCCTTTACGGGCCTCTTCGCGGCTAAAGCCGCTCCCACAGAGAACATGCAAAAACCTGTGGGAGCGGCTTTAGCCGCGAAGAGGCCCGTACAATCAACAACGATCAGACAGCGTTACGCGGCAGCAACAACCCCAGCGGCAGTCTCACCCGCGCCTCGATCCCGCCACCCGAGCGGTTGCGCAGCTCCACGTTGCCGCCATGCTGCGCGGCAATGCGCTTGACGATCGCCAACCCCAACCCGGTGCCCTTGCCGCCCCGTGCCCGGTCGCCACGGATGAACGGGTTGAAGATGGTCTCCAGCTCCGACTCGTCGATGCCAGCGCCACGGTCCAGCACGCTGAGCACCACATACGGCGCGCTCTGGTCGCCCGACACATAGGCCGCCACTTCGACGCCCTTGCCGGCGTGATGCAGGGCGTTGCCGATCAGATTGCCCAGCATGCGCTTGAGCGACACCCGGCGCAGCGGGAACGGCGGGATCGGCTCCAGGCACAGGCGCACCTGCTCCTTGTGCTGGTTGTAGGGCGCCACCACTTCGTAGATCAGGTCGTTGAGGTCGACCTCCTCCACCGGTTCGTCACGCCCGTCCCGAATGAACGCCAGGAACTGGTCGAGGATCGCGTCCATGTCCTCGATGTCGCGGACCATGTCCTCGCTGAGGTCGCTGTCGTTGTCCATCAGCGACAGCGAAAGGCGCAGCCGGGTCAGCGGCGTGCGCAGGTCATGGGACACCCCGGCCAGCATCAGCTCGCGCTCACGCCCGGCCTGCTCGACATCCTCGGCCATCTGGTTGAACGCCCGGTACACCTCGGTCATCTCGCTCGGGGTGTCGCTGATCGGCAGGCGCACGCTGCGCCCCTGGCCCAGCTGGCGGGCAGCAAATACCAGGCGCTTGAGCGGCTGGTTGAGCTGGCGCACGAAGATCCAGGCCGATGCCGTGGACAACAGGCCGATGGCCAGGAACCAACCGAGCACGTTCCAGATCTTCTGCCCACGCAGCGGGTGCGGATACAGCGGCACCTTGAGCCAGCCCGGGCCCAGGCTCGGGGCATTGACCCACAGCGCGGGCGGCGCGTGGATGCGCAGCCGCACCTCGGTGTCATCGCCCAGCTCGGCCTGCATCTGGCGCTGGTAGATCTCGCTGTAGGGCCAGTGCTGCTCGCCCTCCGGCACGCCGGCGCCGGTCACGCGGATCAGGCCGGCCGCCTCGGCGATCTGGTCACGGTTCTCTTCATCCGCGGCCCAGTAGGCGCGCAGCGTCAGGGCCACGCCGTGGCTGTACTGGCGGTCGACCAGCACATCCTCGTTCATCAGCAGGTACACGAGCGTCAGTGCCTTGGAGAACAGCACGACGATCAGCACCAGCCAGAGGGTGCGGGCGAAGAAGCTTTGCGGGAACCAGAGAGGCGTTTTCATCGATCAACTACTGCGCTGAAAAGGCCGGCCGCCACAGACGCAAACAGGGCGACCCGCATGGGTCGCCCTGCTGCACCCTGACGTGCCGACAGGCTCATTTGCCGGCGTTTCCGTCCGGCACGAAGACGTAGCCCACACCCCATACGGTCTGGATGTAGCGTGGCTTGGACGGGTCGGGCTCGATCATCCGGCGCAGGCGCGAGATCTGCACATCGATGGAGCGCTCCAGGGCGTCCCACTCGCGGCCGCGGGCCAGGTTCATCAGCTTGTCGCGGGTCAGCGGCTCGCGGGCGTGCATCACCAGGGCCTTGAGCACGGCGAACTCACCGGTGGTGAGCATGTGCGTCTCGTCGCCGCGCTTGAGTTCGCGGGTTGCCAGCGACAGCTCGTAGTCGCCGAAGGTGACAGTCTCTTCCTCGCTGCCCGGCGCGCCCGGCACGCTCGGGGACTGGCGACGCAACACGGCCTTGACCCGGGCCACCAGTTCGTCGGGGTTGAACGGCTTGGCCAGGTAGTCGTCGGCGCCCAGCTCCAGGCCCTTGATGCGGCTGAGCTCGTCGCCCTTGGCGGTGAGCATGATGATCGGGATCTGGTTGTTCGACGCGCGCAGGCGCTTGCACGCGGACAGGCCGTCCTCGCCCGGCAGCATCAGGTCGAGGACCACCAAATTGAACACTTCACGGGCCAGCAGGCGGTCCATCTGTTCGACGTTGGGCACGGTGCGGACACGGAAGCCCTTGCTGGTGAAGAAACGGTCCAGCAGGCTGCTCAGGCCCGGGTCGTCGTCGACGATGAGAATCTTGTCGCCTTCTGCGGCGTTTGCGGTGCTGGTCATGAATAACTCCTCTGATATCGCCGCGCATTATGGCGTAGCCACTGCAGCGCGTGCCGTGTGCATTGTTAGCAGATTTTTCCCGGCATGCCACTGTCGCCCCGTCGTCGGCTGGCGCCGCGCCATCACCGCAAGCCCGGCACGATGGGTATAATGCGCGGCTTTCACCCAGCGCCGCCGGGCATGAATGCCCACCCGCGGCCTTGCATTCACTATTTGTCAGGTGGTTTTCATGGACAGCATCAACAGCCGTATCGCCGAGGAACTGGGCGTGCGCCCACAGCAGGTCGAAGCGGCCGTGGGCCTGTTGGACGAAGGATCGACCGTGCCCTTCATCGCCCGTTACCGCAAGGAAGTGACCGGCAGCCTGGATGACACCCAACTGCGCCACCTGGAAGAGCGCCTGCGCTACCTGCGCGAGCTCGACGAGCGCCGCGCCAGCATCCTGGCCAGCATCGAGGAGCAGGGCAAGCTGACCCCGGAGCTGGCCCGCGAGATCAAGCTGGCCGACACCAAGACCCGCCTCGAAGACCTGTACCTGCCGTACAAGCAGAAGCGCCGCACCAAGGGCCAGATCGCCCTGGAGGCGGGCCTGGGCGAGCTGGCCGACGGCCTGTTCAACGACCCGCAGCTGAACCCGGAAAGCGAAGCGGCACGTTTCGTCGACGCCGAAAAAGGCGTGGCCGACGTCAAGGCCGCCCTGGAAGGCGCCAAGTACATCCTCATGGAGCGCTTCGCCGAGGACGCCGCCCTGCTCGACAAGCTGCGCGGTTTCCTCAAGCAGGAAGCGGTGCTGACCGCCCGCGTGGTCGCTGGCAAGGAAGAGGAAGGCGCCAAGTTCCGCGACTACTTCGCCCACGACGAACTGCTGCGCAGCGCGCCATCGCACCGTGCCCTGGCGATCTTCCGCGGGCGCAACGAAGGCGTGCTGAGCGCCTCGCTGAAAGTCGGCGAGGAGCTGCCGGGCACCCTGCACCCGTGCGAACTGATGATCGGCAACCATGTCGGCATCGAAAACCGCAGCCGCCCGGCCGACAAATGGCTGGGCGAAGTGGTGCGCTGGACCTGGAAGGTCAAGCTGTACACCCACCTGGAAACCGACCTGTTCGGCGAGCTGCGCGACAACGCCGAAGGCGAGGCGATCAACGTCTTCGCCCACAACCTGCACGACCTGCTGCTGGCCGCCCCGGCCGGTCCGCGCGCAACGCTGGGCTTCGACCCGGGCCTGCGCACCGGCTGCAAGATCGCCGTGGTCGACGCCACCGGCAAGCTGCTGGACCACACCACGGTCTACCCGCACGCGCCGAAGAACGACTGGGACCGCACCATTTCCATCATGGCCGCGCTGTGCGCCAAGCACTCGGTCGAGCTGATCGCCATCGGTAACGGCACCGCCAGCCGCGAAAGCGACAAGCTGGTGGCCGAGCTGGTCAAGAAATACCCGGCCCTGAAGATCACCAAGATCATGGTCTCCGAGGCCGGCGCCTCGGTGTACTCGGCTTCCGAGTTGGCCGCCCGCGAATTCCCTGACCTGGACGTGTCGATCCGTGGCGCGGTGTCCATCGCTCGCCGCCTGCAGGACCCACTGGCCGAACTGGTCAAGATCGATCCGAAATCCATCGGCGTCGGCCAGTACCAGCACGACGTGTCGCAGGTGAAGCTGGCCCGCGGCCTGGACGCCGTGGTCGAGGACTGCGTGAACGCCGTGGGCGTGGACGTCAACACCGCTTCCGTGGCGCTGCTGACGCGCATCTCCGGCCTCAACGCCACCCTGGCGCAGAACATCGTCGCCCACCGCGACGCCAACGGCCCGTTCGCCACCCGCGCCGCGCTGAAGAAAGTCAGCCGCCTGGGCGAGAAGACCTTCGAACAGGCCGCCGGCTTCCTGCGCGTGATGAACGGCGACAACCCGCTGGACGCCTCGGCGGTGCACCCGGAAGCCTACCCGCTGGTGCAGCGCATCGCCGCCGACACCGACCGCGACATTCGCTCGCTGATCGGCGACAGCGGTTTCCTCAAACGCCTGGATCCGAAGAAATTCACCGACGAAAGCTTCGGCCTGCCGACCGTCACCGACATCCTCCAGGAGCTGGACAAGCCGGGCCGCGACCCGCGCCCGGAGTTCAAGACCGCCACCTTCCAGGACGGCGTCGAGGACCTCAAGGACCTGGAGCCGGGCATGATCCTCGAAGGCGTGGTGACCAACGTCACCAACTTCGGTGCCTTCGTCGACATCGGCGTGCACCAGGACGGCCTGGTGCACATCTCGGCGTTGTCGGAGAAGTTCGTCAAGGACCCGCGTGAAGCGGTCAAGGCCGGCGACGTGGTCAAGGTCAAGGTCATGGAAGTGGACATCCCGCGTAAGCGCGTCGGCCTGTCCATGCGCATGAGCGACACCCCGGGCGAGAAGGTCGAGGGCAACCGCGGTGGCAACCGTGGCAACGGCGGCAACCGCCAGCAGCAGGCGCCGCGCCAGCGCGAGGCCAGCACCGCCGCGCCGGCCAACAACGCCATGGCATCGCTGTTCGCCAACGCCAAGCAACTGAAGAAGAAGTGATGGACGTACCGAAAGCGTACGTCGAGAGCGCCTTCAGCCAGCTCCTGGGCTGCCGCCTGCAACGCCTGGACACGGGTGTTGCAGAGGTGGCCCTGGCGCTCGAGCCGCACCTGCGCAACCGCGGCCAGAAGCTGCACGGCGGAGCGATCTTCAGCCTGGTGGACATCGCCATGGGCCTGGCCTGCTCGGCCAGCCATGGCTTCGACCAGCAGAGCGTGACCATCGAGTGCAAGATCAACTACATGCGCGCCGTCAGCGAGGGCGAGGTGCTGTGCACCGCCCGGGTGCTGCACGCCGGGCGGCGCACGCTGGTGGTCGACGCCGACGTGCTTCAGGACGACAAGCTGGTGGCCAAGGCCCAGGGAACCTTCGCGGTTCTCTAGCTGACAGGCCCCCATCTGCGGTATTTTCGGCGCATTGCTGTACACCTGATCGCGGGGCAAGCCCGCTCCCACGAACGTTCACAGACTTCATGGGAGCGGGCTTGCCCCGCGATCAGATGCACCGGAACCGAGCAAACCAGGCGACAACGCCAGTTCCTTTCCCAACTACCCTTGTAGACCGTCATCCCTACCCCCATATTGGGGCGACTGACGCGTGAAGGAATCCATCTTGAGCGACCTCCTCAACCGCCGCCTGAGCCTGCTCGGCGACAATATCGACCTGCTCAAGCAGTGCCTGCACGGCATTGAGCGCGAATGCCTGCGCGTGACCGACGACGGTCGCCTGGCCCAGACCCCGCACCCCGAGGCCCTGGGTTCGGCGCTGACCAACGAGCAGATCACCACCGACTATTCCGAGTCGCTGCTGGAGTTCATCACCCCGGCCCTGGCCGACCCGGCCAAGGTGCTCGAGAGCCTCGACCAGATCCACCGCTTCGTCTACACCAAGCTGGGCGACGAATACCTGTGGAGCCCGTCGATGCCCTGCGCGTTGCCGGCCGAGGAAGACATCCCGATCGCCGAATACGGCAGCTCGAACATCGGCAAGCTCAAGCACGTCTATCGCAAGGGCCTGGCCCTGCGCTACGGCCGCACCATGCAGTGCATCGCCGGCATCCACTACAACTTCTCCCTGCCCGAGGCGCTGTGGCCGTTGCTGCGCGACGCCGAAGGCGGCGAGCAGGACGACCGCGACTACCAGTCCTCGGCCTATATCGCGCTGATCCGCAACTTCCGCCGCTACAGCTGGCTGCTGATGTACCTGTTCGGCGCCTCCCCGGCCCTGGACAAAGGCTTCCTGCGCGGCCGCCCGCACCAGCTCGAAGAGCTGGATGCCCAGACCCTCTACCTGCCCTACGCCACCAGCCTGCGCATGAGCGACCTGGGCTACCAGAGCAACGCCCAGGCGGGCCTGACGCCCTGCTACAACAACCTGGCCAGCTACACCGACAGCCTGCGCAAGGCCGTCGGCACGCCCTACCCGCCCTATGTCGAGGTCGGCACGCACAAGGATGGCGAGTGGGTGCAGTTGAACACCAACATCCTGCAGATCGAGAACGAGTACTACTCGAACATCCGCCCCAAGCGCGTCACCTACACCGGCGAGCGGCCGATCCAGGCCCTGACCTCCCGTGGCGTGCAGTACGTGGAAGTGCGCTGCCTGGACATCAACCCGTTCCTGCCGGTGGGTATCGACCTGACCGAAGCGCGCTTCCTCGACGCCTTCCTGCTGTTCTGCGCCCTGGAAGAAAGCCCGCAGCTGGACAACGGCGAGTGCGGCCAGTGCACCGACAACTTCCTCACCGTGGTCAAGGACGGCCGGCGCCCGGGCCTGGAGCTGCGCCGTGACGGCCAGCCGGTCGCGCTGAAGGCATGGGCAAGCGAACTTATCGAACGCATCGGCCAGCTGGCCGGGCTGCTCGACCGCGCCCAGGGCGGCAACGAACACGCCAAGGCCCTGGAAGCGCAACAGGCCAAGGTCGACGACCCCGAGCTGACGCCATCGGCCCAGGTGCTGGCGCGCATGACCGAGCACGACGAGAGCTTCGTCCAGTTCTCCCTGCGCCAGAGCCGCCTGCACGCCGAGAGCTTCCGCGAGCAGCCGCTGCCCGCCGAGCGCCAGCAGGCCTTCGAAACCCTCGCCCGTGAATCCCTGGCCGAGCAGTCGCGCCTGGAGCAGCAGGAGGTGGGTGACTTCGACCTGTTCGTCGGCGCCTACCAGGCCAGCATCCTGGCGATCAGCAACTGATGACCCGCCCCACCTCCCCACGCAAGCCACGCGCCAGCAGCCAGGCCAGGATCGAAGCGATCCTGGCCGCGGCCCGCGAGCTGCTGGCCGGGCAAGGGGTGGCGGCGCTGTCGATCTACAGCGTGGCCGAACGGGCGCAGATTCCGCCGTCGTCGGTGTATCACTTCTTCGCCAGCGTGCCGGCCTTGCTCGAGGCGTTGACCGCCGATGTGCACCGGGCGTTTCGCGAGGCCCTGAACGCGCCCATCGACAGCAGCGCGTTCAGTACCTGGCCGCAACTGTCGCGGCTGATCGAGCAGCGCATGCTCGACATCTACAACGAAGATGCCGCGGCGCGGCAGCTGATCCTGGCCCAGCATGGGTTGAGTGAGGTGGTGCAGGCCGACCGTCAGCACGACCTGGAGCTGGGCGAGCTGATGCACCGGCTGTTCGACCGGCATTTCCAGCTGCCGGCGATGCCTAGGGACATGGATGTGTTCGCGTTGGCGATGGAGCTGAGCGACCGGGTGTATGCCCGCTCGATGCAGTTGCATGAAGCGATCACGCCGCGCATGGCGGAAGAGGGGATGCGGGTGTTTGAGGCCTATCTGGGGCTGTATCTGCCGCCTTATCTGGCCAAGCGCTGATCCCGCGTGGGAGCGGGCTTGCCCCGCGATAGCGTCAAGTCAGGCCACGTAGATGTGTCGACTGACGCCATCGCGGGGCAAGCCCGCTCCCACGCTTCGCAAGACACCGGAAATCAGAGCTTGGCGATGGACACCTCGGTCGATTTCACGAAGGCGATCACTTCACTGCCCACCTGCAGCTCCAGCTCCTTCACGGAGCGGGTGGTGATCACCGAAGTGACGATACCGGAGGCGGTCTGCACGTCGATTTCCGACAGTACCGGGCCTTCGAGGATTTCCTTCACGGTGCCTTTGAACTGGTTGCGAACGTTGATGGCTTTGATGGTCATGGCGTCATTCCTTTTGCGGCTTCGAGGATTCAGTGAGCCCAACGCAACTGCGTGGGCAAGGGGGCTACAGGTTCCGGATCGGGCGGGGTGCCCGGGACGGACAGAACACGGTTGAGCACTTCGCTTTCCAGCGCCGCCAGGCGGTGCGAACCCCGCACCCGTGGCCGGGGCAGGTCGACGACCAGGTCCAGGCCGACGGCGCCGTCTTCGATCAGGATCACCCGGTCGGCCACGGCGACGGCTTCGCTGACGTCGTGGGTGACCAGCAACACGGTGAAACCGTGCTGGCGCCACAGGCGCTCGATCAATTGCTGCATTTCGATGCGGGTCAGGGCATCCAGCGCACCCAATGGCTCGTCCAGCAGCAGCAGGCGCGGCTGGTGAATGAGCGCCCGGGCCAGGGCCACCCGCTGCTTCTGGCCGCCGGACAACGCCGCCGGCCAGTCGTTGGCGCGATCGACCAGTCCGACCGCCTCCAGTGCCTCCAGGGCGCGGGGCCGCCAGTTGCCGGACAAGCCCAGGCCCACGTTGTCGATCACCTTCTTCCAGGGCAGCAGGCGTGCGTCCTGGAACATCAGGCGGGTATCCTCGCGGGCCTCGGCCAGCGGCGCGGCCCCCGCCAGCAGTTGGCCGGCGCTGGGTTGGTCGAGCCCGGCCAGCAGGCGCAGCAAGGTGCTCTTGCCACATCCGCTGCGGCCGACGATGGCGACGAACTGGCCGGCCGGAATGTGCAGGTCGATGCCGCGCAGCACTTCACGCTGGCCGAAGGTGCGACGCAGGTCCCGGGCCGCCAGGGGGATGCCACGCAGCAGGCGTGGCGGCTGTTCCTTGAGCACGGTCATCATGCGCCCTCCTTCTTCGCCACCTGGTACGCCGGGTGCCAGCGCAGCCACACCCGCTCCAGGCCCCGGGCAGCCAGGTCGGCCAGCTTGCCGAGCACCGCGTACAGGACGATGGCCAACACCACCACATCGGTCTGCAGGAACTCGCGGGCGTTCATCGCCAGGTAGCCGATGCCGGCGTTGGCCGAGATGGTCTCGGCGACGATCAGCGTCAGCCACATGAAGCCCAGAGCGAAGCGCACACCGACCAGGATCGAAGGCAGCGCCCCCGGCAGGATCACCTGGCGGAACAGGGCGAAGCCCGACAGCCCGTAGCTGCGCGCCATCTCCACCAGCGCCGGATCGACGTTGCGGATCCCGTGGTAGGTGTTCAGGTAGATGGGGAACAGCGTCCCCAGCGCCACCAGGAAGATCTTTGCCGACTCGTCGATGCCGAACCACAGGATCACCAGCGGGATCAGCGCCAGGTGCGGCACGTTGCGGATCATCTGCACCGAGCTGTCGAGCAGGCGCTCGCCCCAGTTCGACAGGCCGGTGATGAAGCCCAGCAACAGGCCGAGGCTGCCACCGATCACGAAGCCCAGGCCGGCACGCCAGCCGCTGATGGCCAGGTGGGTCCAGATCTGGCCGCTGCGCACCAGCTCGACACCGGCACTGACCACCGCGCTCGGCGCCGGCAGGATGCGGGTCGACAGCCAGCCAGCGCTGACCGCCAACTGCCATACCGCCAGCAGCAGGATCGGCAGGGCCCAGGGCGCCAGGCGCTTGGACCAGGTGGTGGGAGATGCACGACTCATGGCCCCGGTCCTCAGCTCTGCGACACGGACTTGGGCAGGATGTCGTTGGCGACCATTTCACCAAACGGGCTCACATAGCCACCGGTCTTCGGCTGCTCCGGGCGCTGCACGTCCAGGTGCGGGAACAGCAGCTCGGCGACGCGGTACGACTCCTCAAGGTGTGGATAACCGGAGAAGATGAAGGTGTCGATGCCAAGATCGGCGTATTCCTTGACCCGCGCCGCGACGGTCGGGCCATCGCCCACCAGCGCGGTGCCGGCACCGCCACGCACCAGACCGACACCGGCCCACAGGTTCGGCGCCACCTCGAGCTTATCGCGCTTGCCGCCGTGCAGCGCGGCCATGCGCTGCTGGCCGACCGAGTCGAAGCGCGCCAGCGACGCCTGGGCGCGGGCGATGGTGTCGTCGTCCAGGTGCGAGATCAGCCTGTCGGCGGCGGCCCAGGCCTCTTCATTGGTTTCCCGCACGATCACGTGCAGGCGGATGCCGAAGCGCACTTCACGGCCTTGGGCCGCAGCCTTCTCACGCACCTGGGCGATCTTCTCGGCAACGGCCGCCGGCGGCTCGCCCCAGGTCAGGTACAGCTCGACCTGCTCGGCGGCCAGGTCCTGGGCGGCCTCGGAGGAACCACCGAAGTACAGCGGCGGACGCGGCTGCTGGATCGGCGGGTAGAGCAGCTTGGCGCCTTTCACCTGGATATGCTTGCCGTCGTAGTCGACCGTTTCGCCTTCGAGCACCTTGCGCCAGATGCGGGTGAATTCCACCGACGCCTCGTAGCGCTCCTGGTGGTTCAGGTGCAGGCCGTCACCGGCCAGTTCGTCCGGATCACCGCCGGTCACCAGGTTGAACAGCGCCCGGCCGTTGGACAGGCGATCCAGGGTGGCGGCCTGACGCGCGGCCACGGTCGGCGAAATGATCCCCGGGCGCAGGGCCACCAGGAACTTCAGGCGCTCGGTCAGCGGAATCAGCGACGCCGCCACCAGCCAGGAGTCCTCGCAGGAACGTCCGGTGGGGATCAGCACGCCGCCGAAGCCCAGGCGGTCGGCGGCCTGGGCGATCTGGCTCAGGTAGCCGTGGTCGACGGCGCGGGCGCCTTCGCTGGTGCCCAGGTACTTGCCGTCACCGTGGGTGGGGAGGAACCAGAAGATGTTAAGGCTCATTGGAGTTGTCTCCTCAAGGGTGGCTCATGCCGGGGCGGCGCCCCGGCGCAGGCGAATCGTTCAAGGCGCGCTGGCGACCTTGGCCGGGGGTGTCCAGATCACGTCCTTGATACTCAAGGGCTTGGGAATCAGCTTCAGGGCCTGGAAGGTGTCGGCGATCTTCTGCTGCGCGGCGATCACTTCCGGAGTCAGCGGCGCGGCGCCGTAGCCCTGGCGTTTCACCGAGGTCAGGGTGATGTCGGCGGGCAGGCCGAGCAGCGGCGCGACCTGGTCGGTGACCTGCTGCGGGTTGGCCTGGGACCACTCGCCCACGGCGCGTACTTCCTCGACCAGGGTGTTGATCACCGCCGGATGCTGGGTGGCATAGCTGCGGGTGGCCAGGTAGAACTGGTGGTTGTCGACCAGGTCCTTGCCGTCACGCAGGGTGCGTGCCTGCAGCTGTTGCTCGGCAGCGGCCTGGTACGGGTCCCAGATCACCCAGGCGTCGACGCTGCCGCGCTCGAAGGCGGCGCGGGCATCGGCCGGCGGCAGGTAGACGGGCTGGATATCGGTGTACTTGAGGCCGGCGTCTTCCAGGGCGCGTACCAGCAGGTAGTGCACGTTGGAACCCTTATTGAGGGCGACTTTCTTGCCCTTGAGCTCCTTCACTGACTGGATCGTCGATCCCTTCGGCACCAGGATCGCCTCGCTGTGCGGGGCTGGCGGCTCATAGGCGACGTACAGCAGGTCGGCACCCGCAGCCTGGGCAAACACTGGTGGAGTTTCACCGGTCACGCCGAAGTCGATGGAGCCTACGTTGAGGCCTTCGAGCAGTTGCGGGCCGCCGGGGAACTCGGTCCATTGCACGTCGATGCCCTGTTCCTTCAGGCGCTTTTCCAGCGAGCCCTTGGCCTTGAGCAGCACCAGGGTGCCGTATTTCTGATAACCGATGCGCAGGCTCTCGGCCTGGGCTTGAGTGATGGCGCCGAAGGACACAGCCGCCGCAAACAGGGCGACCAGACCGCGACGCAAGAAGATTGTGCGCATGGCGCTCTCCTGTGCGAGTGGGTTCGGGTAGCACCTGCTTGCCTCGTTGACGGGCGAGTAAGGTGGGAATAACGGTCAAGCGGTATAGCGGGTGATCAGATGCTCCAACGGGCACTGATCAGGCGTTCGTTGAGCTCGCCCGGCACCACCGGCCGAGGCCGGCGCGCCAGGGCGCCGTGGAACGTTTCCAGCGAATCCTGCAGGCGCTGCTCCAGGGCAGCGGCCAGTTGCGCGGGTCGGGTGCCTTCGCCGTAGGCGACCTGGCTGTCGTCGGCGAAGATCCCCTGCAGGGTCTCCTGCGCCTTGAGGGCCGACAGCACGGGCTTGAGGGCGTAGTCCACGGCCAGCATGTGGGCGATGCTGCCGCCGGTGGCGATCGGCAGGACCACCTTGTGTTCCAGGGCACGTTCGGGCAGCAGGTCGAGCAAGGTCTTCAGGGCACCGGCGAACGACGCCTTGTACACCGGCGTGGCGACCACCAGGCCATCGGCCTGGGCCACCAGCTCGTTGAAGTGACGCACCTGCGGGCTGTCGAAGCGCGCGTGGAGCAGGTCCTCGGCGGGGAATTCCCGCACCTGGAAGGTCACCACCTCGACACCGCGCTCCTGCAGCCAGTCGCGCGAGCGTTCTAGCAGCACGCCGGAGCGTGAACGAAGACTGGGGCTACCACCGACAGAAACAACCAGCATTGAAAGCGCTTCCTTCGATTCGATTGCAGGGCCGCGAGGGGTTGTCCCCGCTGGATGGAAGTGACATTAACAGCTCGTCACATATATCTAGAAATCATATTTTCGTATTTGTTTAGATCGAAAATACATTTCAAACAACGTGGGAGCGGGCTTGCCCCGCGATGGCCATCGCGGGGCAAGCCCGCTCCCACG